>JBAUSV010000199.1:0-22386 GCA_049581885.1 Gammaproteobacteria bacterium | reverse complement strand
CTTCAAGGTATGGCGCACCACGCCGGCGCCGCAACGTGGTGAGGCCGTGCGCCTGGTCGGCGAAGCCCTGCGCAAGCACAAGGATGCGCTGGGTTCGCTGGTGTCGCTGGAAATGGGCAAGATCAAGCCCGAGGGCGATGGCGAGGTGCAGGAAATGATCGACATCGCCGACTTTGCCCTGGGCCAGTCGCGCATGCTCTACGGCAAAACGATGCATTCGGAGCGCCCCGGCCACCGCATGTACGAACAGTGGCATCCTTACGGCGTGGTCGGCGTGGCCACCGCCTTCAACTTCCCGGTCGCGGTATGGGCCTGGAACGCCATGCTCTCGGCCATCTGTGGCAACGCCACGGTGTGGAAGCCCTCTCCGAAGGGCGCCCTGTGCGCGATTGCAGTTCAGAAACTTGTTAACAAAACACTTGAAGGCCATGATTTTCCGCCTGTTTTCAGCTTCTTCACTGAAGGCGGCATCGAGCTGGCCCAGAAATTCTACGCCGACGAGCGTGCCCGCCTGATGTCCTTCACCGGTTCCTGCCACATAGGCAAGATGGTGAACGAGATCGTCGCCAAGCGCATGGGCCGCGCCCTGCTCGAGTTGGGCGGCAACAACGCTCTGATCGTCGACGAGACAGCCGACCTCAAGCTCGCCGTGCCTGCCATCGTGTTCGGCGCCGTGGGCACCGCCGGGCAGCGCTGCACAAGCACCCGGCGCCTGATCGTGCACGAATCGATCGCCGACGACCTGTGCGACACACTGGCCCATGCCTACAAGCAGGTCAAGATCGGCGATCCGCTGGACGAAGGCGTGCTCATGGGCCCGTTGTGCGACGACAACGCCGTCAAGCGCTACCAGGACGCGATTGCGCGCGCCCAGAAGGAAGGCGGCAAGCTGCTGGCCGGCGGCAAGGTAATCGACGGCAAGGGCCACTACGTCGAGCCCGCCATCATCCGCATGCCCGCCCACGCGGGTGTGGTACTCGAGGAAACCTTCGCGCCGATCCTCTACGTCCTGACCTACAAGGACCTGGACGAGGCGCTGGCCATGCACAATGCCGTGCCGCAGGGCCTGTCCTCGGCGATCTTCACCATGAACCTGCGCCATGCCGAGAATTTCCTCTCCGCGCACGGCAGCGACTGCGGCATCGCCAACGTCAACATCGGCACCTCGGGCGCGGAGATCGGCGGCGCGTTCGGCGGCGAGAAGGAAACGGGCGGCGGGCGCGAATCCGGTTCCGATGCCTGGAAGCAGTACATGCGCCGCCAGACCACTACGATCAACTGGTCCAGCGAACTGCCGCTCGCGCAGGGAATCAAGTTCGACCTGGGTTGATCGAAGACGAACAATGCAACGTTCGAGCGGCGGCATCGAAAGGTGTCGCCGCTTTTTTTTGCTCTTGCAAGAAGCGCCGGGATCCTGCCGACCTTTTTTCTTGGCCCTTCCGGCGGGACGCCGGCATTCCCCTATTTCAACTCCATTCGAAGCGGTTGGCGTCGCGGTTTTTGCGCACGTGTTCCGGGTCGAACACCCGTCCGTTCATCACGATCCACACCCCGGCAGGCAGAATCTGCACCGCCACGAATGCCGCCGCCACGTTGAATTGCGCGTCGGTATCGCGAAAGCGCGCCGGTTTGAGCGCGCCGGTCAACACGACGGTCTTGCCGCTGATTCCGCTCAGCGCCTTCGCGGTATCCACCATGGTGTCGGTTCCGTGCGTCACCAGCACCGTGGTCGTCGGGGCCTTCTCCACGGCCTGGCGAATCGTCTGCCGATCCTCGTTGGTGAGTTCCAGGCTGTCCTTCTGCATCAGAGAATGCACCGTATAGGGCACATCGACGCCTGCCTCGGTCAGCATGCCGGTCACCACGGGTGTGCCTACTTCGTAATGGCTGAGCGCATCGAAGTAGACCTTGTCGATAGTCCCGCCGGTGGTGATGACCGTCACCCCGGTTTGCGGCACTTGCGTCCCGTCCTCAGTTCTGTTCTGATGCATCTTGTGGTCTCTATCGGCTCTTTTGCATGACCTCTATTGTACGGCGCACATTGGTCGCATTGGCCCTGATCGCGGCGGCCTGTCCGGCGATGGCTGCCGGCACGGTGCCGGAAATCGCCATCTCGGGACCGATCGGCCCGCCGATGGCGAGTTACGTCAAGCGCGGTTTACGCCAGGCGGCCAAGGATCGGGTGCCACTCGTCCTGATTCGTCTGGACACACCCGGCGGGCTCTCCGATTCGATGCGGAGCATCATCAAGGATATCCTCGCCTCCCCCGTGCCCGTCGCGTGCTGGGTCGGCCCGGGAGGCGCGCGCGCGGCAAGTGCCGGCACCTACATCCTCTATGCCTGCGGCTACGCTTCGATGGCGCCCGGCACCAACGTCGGCGCGGCGACACCGGTGGCGCTCAACCCGAGCGGCGGCAGCGACACGCCCGCCAAGCCGAAGACGGCGGAAGGCAAGAAGATACTGAACGATGCCGTCGCCTACATCACCAGCCTCGCCCAGTTGCACGGCCGCAACGCCGACTGGGCCGCGAAGGCCGTGCGCGACGGCGCCAGCATCACGGCCAGGGACGCACTCGCCAGACACGTTATCGAGAACGTGTCGCCCAACCCGGCCGCATTGCTCGCCGCACTGAACGGCGCTGAAATCCCGGCGTCGCAGGGCGAGGTCAAGCTCGACACGCAAGGCGTTACGCTCAAACCGCAGGAACAGGACTGGCGCGAACAGTTTCTGACCGTGATCACCAACCCGACAGTGGCCTACCTGCTGTTCATCATCGGCCTGTTCGGGCTGATGATGGAAGGCCTGCACCCCGGCTTCATCCTGCCCGGCACGGTGGGCGCGATCAGTCTCATCCTTGCCCTGTTCGCCTTCCATGCCCTGCCCGTCAACTATGCCGGACTGGCCTTGATCGTGCTCGGAGTCATTCTGTTTGTGACCGAAGCGTTTGTCACCAGTTACGGCACGCTCGGCATCGGCGGCATCGTCGCCTTCGTCTTCGGCTCGATCATGCTGATCGATACTCATGCGCCCGGCTACACCCTGCCCCGCATCTACATCGGCAGCATCGCCGCTGCGGCCAGTGTCGTGATCCTCGGCCTGCTCTACTTCGTCGTACGCATGCGTCGTCGACCGGTCGTGAGCGGACTCGAGCACATGATCGGACATGCGGCCGTTGCAATGGCCGATTTCGACGCGAAGGGACCCGTGCGCATCGAGGGTGAACGGTGGAGCGCGATCACCCGCGTGCCCGTCAGGAAGGGCGAGCGTGTTATCGTCGATTCCATCGACGGCCTGGTGCTTTCCGTATCGCCGCAGATCGATTCGAAACCGACCGGATCGAACTGATCCGAGCGTTCCCTACTGGAGGACTGAAAATGCTGATCCCGATTCTCGTAGCCGTCGCCATCGTGGTGCTGATTATTCTCAGCGCCATCAAGATACTCAAGGAATACGAGCGCGGAGTAATCTTCCTGCTCGGCAAGTTCCAGGCCGTAAAGGGTCCGGGCCTGATCATCGTGGTCCCCGGCATCCAGCAGATGACCCGGGTGGACCTGCGCGTCATCGTCATGGACGTCCCGCCGCAGGACGTCATCTCGCGCGACAACGTATCGGCCAAGGTTAACGCCGTGATCTACTTCCGCATCGTGGATCCCGAGCGCGCCATCATCCAGGTCGCCGATCCGTTCGGCGCCACCAGCCAATTGGCGCAGACCACCCTGCGCTCGGTGCTCGGCCAGCACGAGCTCGACGACATGCTCGCCGAGCGCGACAAGCTGAACGCCGACATCCAGAAAATCCTCGACGAGCAGACCGACGCCTGGGGCATCAAGGTCACCAACGTCGAGATCAAGCAGATCGAGCTCGACGAGAACATGGTGCGCGCCATCGCACGCCAGGCCGAGGCCGAGCGCACGCGCCGCGCCAAGATCATCAACGCCGAGGGCGAACTGCAGGCCTCGGAGAAGCTCACCCAGGCCGCCAACCGCCTGGCCACGCAACCGCAGGCTATTCAATTGCGCTATCTGCAAACGCTCACCGAGGTAGCTCAGCCCGGCAAATCGAACACCATCCTGTTCCCGTTGCCGATCGATCTCATCAAACCGCTCCTGGAAAAGATGCCCAAAGACAAACCGTAGGCCTGGGAGCGCCGGCGCCCTGCCGGCTTTTGTTATCTCGGCGAATCGGAAGCCGTCAGGTGTCTTCCAGTACGCGCGCCTGACCGCAGGCCCAGCACACTTCGAATTGCGCTTCCAGATGTTCCCCGCATTTGGGGCAGATCCACGGATCGGTGGACACCGGGCGCAGGCTCTCCAGCGTCCGGGCTACCAGACGCTCCCCTGCCACGTGATCTTCCTCGGCTACCACCCATATTTCCGGGCGCGCGATGACCGGCGTCAATTCTCCGGCGATCGAGCCGGAATTGGTTGCATTGCGCACAAAAACGCCGATGCCCCGTTCATCAAGTGCTCGGCGCACGTATTCCAGCAAAGCCGTGTCCGTAGTTGAGAGAACGCACTTCACGGTGGCGTATCCAATGCTTGAACCTGTTGCTATTATGCCGGTGTATGACTACCGATCAGACTGAATTTTCCGCCAGGCAGGTTCGCGATCCCGGTTTGAGCCGGTTGATTGTCAATGGAGCCGATGCCACGGCGTTCCTCGAAGCCCAGAGCATGACGTCACTGGCCACACTCGAAGATCGACGCCTGAGCCGCTGCGCCTTTGCCGACAACAAGGGCCGGGTGATTGCCACGGCCACGGCCTGGCATACCGGAACCGACTGGCGCTTGATCCTGCCCACCGAAGAAGCGGAATGGTTTGTCTCTCACCTGCTGCGGTTCCGATTCCGGTCGCGAGTGGAAATCGGCGTGACGGATTGGGCCGTTGCAGCGCTGTTCGGCAAGAGTGTGGCGCCGGCACTCGCCGCGGCTCACCCGAAAGTCCCCGATGCAGGTACAGTCAGCGTAGAGGACGATCTGGAAATCGCTGCCACATCCGATGAACGTTATCTGATCGCCGGCGAAACAACACGCATGGCGACTACGCTAGATGTACTAGCCACCGAATGCGGCGATACCGATCGTATGCACTGGCACGGCGTCTGCATGCAGGCAGGCGAAGTCGCGCTCTGCGAAGCCACTCGCGGTCAATTTCTGCCACAGTCGCTCAACTTCGATACGCATGGCGTCATCTCCTGGAACAAGGGCTGCTATCCCGGACAGGAAATCATCGCTCGCCTGCAACACCGCGGCACGGTAAAACACCGCATGCTGTTGCTGGCGACCGAACTCGATGCGCCACTCGGCAAACGCATCGGGATAAATGACGTACCCGTGGAAGTCGTGGACCGCGGCACACTGCCGGACGGTAAAAACATAACGCAAGTTGTAGCGCCTTATCCGCTCGATCCGAAGCTGGAAGCGCTGCAAGCATAAAAAGATAAATCGCGGATCTGTCAGATTCAGATAGAGATGCAGAAGCAAGCAACCCTGCTGATCTACGAGTTCCCAGTCCCCGGTCCACAGTCCCGTTTGAGCATGACGCAGACGCCGAAAACGATACCCGCCTCGTCGGTCAGGCTGACATGTACACCCCCCCCACCGCGCTCGGCAACGAAAACCGCGCCCTTGGGAGAAAATTCGATCTCCGGCCGGCCCAGCGGGTCAGGCACCAGGATGACGTCGTGCAGCGTCATACGGGGGCAGAATCCGGTGCCCAGCGCCTTGACCGTCGCTTCCTTGGCGCAAAAATGCATCGCAAGACTGCGCGGCGCATCCTTCCTGCGGCGGAAACGTTCGGCTTCGCCTGCCGTCAGGATATGACTCACGGCCCGCTCGCCCCAGCGCTCCCACAGCCGGCGCATACGCGCCAGTTCCACAATATCGGTGCCGATTCCGTAAATCATGCCGAGCCTTGCCGAAGCAGCAGCTTCATGCGGGCAACGGCCTGTTCCATGCCCACGAAGGTGGCCTCGGCAACAATGGCGTGGCCGATGTTCAGCTCCGTCAGGCCCGGCAGGCCGAGCACACCGTGCAC
The DNA here is from genome assembly GCA_049581885.1 of Gammaproteobacteria bacterium. Classification (GTDB taxonomy): domain Bacteria; phylum Pseudomonadota; class Gammaproteobacteria; order JAKDMP01; family JAKDMP01; genus JBAUSV01. The sequence goes on along the minus strand of JBAUSV010000199.1, from coordinate 16,349 downwards.
GTTGTCGTAGTTCAAGCCGTGGCCGGCGTTGAGCACGATCCCAAGTTCATTCGATTTGTCGGATGAGTCACGTAACCGGTTGTATTCTAAATTTTTTACCGTATCGTCTCTCGCGTCCGCATAACGGCCGGTATGCAACTCGATCACCGGGGCTCCCACCTCGGCCGCCGCTTCCACCTGGGCCGGCTCGGGGTCGATGAACAGCGAGACGCGGATGCCCGCCGCCGCCAGACGCGCCACGGCATCACGGTAACGTTCCAGATCACCCGCCACGTCCAGCCCGCCCTCGGTGGTGAGTTCGGCGCGGCGCTCGGGTACCAGACACACATCCGGCGGCGCAAGCTCGCAGGCAATGGCCAGCATTTCCTCGGTGACCGCCATTTCCAGATTGAGCTTGATGGTGAGCACCTTGCGCAGGATACGGACATCGCGGTCCTGAATGTGGCGCCGGTCTTCACGCAGATGCACGGTGATGCCGTCGGCGCCAGCCGCTTCCGCCACCAATGCCGCACGCACCGGGTCGGGATAATCGGTTCCCCGGGCCTGACGCAGCGTCGCAATGTGATCGACATTGACGCCCAGTGCAATCTCTTTCACGACGCCACCCCAACGCCCCGAGTCGTCATGGCGCGGGCCACATCGAGGCTGCGCAGCGGACGACCGTGCAAATGGGCTGTGATGATGCCGCGAAACAGTCCGGCTGCCACCTTCAGGGCCCGTTCGTCGTCATATCGCTCCTCGGCGATGGCCAGCAGCAAGGCGCCGGTTTCACCGCCCTGTGCCGCCGGCACCAGGCCACGTTCGTGGTCATAGCGATAGTGGCGTTGCCTATGCAACGGCACGCCGTCCACATCGCGCGTGAGCGACGGCAGCACGCCCAGGAGGCGTATCAGGCGGCCCTCGAAGCGCCGCACCGCCTGCGCAGTGTGTTCCTGTAGTCTAACCAGTGTGTCTTCGTAGAGCGCATAGACTTCCGGCATTGCATCACCGCGCGGCAACAACCTCAGCAGCAACTCGTTCACATAGCAGGCGGCAAGAAAACAGTCGCCGCGAAACGCATGTCCCGACCCCGCAGTTTCCGCCTTGTCGAGATTCGCCAATTCGCCACCTTGCCGGAAACTGAGCAACAGCGGTGTAAAGGGCGCCAGCACCGTTGCGGCCGTACGCCGCGGGGCGCGGGCACCACGCGCCACGAGTCCGATGCGGCCATACTCGCGCGTCAGCACCTCGGCAATCAGGCTGGTTTCGCGGTAGGGATAACGATGCAGCAACCAACCCGGCGCCAAAACGATTCGCGTGCGATCATTCATATACCCAGGCCCATTTCGTTCAGCAACCGGACATTGTCGCTCCAGCCCGTCCGCACTTTCACCCGCAGACGCAGCATGACCTTGCACTCCAGTTCCGCCTCCAGCCTTTTGCGCGCAGCGGTGCCAATCGCTTTTGCCATACGACCGCCGGCGCCGATCACGATACCCTTCTGGCTTTCCCGCGCCACCCAGATCACACCGTCCAGGTGCAGACAATCGCCCTCCACGACCCAGCGTTCGATGGTGACATAGGTCGCATAGGGCAACTCGGCGCCAAGCCGCTCGATCAGGGCTTCGCGGATGGTTTCCGAGGCACGTTCGGCCGCACCCTGATCGGTAATTTGTCCGGGCGGGAAATACTGCGGGGACGGCGGCAGCAAGGGCAACAGGGTTGCCGGTATCTGCGCCAGGTTCTCCCGCTGACGGGCACTCACCGGAATGACGGCCACAAAATCGTGCCGTGCCGAGTGTTCGGCTATCAACGGCAACAACGCCTCGCGCGGCGTAACCTTGTCCACCTTGTTGATCACGAGCACCACGGGACACCCGGCCTCGCGCACGATGGCGAGCGCCCGTTCATCATCGTCGCGCCACGCCCCCGCCTCAATCACCAGCATGACCGCATCGGCATCGACCACCGCGCGGCGCGCACCGGCATTGAGTGCGCGGTTCAGCGGGCGTCCACCGCTGGCATGCAGGCCGGGACTGTCGATCAGAACGATCTGACTGTCGGGGCCATTGACGACGCCAAGGATGCAGCGCCGCGTCGTCTGCGGTCGCCTCGACACGATTGCGACATGATCGCCCACCAGGGCATTGACCAGCGTGGACTTGCCGACATTGGGGCGCCCGGCAACAGCCACGAAACCGGCGTGAAAATCGGATTCGCTCATCAGGCGGAACGCGAGTGCGCGGGTAGCAGATCGGCCAGTCGGCTCAACACATCATCGGCGGCAGCCTGTTCGGCCCGCCGGCGGTTGCTGCCCCTGCCACAACCGGTCAGACGCAATGCATTGATCCGGCATTCCGCGCTGAACTCGCGCGCGTGGTCGGGACCGCTGCTCGCCGTCAAGCGGTATTCGGGCAAAGCGATGCCGCGGGCCTGCAACACTTCCTGCAGGCGGGTTTTCGGATCCTTGAGCTGTTCGGGATCGGGCAAATTGTTCAGCGGTTCGGCGAACAGGCGGCAAAGCACTTCCCGTGCCGCTGCGTAGCCGCCGTCCAGAAACACGGCGCCGATGACGGCCTCGAACACATCCTCCAACGTGGAACGGCGCTGAAAGCCACCACCATGCTGCTCCCCGATCCCCATCGTGATCAGCTCGCCCAGATCAAGCGTACGGGCAAGACATGCCAACGCCTCGCTGTTGACCAGGCTGGAGCGCATACGGGTGAGATCGCCTTCGGTCAGTTCCGGCCATTCCGCATACAGCATGTCGGCCACCGCCAGACCGATGGCAGCATCGCCCAGAAATTCCAGACGCTCGTTATGCACGGGTCCCGCACTGCGATGGGTCAGCGCCTGTTCGGCTGTGCCCGGATCTGCAAAGCGATATCCCAGGCGCTTGCCCAATTCCACTATCGGGTCAGTCGGCTCCGGCACTACGAATAACCGTAATCGAATGTCGGCAGTGCAACACGAATGACAAGTTGCCGATAAATGATTTTTCGATGGGATGGTTGATGGAAATGGTTAATTGATCGCCCTCTATAGAGAATTTGAATTCATTGGTGGTGACATCGTTGATGCTGTTGATCGTAAGTTGATCGGCAATATCACGCTGAATGGTTTGCAGGGAAGCCGTTCCGGCCGTGGTCTTTACAGCGCTCAGAACGCTCCCCAGCTCGGCATTCTCGATATAGGCGGGGATTACCTGGAATGCCGCATAGACCCAGACCCCCACCAGAACCACGAGCAACAACCAACCGAGCAGACTGACTCCACGTTGTCGGGAAAGCCCACCGGACATTCCGTCATTATTTAACATATCCTGTCCTCCTCGTCCTCCTAAGTATGCTTTTTTCTTCTCACTTGAGCAAGGTACCTATGCGGTGCCACAGAGGCCAGTGCGTCCAGCCCTGAAAATTGAAAAACACCACCACGGCCTTGCCAACCAGGTTTTTCTCGGGCACAAAGCCCCAATACCGGCTATCGTCCGAATTGTCGCGATTATCGCCCATTGCGAAGTATTCGTGTGGTGGTACCGTCCAGGTCCTGTTGCAATGGGGAGGAAAGATTGGTCGGTTCGGATCGAGCAGAATCTTGTGCTTCACCACCCCGCCACCCACACGCGGCAGGTCTTCAACCCATTCCTGGGCGCCACTCGCGATGCCAAGCACGCCTTCTCCCGGGTACTTGCCAACAAGGTGCCGCTGCACCTGCTTGCCATTGATATAGAGCTGATTGTTGCAAGTATAGGTAATTTTATCACCCGGCAGCCCAATGACGCGCTTGATAAAGTCCACTCCGGGATTAACCGGATAGCGGAATACGAACACGTCGCCGCGGTGCGGGGTGCCGGTAGGAACGATTTTGCTATCGGTGAGCGGAAGGCGCAGGCCGTAAGCAAATTTCTCGGTCACCACGAAATCACCGATCTGCACCGAGGGCATCATTGAACCGGAGGGAATATGAAAGGGCTCCACGATGAAGCTCCGGATAACGAGGACAGCCAGCACGAAGGGGAAAAAGCCGCGGCAGGTTTCCACCCACCAGCGCCAGGTGGCAGGCAACGGGTTGTCCTTGCCCCCCTTCTTCAGTCCGCGCCTCAGCAGTACATCGGCCAGCCATACCAGCCCGGTCACTGCCGTCAACAAAATGACAATCAATGCAAACATATCGCTCATCTGGATTCCTTATTCATTTTTCAGTATGGCGAGAAAGGCCGATTGCGGCAGATCGATCTTGCCAACACGCTTCATGCGCTTCTTGCCTTCCTTCTGCTTCTCCAGCAATTTGCGCTTACGGGTGATATCGCCACCATAGCATTTGGCCGTGACGTTCTTGCGTAGAGCCTTGACCGAGGAGCGAGCAATGATCTGGCTGCCGATCGCAGCCTGTATGGCTACTTCGAACATCTGGCGATGGATCAGTTCCCGCAACCGCTCCACCAGCTCACGGCCACGAGGGAAAGCGATACTCTTGTGCACGATCAGAGACAGGGCATCGACGCGTTCGCCGTTGATCAGCACATCGAGTCGCACCAGATCGGATTCGACGAAACGGGCCGGGCCGTAATCGAAGGAAGCATAACCACGGCTGAGCGACTTCAGCCGGTCGAAGAAATCGAGCACCACCTCGGCCAGCGGCAATTCGTAGGTGAGGCTCACCTGCCCGGAATGATAGATCAGCGACTTCTGTACACCGCGTTTCTGTTCGCACAGGCCAATCACTGCGCCCACGTAATCGTGCGGGCACAAAATGCTGGCCGTGATGACCGGCTCCTCGATGCGTTCGATTTCGCCGCGTGGCGGCAGCGCCGAGGGATTTTCCACCTCGCTGATCGTGCCCTTGGCCGTGGTCACCCGATACACCACCGACGGCGCGGTGGAAATCAGGTCGAGATCGTATTCGCGCTCCAGCCGTTCCTGCACGATCTCCATGTGCAGCCGGCCCAGGAAGCCGCAACGGAAGCCGAAGCCGAGCGCACCCGAGGTTTCGGGCTCGTACACCAGCGCGGCATCGTTCAGGCGCAACTTGGAGAGTGCTTCGCGCAGGTTCTCGAAATCCGAGGCATCGGTCGGGAACAGGCCCGCGAACACCCGCGGCTTGATCGTCACGAAGCCCGGCAACTGCTTTTCCGCAGGACGCGAAGCAGAGGTAATGGTGTCGCCCACCGGGGCGCCGTCGATATCCTTGATGCCGGCAATCACGAAACCCACTTCGCCGCATTCGAGCCGTGGCGTATCGGTCATGCGCGGTGTGAAGCAGCCGATGCGCGTGACCTGCCACCAGTTGCCCGTGGACATCACCTTGATGCGCTCGTTGCTCGCAAGAGAACCGGCCTTGATGCGCACCAGCGACACCACGCCGACATAGGGATCGAACCAGGAATCCATGATCAGCGCCTGCAACGGCGCCTGCGGATCGCCGGTGGGCGCGGGCACCCGCTCAATCAGGCGTTCCAGCACTTCGCCCATGCCGGCACCGGTCTTGGCGCTCACCTGCAGGGCATCGCGCGCCTCGATACCGATCAGATCCTCGATTTCCGCCGCTACCCGCTCGGGTTCGGCCGCCGGCAAATCGATCTTGTTGAGCACGGGCACCACCTCCAGGCCCTGCTCGACCGCACTGTAACAGTTGGCCACGCTTTGCGCTTCCACGCCCTGGGAAGCATCGACGATCAGCAGCGCGCCCTCGCAGGCGGCCAGGGATCGCGAAACCTCGTAGGAAAAATCGACGTGTCCGGGCGTATCGATCAGGTTCATCTGATAGCGCTCGCCGTCGCGCGCCAGGTAACTCAAGCGCACGCTCTGGGCCTTGATGGTGATACCCCGTTCGCGCTCGATTGCCAGCGAGTCCAGCACCTGGGCTCCCATCTCACGCGTACTCAGCCCGCCGCATTGCTCGATAAGCCGGTCGGCAAGCGTGGATTTTCCGTGGTCGATATGGGCAATAATCGCGAAATTGCGGATATTCCGCATGCGCTGTCCGCATTTGAAATAACAGGTAATTATAACGGGATAATAGGCGAATAACCCATCGGTATATGGCTTGCAAGGGGCTGAAACATGTAGCGAGCGAAGACTTGTTATTGTTTTTTGATTCTTACGCCATTAGCAATACTCGACACCGTGGCCAACGGCGCGGTACCCAGGACGGTGACGGCATAGCCGCCGGCAACTCGGCCCACGGCGTGCACCGGGCCCATGCCGGTTTCGCCCATCAGCGTGGCACCGCCGTTCTGGCGCGGAGAAACGAACACCGACACGTGGGTCAGACCATCGCTCACAAGAAGATGGGTTACCGGAGTAGCGTGCAGGGGTGCGGACTCGCAGCTCTCGCTAACCAGCTCGAATCCCGCCGGCAGGTGCTCGAGATTGACCGCTCCTGCCCCGTCCTTGTCCGGGCACTTGGCGGCTGCGATCGTGGCCTGCGGAGCAGAGGCCGCATGGGCTGCCAGCGACAGGGCCTTGCCGCCGATCAAACCGCGTGCCGTCGCCATATCCAGCAACTGGATGCTCGTAAAAAACGCCTGTTCAAGTACGCCGCCACGCAAACCTATCAATTGGGAGCTCAAGGGCATCCCGGATTTTTTGCTGATCCAGATGCGATACCCATAGCGCCACCGATCGCGCGGCACCAGCTCCACCAATTGCGCCGCCTGGCCCGCCACCCGATTGGAGCCACCAAGGACAAAACGGTACCAATGCTCGAGCTTGGCAACGGGGGTCCGGGTGACCGGTGGGAACGGCAAGGGGGCAGCTTCATTGCCCATTTCATGCACCACCAGGGCCGTATGTCCGGCCCGCATCCGTACCGCCACATGCGGGCCGTGAATCACCTCTCGTGGGGGACCGGACAAGGCACTCAGGCGCGCATACCCGTCGGAGCACGCGACCAGTTGATAGGCTGTGGGCTGGGAGCTTCCCATGTAAACGATGTTGCCCTGGTAACTTTGCGTCGTCAGGGTCTTTTGCATGCGTGCAAACCAGGCTGCGGGCGTTGTTTCACCGGCCCGTCCCGCCACGGGCAGTCCGAGTGCTGCCAGTGCCAGCAGCACGAGGCTCAGACGCATGGGATCAGAGAGGTGGGGTGGGATGCGTTTCGTCATTGACCGCCCCGCCTGCCGTCAGCGAAGTGGCCGCACCCTGCGCTGCCGGACCAGACGCCATGCCGTACGGATCATGCATCAGCAAATATTGACTGAGTTCAGCCTGCACCGGGGCCGGCGCCTGGCGCCAGTCCACATGAATCGGCGTCGCACTGCCGCCCGCAGCGTTACCAGCAGGGGCAAACACCTTGCCGGGCTCCATGTGGCTGCTGATAAGCGCGCCGGCCAAACCGGCCAGGCCCAGCACCGCCACGCCGGCCGCCAGGGTCGACCAGCGCCGCAGACCATGGTGGCGCACCGATGCCGGCGGTTCGGCCTCCTCGTTCAGGGCCTCGCGTACGCGGGATGCGAGTTTTTGGGCAGCTCCGGTCGACAGTTCATTGTGCAGCGCATCGCCGATCAGATGATAAGCATGCCAGCACCGCGCCAGTTCGGCACTGTTGCCGATGCGCTTGACCAACAGTTCGCACTCCTCGACCGGCAGTTCACCGTCGATGAGAGCAGAAAGCTGTTCGCGCAAAAGATCACTCATGGGCCAATCACTCCAAGAGGGGTTGAATACGTTGGGCAACCGCTTCGCGGGCGCGGAAGATACGCGAGCGTACGGTGCCGACCGGGCTGTCCATTACCTTGGCTATTTCCTCGTAACTCAAGCCTTCCATTTCTCTGAGTAGAATTGCGCGCCGAAGTTCCGGCGGCAAGCTCTCAATCGCACTGTTAATGGTCTGTTTGAGTTCTTCGGTATAGAGCAGATGTTCGGGGGTCGCCTCTTCGGTCATCTTGCGTTGCACTTCCATCAGCTCCGGATCGTCCACATCGAGTCCACCTTCCACCGGGTTGCGTGTGGCCGCTCCGATGGCATTCTTGGACGCGTTGACGGCAATGCGGTAAAGCCAAGTGTAGAACGCACTGTCGCCACGAAAACTCTTGAGCGCCCGATAGGCGCGGATGAAGACTTCCTGGGAGACGTCAAGCGCTTCTTCCGGGTCGCGTATGTAGCGCGACACCAGCTTGAGTATCCGCTGCTGATACTTGAGCACCAGCGCATTGAAGGCCGCCTTGTCGCCACCCTGCACCCGCTTGACCAATAATCGGTCGGCATCAGCGCTTGATGTTGTTTCGTCCCTGGCCATTTGTAATGCGCTCATGTGATGTTTTGACCCGTGGGTTTGAAATTGGTTCACTGCCCGGATTGACAGCGGCCTCCAGTTCCTTGATCGCCTCGCTATCCAGCTCCTGCCACTGCCCCGGCCGCAATTCGCGGGGCAGCGCCACCGGGCCGTAGCCGATGCGCTTCAGGCCGCTCACCTGTAGGTCGAGGCTTTCGAACATGCGCCGCACTTCGCGGTTGCGGCCTTCGCGCAGACTGACCTTATACCAACGGTTGGTGTTGCCCGCCCGCCCGAGCGCCACGCAGGAATCGAACCGCGCGGTGCCGTCGTCGAGTTCGATACCGCGCATCATCCGTGCGGCCAGATCGTCCGGCACCTCGCCATGCACGCGCACCATGTAGGTGCGGGTCATCTCGTGGCGCGGATGCATGAGGCGCGCCGCCAGCGCCCCGTCGGTGGTAAACAGCAACAGCCCCGTGGTGGTGACATCGAGCCGCCCGACTACCACCCAGCGCCCGCCGCTGAGCGGCGGCAGCACGTCGAAAACGCTGGGCCGACCTTCCGGATCATGGCGGGTGACGATCTCCCCCACCGGTTTGTGATAGAGCACCACGCGGTGATCAACCGCTGCCCGGGGCACCCGTAGCGGCTTGCCGTCGAGGGTCAGGCGATCCCGCGCACCAATACGTTGCCCACCGCGCAGGATATGCCCGTTGGCGGCAAGACGCCCGGCCTCGATCCAGCGCGCGATTTCCCGGCGCGAAGCCAGCCCCAGAGCGGCCAGATACTTTTCCGGGCGTTCGCCGCCCGCTTCAGAGGTCGTGTTCGTCATCGTCTTGCGGTTCGGCGATCTCTTCATCACGCTCGCTGCCGTCACCCCACGGGCCGGCCACCACTTCGCCCTCGCCGGCCTCGCCTTCGTCGAGTATGGCGGCGGCGATCTCGTTATCCTCTTCCAGCGGCAATTCGGGCTCGAAATCGGAGAGTTCGCGAATCTCGGCCAGGCTCGGCAGATCTTCCAGTCCCGCCAGGCCGAAGTAATCGAGAAACACTCGCGTCGTACCGTACAGGGCCGGCCGTCCGGGCGCATCGCGATGGCCGACGATACGAATCCAGCCGCGTTCGCTCATGGTGCGGATGATGTTGGTATTCACCGCCACGCCGCGCACGGACTCGATCTCCGGGCGCGTTATCGGCTGACGGTAGGCAATCAGCGCCAGAGTTTCTAGCAGTGCCCGCGAGTAGCGGGCCGGGCGCTCCACCCACAGCCGACTCACCCAGCTCGAATACTGCTTCGGCACCTCGATGCGGTAGCCTCCGGCCAGCTTTTTTATCTCAAGCGGCAAACCCTCCAGGCGTTTCCGGGCCTGCTCCAATGCCGCTTCCAGTTCCTTGATAGAGGGCTGCGGCACGTTATCGCCCAATTCGAACACCGTGGCGATTTCTTCCATCGGCAAGGGCCGTTCGGCGGCAAACAGCGCCGCCAGCAAAATGTCCTCCAGTGCAGGAGACGCTTCAGTCATGGCTGTCGTATTCCTCGATCACGTCGTCGAATGGCGGTTCTTCCTCGCTGCCGCCGCTCAGTCCCTGCGAGTTGATGTGTATGGGAGAGAAGAGTCCGGCCTGGGTGATGGCGGCAAAACCGGTGCGCACCAGCTCCAGCAGAGCGAGAAAACTCACCACCACGCCCTCACGCCCCTCATCCTTGTTGAGCAGCTTGGTGAAGGCCACATACGTGCCTTCACGCAGGTGCGAGAGCAGATCGCTCATGCGCTGGCGGATGGAAATCGGCTCCAGACTGATGCGGTGCTGCGTATAGAGCGCCACCCGGCGCATCACCGAACTGAAACTCGTCACCAGGGACTCGAAACTCACTTCCGGCGCGACCCGGATCACCCGGCGTTCGGCGAGGCGGGCACGCGCCGCAAAGCGGTCGCGGCCTTCGCGCGGCAGGGCGTCGATATCCTCCGCCGCCTGTTTGTAGCGCTCGTATTCCTGCAGGCGGCGCACCAGTTCGGCGCGCGGATCTTCTTCCTCGCCTTCACCGCCCTCTTCCGGGCGCGGCAACAACATGCGCGACTTGATCTCGGCGAGCATCGCGGCCATCACCAGATACTCGCCCACCAGATCCAGCCGCAGCTCGTGCATGAGCTCAATATAGGACATGTACTGACGGGTGATCTCGGCAATCGGGATGTTGAGGATATCCAGGTTCTGGCGCCGAATCAGGTAGAGCAACAGATCGAGCGGCCCCTCGAACGCTTCCAGAATCACTTCCAGCGCATCGGGCGGAATGTAGAGATCCTGCGGCAACCGCGTGAACGGCTCGCCCTGCACCCGGGCAAAGGGCAGATCGCTTTGCGTGCCGGCGACCGGCGCGTGTTCCGTGGTCTCGTTCGCCGTGGCGTCGTTCATCGCATCAAGGCGCCCAATAGTCCATACAGCCCGCCGGCCGGAACGCCCGCGAACAAGGCAAAAAAGTGCGCCACCCACCACAACAACGGCCCCAGCACAAAGCCCAGCACTCCCGTAACGAGCAACCCCAAAATAATAATAAACCCGAAGGGCTCGATTCGGTCATAGCGGCTCGACAGCCGCGGTGGCAACAGGCTGCTCGCAAGTCGGCCGCCATCGAGCGGCGGCAGCGGAATAAGGTTGAAAACCATGAGCATGGAGTTTATGAACACACCCGCCACGCCGGCCAATGCCAGCGGCGTCGCCACCTGCGGCACGGTTGTCTCCAGCATCAGGCCCAGACGCACAATCAGCGCCCAGAAAATCGCCATCAGCAGATTGGCCGTCGGTCCGGCCGCACTCACCAGGGCCATGTCGCGGCGCTGATTCTTCAGATTGCGCACTCCGATCGGTACCGGTTTGGCCCAGCCGAAAATAAAGGAGCCGCCAAAAAAGCTCGACATCAGGAGCAATCCCAGCGGCACCGCCACAGTACCGATCGGATCCACATGCTTCAACGGGTTGAGTGTCAGACGGCCCAGTATCTTCGCGGTCGGATCACCCAGCCGCCAAGCCACGAGGCCGTGCGCGACTTCGTGCAGCGTAATGGCGAAAATCACGGGAATGGCCCAGATTGCTATTTTCTGGGCGATATTGAGACTCATCATGCGGCACCGGCCCCCCGGCACCCGATTATTCCAAAGCTATAGCGCACACGCCTTCATCGTAGTTCTATCGCGGCCATTATACGGGTGCCGGGCGTGCCCACTCGCCCACCGGGCCACGCCCCTGACGCAGCACCGTCACCTCGCCATCGGTCACTTTGAGCACCGTGGTCGGCTCGGCGGGGCTGGGTCCGCCATCGACAATCAAATCGAGCCGTCGGCCGTAGGCCAACGCCACCGCATCGGCATCGGCCAGAACGTTGTAATCGCCGTCTACGACCACCGTGGCGCTCATCAGCGGTTGGTCCAGTTCACGCAACAGCCCCAGGGCGACGGGGTGATCGGGCACACGGATGCCGATCTGCTTGCGCCGGGGGTGCACCAGCCGGCGCGGCACCTCGCGCGTGGCCGGTAACACAAAGGTATAGGGTCCCGGGGTGAGCGAGCGCAACAACCGGTAGGTCGAATTGTCCACATGCGCATAGGTGGCGATTTCGGACAGATCGCGACACATCAGCGTGAACGGGTGATGGGGCTCGGCCGGGTGGAGACGGCGCAGCGATTCGGCGGCGGCCTTGTCCTCCAGTCGGCAACCCAGGGCATAGGTGGAATCGGTTGGATAGGCGATGATCCCGCCGCGCCTCACCACCTCGGCGGCCCGCGCCAACAAACGCGCCTCCGGCGTCACCGGGTGCACACGAATCATCTCGCCGCTGGCCACGATATCCCCCCCATATGTCGAACGCCGTGTACTACTATAGGACGTTTGGCAACAGGCGTATCCATGACCCCTGCCGCTCCGCCAGATCTCCTCGCCACCGTACGTCGCAAGATCGAGGCCGCGCTCGAGCCGGAATCACTCGTCATAACCGACGAAAGCGCCCGCCACGCAGGTCATCGCGAAGCCGCAGGCCGTTTTCACTTGAGCATTGCCATCGTTTCCTCGCACTTTCACGGGCTTTCCGGCGTTGATCGTCACCGCCTGATCTACACCGTACTGGCCGAGGAACTTGCCGGCCCCGTGCATGCGCTCCGTCTCGACGCCAAGCCACCGGTTGGCTGAAACACCAAGACATTCACCTGCTTTTCCCTGTATGATAGTAAGAATTAAGTCGGCCGAAGGCCGTCTTAAATTTACCTGTGAAACCCGATAGAGGACCTCATTCCATGACGAAAAAGCTAATTCGCGCACTGCCGCTTATCGCCCTCGCCGGCGTATTGGTCGGTTGTCATCAAGGCTCGCACAATTCCAGCGCCACGACCACCGAAGCACCCGCAGCGGGTACCGTGCTGGTTACCGTCAACGGCGCACCGATCACCTCCAGCGAAGTCGACACCTTCGTGCAGAGCCGCACGGAAGGCCGCAAGATCAAACTCAACCCCGAGCAGCGCTACATGGTTGCCGAGCAGATGGTGCAACTCGAGCTGGCTGCCCAGGCCGCAAAGAGCGAAGGGCTTGCCGACAAGCCTGACGTGCAGTCCAAAATCGTTGTGCAGCGCAACCTGATTCTTGCCAATCAGGCCGTTGAGAACTTCATGGACAACGCCAAAGTCTCCGAAGCGCAGCTCAAGGCGAAATACGCCGAAACGGCCAAGGCCGATTCGGGCGAGGAATACAAGGCTCGCCACATTCTGGTCAAGAATGAAGCCGATGCCAAAAAGATCATCGAGCAACTCGACCATCACAAGGGCAATGCTGCCTCGATGGACAAATATTTCGCCTCCCTGGCCAAGAAGGATTCCACCGGCCCGTCCGCCAAGCAGGGCGGTGAACTCGGTTGGTTCAAGCCGCAGCAGATGGTGCCGGCATTTTCGATGGCGCTGGAAAAACTCAAGCCGGGCGAATACACCAAAACGCCGGTCAAGAGCCAGTATGGTTGGCATGTGATCCTGCTCCAAAATGAGCGCACTGCCACCCCGCCGAGCTACACCAGCATGAAGCCCCAGCTCACCAACGATATCAAGGGCACCATGGTGCGCAGTTACCTCGAAAGCCTCAAATCCAAGGCCACGATCCACTGGAACATCTCCAACCCGGCAACCCAGCCTGCGAAACCCGCCACCGCGGCGGCTACGAGCAAGGGTGGGGCTGCTGCGACAGAGAAGAAAGCACCGAGCGCATCGACCTCGCACAAATAAGCACACAATCATTACGCTTGATGACGGCGCCCTGCGGGGCGCCGTTTTTTTATGCCTTCAGGAAGCCGGCCGCGTGATTCATCAGGTGGGCACGGAAACGAAATAGCTTTTCCGCAAACGCAATGCACCATCCCAACGGTAGGCCACCAGCTGCTTGCCCGCCTTCGCCGCACTGTAATCCACGCACGCCACATTGTCTGCCAGCGGCTCGGGTTCGCCGTCCTGCCAGTAATGCCCGATGAACACCGGCGGCGCATCCTCCGCGTAGCCGGCATCGGCCGGCCACGTGCCACTCCAGGGCACATCGGCGATCTGTCGCATCATTGCGGGCGAGGCCACAATCGCATCGCTCAGTAATTTCGGTGTTTCATTCAGCCACCAGCGCGCCCGCGCTCGCGTGCGAAACCGCCCGTAGTTGTCGCGGCAAACCACACCCTTCGGCATGCGCACATTGAGCCCCTTCAGCAGGCATTCGACCGCTTCGCATTCTTCCGAACCCTTGCGATTCGCCTTCACCAGCAACGCATCCGACAAATGAACATCAGGGGCTGCTTCACGCTCGATCACCTCGCGATAACGCGCGACCCACGACGCATGCACCACCCGCAGTTCCCCCAGATCCAGCCACATGGGCAGACTCCGGAACCAGGCAATCGCCGCATCGTGTTCCGTCTTGCTATTCTCCACCTCTTCCAGAAACACGTGGTGCTGCTCGCGTTCCTTCTCGCTGTGCGGACGCAGATACTCCCCCGGGTGTTCAGGGTCCGGCGTGTGATACGCCACGGCATCGAACTCATGGTTCCCCATCACCGCAAGCGCTTCGCCGGACTCCGTCATGCGTCTGACAATATCGAGCACCTGCCGTGCATTTGCATTGCGGTCTATATAGTCGCCGACGAAAATCGCCTGTCGCGCCCCGCCGGGATAACGCCAGACACCCCCCCAATCGTAATAACCCAGCTTCTTCAGCAACGCTTGCAACGCATCCGCCTGCCCGTGAATATCGCCGATGATGTCGTAACCGCTGGGTAGGTTCACTCTTAATTCCGCGTCATTTAATCAAATCACTCCGCAGGCCGGACGGCCTTCTTGAATTCACTGGTGCGAGCACCCGGTCCGGTATCAATGCCTGATTCAGTTCTTGCTTAAGAATAATTTTCAACGGCTGAAAAATCAACAACTAAATGTTTTTATTTCAAAACGAAGTCGTGTCGATGATTCGCAGGTCACCCGACAGGCTCAAGTGGGAACGGAAACGAAATTCTTCCTCGACAGCCTCCGCTCGCCATCCCAGCGGTAGGCGACCAGCTTGTTGCCCAGCATGGCGGCACTGTAGTCCACGCAGGAGACATTCGGCGCGAGCGGTTCCGGTTCACCCGCCATCCAGTAATGCCCGATGAACACCGGCGGCGCATCCTCCGCGTAGCCCGCATCCGACGACCAGGGACCGCTCCAGGCCACATCGCCGATCTGGGCGGCCATCGAAGGCGCCGCCATGATCGCATCGCGCAGCCGTTCAGGCGCCTCGGGCAGCCACCAGCGAATCCGGGCCCGCGTGCGCAATTGCCCGTAGCCGTCGCGGTAGCCGACACCCTCCGGCATCGGCACTTCCAGCCCCTTCAACAGGCATTCGACGGCCTCGTACTCCTCCGATCCCTTGCGGCTCGCCTTGACCAGCAAGGCATCCGAGAGATGGGCCTCCGCATCGGCCTCGCGTTCGATCACCGCGTGATAACGCGACACCCAGGCCGCATGGATCACCCGCAACTCGCCCAGGTCCAGCCACATCGGCAACGTCCGGAACCAGGCGATAGCCTCGTCGTGCACCGCCTCGCTCGACTCCATCTCTTCCAGGAAAATGCGGTGCTGAAAACGGTTCTTGTCGCTATGTGCACGCAGAAACTCACCCGGATTGTCCGGGTCGGGCGTGTGATACGCCACCGCGTTGAACTCGTGGTTCCCCATCACCGCCATGGCCTCATCGTTCTCGTTCATCCGCTTGACGATATCCATCACGCGCCGCGCATTCGCATTGCGGTCGATATAGTCCCCGACGAAAATCACCTTCCTTCGCTGATCGGGATAGCGCCATATCCCCCACCGCTCCCGATAACCGAGTTTATGCAGCAAAGCCTCCAGCGGCCCCGCCTGCCCGTGAATGTCGCCGATGATGTCGTAGCCGTCAGGTGTGCTCATGGACTTATTCTATATGTGTCGCCAGCCGAGCTCAGCACAGGCAGGACTTGACCGTTATCCCATAAGCCTGCTCGCGATAGCCGAGCTTATGCACTAACGCCTCCAGCGCCTCCCTCTGCCCGTGGATATCGCCGACGATGACGTGGCCGTGCAAAGTTCATGCATCGACCCGGTGCATCAGATTGCGCGAACCGCTCAGGACATCGCGAACGTGACGGCGATCGCACCGATCGTGCCCATCCCCACCGCGATCATGTAAAGCAGCATGAGCGTCACGCCGCGCCCGATGGCGCGCGGCCAGGTATCGGCATAGACGGTACGCATGGCGGGAAAGATGTACACGGCCGTCCACAGGCCCAGGAGGCCTGCGGCCCAGCTCAGCATCTGTCCCGGGATCGTCGGCACCAGATCCGCGCCCAGGGACAGCAGCACCATCGCGAGTCCGTTCAGGAAGAACATGCTGTGGTAATGGAGCGCGAAGATCAGGTGCTCGCTGTAGAAGCGTCGGCGCAGTATGTAAAGCACCTTCAGCAGCAGGGCGAACACGGGGATCAGGAAAAACAGCACCTTGGGTGCGTTGCTCCAGAACTCGCGCTGGAACTTCGCCGGGTTCGCCCGGGCGACCCGGGAGTGGGACATGAGCCAGGCTTCGACGGAGCGGGTGTGGCGCGCCGCCTTGGGGGATTGCTTCTCCAGTGC
>JBAUSV010000198.1:0-3476 GCA_049581885.1 Gammaproteobacteria bacterium | reverse complement strand
TGGTCACGCTGCCCTTGATGGTCAAATGAGCCGCAATCGCGCTGGCTCCCAGAGCGGCCAGGCATATCGGGGCAAGGAAAAAGGATTTCTTCACAATGTGGCGGCCTTAGCACCAGCGCGGATGCGCCTGCACAATTCATTCAAGCAGGCCCCTTTCGGGAACGACGATGACGTCACCTGTTCGAAGGCCGATATTCTCTGTCGGGTTTCGCCCGGACTCAAAGGCGTTGTAGTCGAAGGTGAAGATGGAATCGACGCCGTGGATCTGCCGATGGACTTGAATGCGTTCTTGAGCCGCAAATGGACCCAAGCCGCCAGCCATTGAGATCGCTTGCATGACGGTTGTCTTCGGCGGATCGATGGGATAGGCGCCGGGCTTCTGGACTTCGCCGGTGATGTAGACTTTTGGTTGGGTCAGCGCCTCTTGCTCTTGGTTGACGGCAGCCAGACCAACGGTGATGTCGAGTTCGCCGGTATAATTCTTCTTCAGGCGGCTTCGCAGGATGCGTTCCACTTGCTCGGGACTGCGACCAGCGGCGCGAACATGCCCTGCGAGGGGGAAAGCGATTGTTCCGTCGGGGGCGACGATGACGGTCCGGTCCAGCTTCGGATCCTGCCACACAGAGATCTGAAGCTTATCACCGACGTGCAATGACCCTGCAGCATAGGCCGACGGCACCAATCCGCCCAGAAACAACAGTACCAATAGCAGACGCATTGATCTAATCTCCACCGCGTTCAGACGCGAACCTAGGCGCTGTTTTGCCGTCCCTTGCCGCCGCTCTTCAAGCTAAGATCATACCGCATTGATCATGTTCGGGAAAATGCCAAAATGGCGCTTGTCCTGGATCACCGTATTGACGATATCTGCGTTGATTCGCTCGGCGCCGATGGCGAATCCGTAGACCATAGCCGTGTCACATAGGATGTTGATGAGCCGCGGAATTCCCCCGCTGGCTTTTCCGATCATGTCAGTGGCATCGACCGAAAACAGCGGATCCTGCGATCCGACCGCGCGGAGCCGGAAATCGATGTATTTCTCGACCTCTTGGAGAGGGAGGGCCTTCAGGTGAAAGTCCGATGCCACGCGCTGAGCAAATTGAAGGAGTTCGGGCCCGCTCAGTAGGTCCCGCAATTGGGGCTGTCCGATCAAAATCAGCTGTAGAGCTTGCCGCTTGTCGACGTTCACATTGGACAGCATTCTGAGCGCTTCAAGCGTCTCGCTGCCGAGATTCTGAGCTTCGTCGACGATTAGAATCGTGCGCTTGCCATTGGCGGTTTGGGCCTCGATGAAGCGATGGAACTGCTTGAGAAGGGACGGAGAGCTTCCTTCAAAAGGCTGGTCCAGCGACATCAGAATCCATTGCAAGAGCTCTTTGCGCTTTTGCGGTGTATTGGAGATGAGCCCAACGCTGATGGTCGCCGGATCGATCTTGCGGAGGAGATGCCGGACGAGGGTCGTCTTTCCGGATCCAATTTCGCCGGTGATGACAGTGAATCCGGCATTGTTGAGAACACCAAACTCGAGCATCGCGAAGGCTAAGCGATGGCTCGGCCCCCAATAGATCAGGTCAGGGTCGGGCAGAATTGAAAACGGCTTTTCCCGAAGCCTGTAGTAACTCTCGTACATAAGAAGGCCTTGTTTGACGCTCTGTCGCCACGTCACGCACCTTCATGTGCGGGCACGTGGCTGGTCCCGCCTGAACTCACCGCGTCGCTGGCTCGAACTCCCGGTGGCGCTACGACGCTAGATCGCCACGCTGCGCGCCTTCTTTCGCCTCCCGTTATCGCCTCCCTTGTGCCACCTCAAGGCAGGCTCAAACGCGCAGAGATACACGCAACAGTTGTTTTGCTGCGAGCCACCAGAATGCACGCGGATAGCAAACCGGCACCGAGATTTTTAAAAGTTTGCCTGATTAACCCCTCAATTTCCAATATTAAATATCTGTTAAGTTTATCGGGGGGGTTAATCGGCGTGTGTGGCTGGGCCGTTGTCGCTGAGTTGACTTGCAACGCGGGTCGGCGTGCGCAGGGATCGGGGATGCCGTGCTTCCAAGGAGCGTAGTTTCCTGTGTGACCAATTGCCGCTGGTGGGCGCCAGGCTCGGCATCTTCAGCGGACGAGGAGCCTCCCGACGGCGGAGCAATTAGAATAGGAAAAAAGACCAGCGCTCATTTCTGCAGTTCCCGGCTGCCGGTCCTGGTCGGCTAACGGATGTGACCGAAATGGCATGCCTGATGGGCTGAGCGTGCCGAAATTAACCTGAATAGACGCTGCCCAAAAATGGACCTTCCGGGTGGGAGGCAATTGGTCTAATAATACAACGGTAAGTTTCTGTTAACCAAGAGCTTCTGCCGGGTTCGACGTCCTAAAGACTGGCTCTTCCCTGCCAACACCGAGGCGATCGACGTTTCGAACTATGCTCCAGCCACAGTCACAACCGTTCGACACTTTCCAAATGGAGGAAGACCAGGCTCCGTCGATCACGCCGTCCTACGTGTTCGAGGTTCTGAGGCGACGCGCGCTCTGGTTCTTGCTGCCGTTCGTTGTTGTGCTTGCTGTCGGATCCGCGGCGGCCGTCTTGTGGCCGGCGAGCTACCTGTCCGAAGGTACCATCCTCGTCCAATCGCCGGAAATTCCGTCCGACCTGGTGCGGCCGACAGTCTCAACGGCGGCGAACGAACGGATGCAGGTCATCGAACAACGCATCATGACCAGGGACAACCTCTTGGCTATCGCCAAGAAGTACCACATTTCGGCAGGCTGGCACGAGCTTGCGTCGGGAACGCAACTCGTCGACTTCATCCGCAAACGTGCCGTCATCCGGCCGGTCGAGTTGACATCGCGCAATCGCAATAGGGATGCGATCGCTTTCAAGGTGGGTTTCAAGTATGAAAATCCCACGATCGCGATGAAGGTCGCCAACGAGTTCGTCACGCTTATTCTTAAAGAGGATGTCCGCGCCCGTACCAGTTATGCGACGGAAACCACCAAGTTTCTGGCGCGGGACGTCGAACGGATCCAGGATCAGTTGAGTCTGCTCGACAGCCAGATTCTCGAGATCAAGCACCGCGTCGCAGACTCCGGCGCCAGTCTTGCGAACCAAGATACTCAGACCGATGACAGCAAGACATTGGCCGCGCTCAAGCGGCAGCTGGCCGTTAAGAGTGCTACTTTGTCCAGTCAGCATCCGGACATCATCGCCCTCAAACGCCAGATCAAGGCACTCGAAAAGGTCGGCGTGTCGGACAGTGCGGCGGCCACGACTGGCGCGGTTGCAGGCAAGGATGGCGGCGCGGCTGCAGGCAAGGACAATGCAGCAGCTACCAAGGGCGGGGCCGTGGCGCTTGGGCTCGATACGCTAGAGACCAAGCGAAAGAGCTTGCACGAAGAGCTGACCGGCGCGACGCAGAAGCTAGCGGCCGCCCGCCTCGGCGAAAGCCTAGAACGGGGTCAGCATTCGGAGCGGCTGGAGG
>JBAUSV010000197.1:0-4767 GCA_049581885.1 Gammaproteobacteria bacterium | reverse complement strand
AGCCTGAGCCCGAATTGGAGTCCAAGCTGGAACTCCAAACTGGGGGGCAAATCCAAGCCCAAGCCTGAACCCGAGGAAGAGTTATGAGCGACACCACGGCGAGTCTGCGCCGAAAGATCGACACCGCCGGAGATCTCCAGTCCGTCGTCCGCACCATGAAGGCCCTGGCCGCCTCGAGTATCGGGCAATATGAGCAATCGGTGCGTGCGTTGGCCGACTACTATCGGACGGTGGAGCTGGGGTTGTGTGCATGCTTCCGGAAAAGCGACCCGGCGCCTGTGATTGCAGTACGGAAAAAGCAAACCGGCGCGGGTGCGATCGGCGCGGTCGTGTTCGGTTCAGACCAGGGACTGGTGGGCCAGTTTAATGATGTGGTGGCCGATTATGCGGTCAAGACGCTGGCGGCCCTGCCTGCCAAACCTGAGGTCTGGGCCGTCGGTGAGCGCGTTCATGCGCGCCTTGCTGACGCGGGCCTGCCGATCATGGGACTCTTCACCGTACCGAGCTCCGTCAAGGCCATCACCCCGCTCGTCGGGCAGATTCTTGTGGAGAGCGAGACGCGCCACAGCCAGGGGGAAATCACTGAGCTCCACCTCTTTTACAACCGCCCTGCGTCCGGGGCGGTTTACGCACCCATCAGTCAGCGACTGCTTCCGCTGGACGAAACCTGGCGACGCAAGCCGGCCGAGCTTTCCTGGCCGACGAAGAGCCTACCCGAGGTCGTAGGGGGCGGCACCGCCACCTTGCGGGCGCTCATCCGCGAATATCTTTTCGTCTCGCTCTTCCGCGCGTGCGCCGAATCCCTGGCGAGCGAGAACGCGAGCCGTCTGGCGGCGATGCAGCGCGCCGACAAAAACATCGACGAACTGCTGGAGGATCTCAACGGGACATTCCATCGTTTGCGCCAGAGTGGGATCGACGAGGAGCTGTTCGACGTCATCTCCGGCTTCGAGGCGCTGGGTGATGAGGAAAAGTGACGCACATTGGCATATCTGTAGAGAGGAGACACGAACGATGAGCATGGCTACCACAACAACTCTTAATCCAGCGCAGTTGGATCAACTGTCAGTTGATACCATCCGTTTCCTGTCGGTCGACGCGGTGCAAAAGGCCGACAGCGGCCACCCCGGCCTCCCGCTGGGGGCGGCGCCGATGGCCTATGTACTGTGGACACGATTCCTCCGGCACAATCCGGCCAATCCACAATGGTATAATCGAGATCGGTTTGTTCTGTCGGCCGGTCACGGTTCGATGCTGCTTTACAGCTTGCTGCATCTCAGCGGCTATGATCTGCCGCTCGACCAAATCAAACAATTCCGCCAATGGGGCAGCATCACGCCCGGTCATCCCGAGCGTGGTTTGACGCCGGGTGTGGAAACAACCACAGGTCCGCTCGGTCAGGGATTCGGTAACGGTGTGGGCATAGCGATTGCTGAAGCACATCTTGCCGCGCAGTTCAATCGGCCGGGGTTTGAGATCGTCAATCATTTCACCTATGGGTTGGTCAGCGACGGCGACCTGATGGAGGGCGTGGCTTCCGAAGCAGCCTCACTCGCTGGGCAGTTGGAGCTCGGCAAACTGATTTACCTCTTCGATAACAACCACGTGACGCTCTCCGCCGGCACGAACATCGCCTCTAACGAAGACTGCGCGCAGCGCTTCGAGGCGTATGGCTGGCACACGCAATCGGTGGAGCAGGGAAATGATTTGGACGCGATCGACCATGCCCTGAGCGTGGCGCGGAGCGAAACGAAGCGCCCTTCGCTGATCCTCGTCCGCACTCACCTCGGCTACGGTTCCCCGAACAAACAGGACACGTTTGAAGCGCACGGCTCACCTCTGGGTGTGGAAGAGGTCAAGCTGACGAAACAGAACCTGGGTTGGCCCGTCGAGCCGCTTTTCCATATCCCACCCCAAGCGCTCGCCCATTTTCGCAAGGCCCTTGCGCGCGGTCGGGGCGCGGAGACCGAATGGCAGGATCTCTTTTCCGACTACGCGCGGAAACATCCCGACTTGGCCCGGGAATTTCAACAAAGGATGCGCGGTGAGCTGCCGGCCGGATGGGACGCGGACATTCCAGTTTTTCCGGCAGACCCGAAGGGAATGAAAACACGCGTGGCTTCAGGAAAAGTGATGAGCGCGATCGCGCCGAAGCTCCCGTCCCTCATGGGCGGTTCGGCGGATTTGGATCCCTCGACGCACACTGTGCTGACAGACGCTGGCGATTTTGAATCTCCGGATCGAGCCTCGGGCGACACTCAAGGCTCGAGCGGCGGCGGTTGGAATTATGCCGGCCGCAACCTGCACTTTGGCGTTCGCGAACACGGGATGGGCGCGATTCTGAACGGATTGGCCGTACACGGGGGCATCATACCCTACGGTGCAACGTTCTTCATTTTCTCCGATTACATGCGGCCCCCAGTACGCCTGGCGGCCATGATGGAGCAGCGCGTGATCTATATCTTCACCCACGACAGCATTGGAGTGGGGGAAGACGGGGCCACTCATCAACCGGTGGAACAGCTCGCCAATTTGCGCGCCATTCCGCATCTGATCGTGATCCGGCCCGGTGATGCCAACGAAACCGCATGCTCATGGCGCGTAGCAATTGAAACACGGGACCGGCCGGTCGCGCTGGTCCTGACCCGACAGGACGTGCCGACCTTGGACCGCACTCGCTACGCCTCCGCCGAGGGATTAAGACGCGGGGCATACATCCTGGCCGAAGCGGCAAACGGACAGCCCAAAGTCATTCTGATGGCGACGGGATCGGAAGTGAGTTTGATCGTCGAGGCACGGCAGCAGCTTCAGAAGCAGGATATTCCAACGCGCCTCGTATCCATGCCCAGTTGGGAGTTGTTCGATGCCCAAACGGAGGAATACCGCCGCTCAGTGTTTCCTCCGTCTGTTTCCACACGGCTCGCCGTGGAAGCCGGTGCGACCCAGGGGTGGCATCGCTATATCGGAGATTGGGGCGACGTGATCGGCCTCGACCATTTTGGCGCCTCCGCACCCGGACCGGAGTTGATGCGTGAATTCGGATTTACGGCTGAGAACGTCTGCAAACGAGCATTGGCCTTACTGGAGAAGAATAATGCCTGAACCTCGAACAGTGCTGTCAAGGATGCCGAAACGCATCGGCTTCGTTCGGCCAAAGTCGCAGGACTGGAAAACGAGAAGGAAAAAAGATGAAAAACAATCCATTGAAACAATTGGGTACGTTCGGCCAATCCATCTGGCTGGACTACATCCGGCGAGATCTGATGGCCGGCGGTGGGCTCCGGCGTCTGATCGAGGAGGATGGACTGCGGGGGATGACCTCGAATCCTTCCATCTTCGAAAAGGCGATTGCGGATAGTCACGATTACGACAAGGACATTCGGGCCATGGCGCTTGAAGGGAAAGACGCTGTGGCAATTTATGAAACCCTCAGTCAGCGCGACGTGCAGAGCGCCGCCGACGAGCTCCGGCCTCTCTACGACAGGACTGACGGCAAAGATGGATATGTCAGCCTGGAGGTCAATCCCCATCTGGCGCACGACACCAACGGGACGATGCTGGAAGCCCGCCGGTTGTGGAACGCCGTGAACCGGCCCAACGTTTTCATCAAGGTCCCCGCGACGGCCGAAGGGCTGCCCGCCATCAAGCAGCTCATCAGCGAAGGAACCAACATCAACGTCACGTTGCTCTTTGGATTGCCTCGTTACCGGCAGGTGGCGGAAGCCTATATCGCCGGCCTCGAAGCGTGCGCGGCCCACGGGGAGCCCGTGAAGCACGTGGCCTCGGTGGCCAGCTTCTTTGTAAGCCGCATCGATGCACTGGTGGACCCGTTGCTGGAAACACGCATTGCACAGGGAGGCAAGGAGGCGGACCTGGCGAAAAAGTTGCGCGGGCAAGTTGCCATTGCCAGCGCGAAGATGGCCTATCAAATCTACAAAGAGATCTTCGGCAGCGACCGGTTCAGGAAGCTGGCTGCTCTGGGCGCTCGTGTTCAGCGGCTGCTCTGGGCCAGCACCAGCACCAAGAACCCGGACTACAGTGACGTGAAATACATCGAGGCCCTCATCGGACCGGACACCGTCAACACGGCCCCGCTGGAAACCCTTGACGCCTACCGCGACCACGGAGAGCCGAAAGCCCGGCTCGAACAAAATGTCAAGGAAGCCCGCCGGGTGTTGGAGCGACTGCCGGAACTGGGAATCAGCATCGACAAAATGACGCAACAGCTTGAGGACGAAGGAGTCGAAAAATTCAACAAACCGTTCGACAAGCTGATGGAGACCTTGGTGCAAAGGTCAACACGACATTTGCCGAGAGAGTCATGAAAGTAAGCTTTTGTGCAGGTAATCCGGCCGAAGCATCGATGCCGGTGAACCTACCCTGACTCGTCACGGCCACCTATCAGGAGGTCCGATGATAGTTGTTATCACACTCTCCCCGCGGGACTACGACGCGGTTCTGTTCGACCTTGACGGGGTGCTGACCAGGACGGCAAGCGTGCATGCCGCGGCCTGGAAAAAGCTGTTCGACAGTTTTCTCGAGCACCGCGCCACCCAGGCAGGCGAGCCGTTCGTCCCCTTTGATATCGACACCGACTACCCGCGCTACGTCGACGGCAAGCCGCGTTACGACGGCGTGGCGGCCTTCCTCGAGTCACGCGGAATCGAATTGCCGTTGGGTACACCCGAAGATGGTCCCGACGCGCAAAGCGTGCACGCGTTGGGCAATCTGAAGGACCGCTATTTCCTGCAACACCTGGAGCAGCAC
>JBAUSV010000196.1:0-1533 GCA_049581885.1 Gammaproteobacteria bacterium | reverse complement strand
GTGCCATACCCGTGCACTGATGCTGCTCGACGGTTGCCAAACCTGCCTGAGTTGCGGCTACAGCAAGTGCGGTTGAGTCGTTGATATCCCGCTAGCGCCTTGACGATTGTCCGCTAGCGCATAAGCTTGCATTTGAACCGCCCCGACTTTGCCGGAGGCTCCATTCTTTGAGAGGATTGAGTCATGAGCAAGTCAAAACGGTACGCACCCGAAGTGCGCGAACGGGCGGTGCGGATGGTGTTCGAACACCAGAAGGAGTACCCCTCGCAATGGGCGGCCATCAGCATGATCGCGCCGAAGTTCGGCTGTACGCCGCAGACGCTGTGTAGTTGGGTTCGGCAGACCGAGCGTGATCATGGGTTACGCGACGGCATGACGAGCGGTGAGCGTGACGAACTCAAGACCTTGCGTCGCGAGGTGAAGCAGCTCAAGCAGGCCAACGAGATCCTGCGTAAGGCCAGCGCGTATTTTGCCCAGGCGGAGCTCGACCGCCGACCCAAGTGACGAAGGCGTTCATCGACGACCATCGTGACGTCTACGGAGTCGAGCCGATCTGCCGTCAGCTGCAGATTGCTCCATCGACGTACTACCTGCACGCCGCACGGGCGGCCGATCCATCCAGACAGCCGGCACGCATGCGGCGTGATGCCGTGCTGTGCAAGGATATTCGAGAGGTATGGGACGCCAATCGGCAGGTCTACGGGGCACGCAAGGTGTGGCGTCAGTTTCAACGTGACGGCCACGCGGTGGCCCGCTGCACCGTGGAGCGACTGATGCGCAAGCTGGGCATCCGCGGCGTGGTGCGAGGCAAATCCATCCGTACGACCATCAGCCGGAAGGATGCCTGGCATCCGCATGATCTGGTCAAACGCCAGTTCCGTGCCGAGCGGCCCAACGCCCTGTGGGTCGCCGACTTCACGTATGTCTCCACCTGGCAGGGCTTCGTGTACGTGGCTTTCATCATCGACGTGTACGCCCGCCGCATCGTGGGCTGGAAGGCCTCCAGTTCGCCCAAGACCTGCCTTGTCATGGATGCATTGGAGCAAGCCTTGCATGCCAGGCAACGGCGGCCCCGAGAACCACTGATCCACCACAGCGATCATGGTGTGCAATACGTATCGCTGCGTTACACCGACCGTCTGGCCGAAGCAGGCATCGAAGCTTCGGTCGGCACGGTGGGCGATTCCTACGACAACGCCTTGGCGGAAACCGTCAACGGCCTTTACAAAGCGGAGGTGATTCATCGGCGATCCTGGCCGGATCGCAAGGCCGTGGAACTGGCCACGCTGGACTGGGTGGACTGGTTCAACCACCAACGGCTGCTGGGACCAATTGGTCACATGCCACCCGCCGAGGCAGAAGCCTTGTACCATCAACGTCAGGCCAGCCTTACCGAGGCAGCCTGACTAAAACAAAACAGTCTCCGGGATTCCCGGGGCGGTTCACAGCGATTTTTTGGATGGCGGTTGGCAGGCGGTACTGTAATGTCAGCGCAGCACGCTGCACATCCAGCTTGACGTTGGTCACTTGAAG
>JBAUSV010000195.1:0-22521 GCA_049581885.1 Gammaproteobacteria bacterium | reverse complement strand
GCACCTGCAGGTCTGCTCCCCCCTCCGTCGATACGGCTGATGCTGCCAGTTCAGCTGCATCTGCGCCCGTGGCAGAAAACCAACGTTGTCGCAGTGGCGCTGTTTCCCGAGCCGTCGATGACCGGCTGTTCGGAGATCGCGCCGGCTTGGTTGACGATCGTACCCGCGGTGTCCGGTGCCCGCACCCTCAGCACGATCCTTGCCCGCGCGCCGGCGGCTAACGCCCCCGACAAGGTGCAGGCCACCGTCTGCCCGCTCGCCGAGCAGCTCCCCGATGCGCCCCGGACCCGAGCCGACAGGAACTGTACGCCCGCCGGCAGGTGGTCGGTGACGACGACACCCGTTGCAGCCGTCGCGGCATCTGTGTTGCGCACGCGCAGCACGTAGCGAAAGCGCCGGTGCGTATGGACGCGCGAGCGGGCCCGCATGGAGAGGCTGAGCGAGAGGCCCGGGAGTCGGAAGACCCCGCCCTGCGAGACGGCGGTCACGAACTGGGTGCCGGACCACACCATGCCGTGCGGCGTGTTGGCGGAGAAGGTCCTGGGCAGGTCCGTGTAATCCCACTGCGTGCCGTCATGGCTCGAGAGGAAAACGACCTGATTGGTGCCGCCGGCTTCTCCGTAGAGTTCAAGCAGCCCGCCACCCGTGGCGCCGCCATCCCAGTAGGTGCCGTCGGGAATGCCCAGTGTACTGAGGTCGCGCTGCGTCCAGTGCGTGCCGTCCGTGCTGGTAAACACTTCGCTCCGGCAGATACCGGGCGTGCACACGTCCAGGCCGCGGTAGTTGGTACCGGCGGCGACCAGCGTCCCGGCGTTCGCCACCAGGGCCGTCGGGCTGAAGTCGCCCGGCCAGTCGGGCGTGAGCTGGCTCCAGGCGGTTCCGTCGGCGCTGAACAGCAGGTCGGGCACCTGCTGGCTGTCAGCCGTATCCGAATGACTGCCGAGTGCGTAGTAGCCGCCGGCTCCCGCGACGACCTGTGAGAGCGACACGCCCGTCACTGCCGCGCTGGGTTGCGCCGTCCATGTCGCCCCGTCCGGACTCGTAAGCACTGCGCTCGTTATGTTGCCGCCGGTTGCGTCTTCGCCTACGGCGACGACCCCCCCCGGGGTGCCGAGAACGTCGAGTACGTAGGTGTCGGCGCCGATTCCGGCGGTGCGCGTGACCCAGTTGCTCTCGTCGGGGCTTGTGTAGAGCTTGCCTCCCACGTTGGCGGTGCATGCAAAAACGCCCGCTGCATAAGCCATGCTCCAGCACAGGCTGCCCGCCGTGCCCTGTTGGCTCCAGGCGATGCCATCCGGGCTCGTGTAGCTGCTGGATGTCGGCAGGCCCCGAACGGGACCGGGCGCTACGTAGGTGAGGTAGCTTCCGCTGCCGTAGGCAATCCCCCCGTAGTTGTCGGTGCCGAGCACGGAACCCGCGCGGTTCGTGGTCCAGGCGGCGAGATCCGGCGTGCTGAAGATGGAGCCGTCGGCTGTGGTGACGAAGTAATTGCCGCCGACTTGCTCGACCGACGTGACCAGGCTGTCCGCCGCGTAAGGATCCGGCACGTCGTGCGCATCCCAGCTCGATCCGTCGCTGCTCGCGAATACTGCCAGCATCCGCTGGCCGGTCGAATAGTCCACGCCGGTGGCGAGGAAGCGGCTGCCGTCGAAGCGCAGCGCGTTGTTGCTTGCAGCGGAGAAGACGTGATTATAGTCGACCGGTTGCGGCGTCCATGAGTTGCCATCCGTGCTGGTGATGACTCCGGATTGTCCGACGACCACGAACCTGCCGTTGCCCCACGCGATACCGTCGGCATAGATGGGGTTTGCGGTCGTCCCGGGATCCACGAGCGTCCAGGCCGCGCCGTCGGGGCTGGTGAGCACGATATCCGCCCCGTCGGGACATGACTGCGACAGGCAGTATCCGGCGGCAACGTATTCGGCGCCGTTCCAGGCGACGCCATCCAGGTTGTCATTGGCATTCGCCGGCGTGGCGTGCATTGTCCAGGTGATGCCGTCCGGACTCGTTGCGACGTGCGAGGCGTCCTCGCCGACTGCCACATACTGCCCGCCGGCGAGAACGAGGTTGAAAATGGTCAGCAATCCTGTCTGGTGCGCCGTCCAGTTCAGTCCGTCCGGGCTGGTCAGCACCGCGCCATAAAACCCGGCGGTGACGAAACGGTTCTGCGTCGGGTTCCACAGGATGCGGTGGTAGTCGATGGTGGCGGCGGCGGGTAGCGTGGCCTGTTGCCACGTCATGCCGTCCGTGCTCGTGTACACCCCGGTATAACCGGTGGCGACGTAACGCCCGGCGCCGTAGGCGACGTCATTGAGCCACACCCCCTGGCTGACCTGTTGCCAGGGCGCGGCTGCCAAAACCGAGGGGGCAGCGAGTGCCAGTCCGAACGCGACGCATGCCGCAATGGCGAAGTGTCTTTTCATTTCGGGTTCCTCCAGAGGGTCTGATGTTCAGCTGCGACGCCGGCGCGACATGGGCACCGCGGCGAGCAGAAGCAGGGAGAGGAGGGCCAGGATGCCGAATCCTCCGCCCCCGCCCCCGCTTGGTGGTGGCGGGGGTGCCGCCTTGGTGGTGGAAGTGAAGGTATCGGAAACGCTGTTGCCGAGTACGGTGGAGTTGTTGTTGGGAATGGCTTGCCCGCCGATGGTGAGCGTGGTCGTGGTCTGGGTGCTGTAGCTGCCCGAGGAGGTGTGGCGCACGGCGATCTGGTCGCCGTTTGTGGTCATTCCAGGGTCGCTGGTCCAGGCGCCGCTGTTGATCTTGTATTCGCCGCCGCGCACGCTGACCGGGACGCTGGCGCCGCTGCTCAGGCCGGAGACGCTGATGGCGTTGGAGGTGATCAGGGTGCTGAGGCTGACGCCGGTCTTGTCCATGAACGAGAATGCGTCTGGGACGAGAGTGAAGGCGTCGTTGTCGACGCGAGTGACGAAGGCCGCGTAATTAGTGCCCGCCGAGGAATCGGCGTAGCCGGAGGCGACGATCTTGCCGTCGCCCTGCATCATGAGCGCGGTGCTCCCGGGCGTGTAGTTGTTGACGCCGATGTTGTTGAAGTCGATGGCGCTGATCCCGGCCGATACGTTGCCGAAGCTGGAATCGAGCGTGCCATCGGCGAGCAGGCGCGCAATCACGAGGCTGTTTGCGCCGCCGCTGCCGGTGACGAGGATCTTGTCATCGGGCTGCGCCGCCAGCGGCAACAGGCTGCTCGGCCCCGGCAGGGTGCCGAAGTCTAGCGGGTTGCCGCCGTTGAAGCCGGAGTCCACGGAGCCGTCGGCGAGATAGCGGCGCAGGTCAATGGGCGGGGGCGAGGTAGAGTTGTCGATTTCACCGACGACAAACCCCCCATCCGGCGCCAGAGCCAAGCCTACGAGACCCAAACCGTTGCCGCCCGTGACGAAACCGCTCGAGCCGAAGGTGGTGTCGACCAAGCCGTCAGGGTTCAGTCGGGTGAGCTTCCACGATCCGCCGCTGGTAAAGGTGCAGCCTGCAATGAGCGCACCATCGGGCTGCAGGGCTGGAAGGCAAATTGTCAGGCCGGGGTTGGCGATGTCGGGAAGCTGGACGTGTCCGCTGTCCCCATAGCCCGTATCGGTCGTGCCGTCGGGATTGAAACGCCAGACGGTGAGTTGCGCCTCGGTGATGGCCGGATTGGCCGCGATGCCGGTCACAAGGATATGGCCATCGGCGGTGAGCGACAGTCCGGTACCGAGTGCGGCTGTATTGAGTGCATCGGTTACTACGCCGGTGCCGCCGGCGCCGAAGCCGGTATCGAGCGTGCCGTCGGGCTTGAAGCGCGCGAGCGCCATGGCGTAGCCCGAAGAGCCGGAGACTATACCTGCGGCGAGGATCCGGCCCTGGTCATCCACGGCAATCGCGTAAAAATAGAGCGTGCCGCCGGTTACGCCGGCCTGGTCCGCGGTCAGTTCGATTTCTCCGCTGCCACCGCCCACTGCGGTATCGAGCGTACCGTCGGGTTTGTAAGCGGTAATGGCGCCCCCCTGGTTGACCGGGGTTTGAATGTATCCCGACCACAGGATGTCGCCGTTAATCGGATTGACCGCAGCGTTGTAGGCCCGTAACTCGCTGGAGGGATTGAGATCGATGACGGCCGGGACGCCGCCGTTGAAGGTGATGTCGACGTCGCCGGGCGCGGCGAGCGCAGGTACTGCGGTCAGCACGCCGCCGAATATGAGTGCGGCGCAGGCGGCAGCGAGAAAATGAATTCTGAAATCGTGTTTCATCGGAAGATCCCCCTCTGTAGGAGCGGCGGTTCTCGCAGCGATTGGACGATGGTGGCGCAGCCACCAGGGCATCAACGCGAGAATGAACAGGGCAGGCAATCCAAAGCCACCGCCACCGCCCCCACCACCGCCTCCGCTGCTCGGCGATGCCTTGACGGTGATGCTTTCGGTTCCGGCGCTGGAGATGTCGATTCCGTCGGTGGCCGTGAAAGTGAAGCTGTCGGCGCCCGAATAGCCGGAATTTGGCGTGTAGGTGAAGGTTCCGGCGATAGGATCGGTGATGTTCGCGGTGCCGTGCGCGGGCGGGGCGCCAACCGCGAAGGTCAGCGGGTCGCCGTCGGCGTCGGTGGCCGCGAGGGCGCTGGTAGCAGGCGTGTTCTGCAGTGTGTTCAGCGAGCCGTCTTGCGCCTGCGGTGCGTTGTCCGGTCCACGTTCGACGGCGCCGATATCGCAGACGGCGGTTCCGTTGCCGTTGCCGTCCACCGGGCGGGTATTGCCGAGTTGGTCGGTACTCTGGCAGGTACCGCCCTGGGACTGGAGCTGCGGGTCGCCCTTGTCGAGTGCCGGGCTGTCGGAGAGTAGCGGCAGCGTGTGGATTTGGCCACCTGTAGTAAGCGGGCCGAGTTTGGGGTCGATCGGGTTCGAGGCAGTACCGAACTGGTCGCCGGTGGCGGTTGCAAACGTGCAATCGGTGGTGTCGCCGATCAGGTTGTAGCCGTAAGAGGTCGCGGATCCGCTGATATCGCAGTCAGGTGAGCTGCCGGTATTCCCGGCGATCAGGGTGTCGGCGAGGTTGACGGAGGCGCTGGAGAAGACGAATACGCCGCCGATGCTGCTCCCGGTGTTGCCGGAAATGGTGGTGTTGACGAGGGTCAACAGCCCGGTGCCCTGGTAAATGCCGGCGATGTCTCCCTTGTTATTGACGACGGTGGTGTTGATCAGCGTGACGGGAGAGGCGCTGACGATGGCGCCACCCGGTGAGCTACCGTTCGGTGCTTCGGCGGTGTTGCCGCTGATCTCGACCCGTGACAGCGTCAGTGATCCGTTGATGACGTCGATGCTGATGCCGCCGCCATTGCCATCGGCTTGATCCGCATGGACGGTGTTGTCTCGTACGCTGCTGTCCTGCAGCGTCAGAAGGCTGATTGAGTGGATGCCTCCGCCGTTGGCCCGACTCGTTCCGGTCGACGTTGCGGTGTTGTTGGAAATATCCGTGAAGACAATACCGACGGTGTTGTTCGCTTCCAGGTCGAGTCCGCCGCCCTCGGCCAAGCTGCCGCTCGATTCAGCACTGTTGCCGCTGATCTCCGAGGTGTCGATGCCGAGAAACGCGCCGGAATCGGCTTCGATGCCGCCGCCGTAGGCGACACCGCTGCCGGTGGCATGGTTGCCGGTGACGTGCGCGTTGAAGAGATTCAACGTGGCGCCGTTGCGAATGCGGATGCCGCCGCCCATGGCTACGGCGCCACCGTTTTGCACCGTAACGTGCTGAAGGTTGAGCGTGCCGCTGATGACGTCGAAGACGCGGTCGGCGGCGTCGCCATCGATGATGGTGCTCGCGTATCCACTGCCGTCGATGGTGACGTCGTCGGTAATGTCGAGATCGCCGGTAAGAGCGCCGTCCTCGCCTGCGCCGTGGAGTTGCAGCAGAATCGGCTGGCCGTCGGTCGAGGAGTCGAATTTGATCATGTCCGGCCCGGCAAGCGCGTTGGCTTCCATGACGGCTGCACGCAGCGAGCATTGCCCGCTTGCGTCCATGCAGATGCCGTCACCGGGGTTGGCGTCCACGCTGTCGGCGACGCTGTTGACCGTGAAGGTCACGTTGATGGTATGCGGCGCCGGCGTTGCGGCCAGGCAAACCATGGGAAAGCCCATCAGTGCGAGCAGGGAGAATAGATGCTTGAGTATCATGACGAATGTCCTCGTTTGCCATTATTTGGTGCCGGGTGAGTTGAAGGCGAGGGGGCTTTCCCGTCACTTGCGTGCCGGAGGGTCTTGGGCATACGCAGGATGTCCCACAGTTCGGTCATGTTGTGAAATGCCCGGTGTTCATTGTTATTTACGTCTTCGACCAGGCCGGTGAGCGTCTCCGGACAATCGCCCCGCCGCGTGGTGTGCCGATAGATGCGCACCACATAACTCACGACGTTGTCCTTGCCGCTCCCAACCACCGGCGTTCCCCAAGGAATTTGTCTCAGACCATAGACGTGGGGGGATTACAGATCGGGTACGGTTTTTCCCGGCGGATGCCGTCTATTCAGCTGCAGCCAGGGCGCGGTACAGGCTTTTGGTGTCGGCGCTGGGCGTCATGCCAAGTTCTCGTTGCAACGCCTCGGTACAGCGGCGGTAGACTTTGAGGCCTTCAGCGTAATGACCGCTGTCAAAGTGACAGCGCATGAGGCCGCGGTAACATTCCTCAGCCAGTTCATCCAGTTCAAGTCCGCGTTCGTAGCAGCCGATCGCTTCCGCCGCGTGACCGCTGTTTTGCAAGGCATCGGCGGTTGCCACAATGCTGCGTAACAAGTGGTTTCTCAGCCGTTCACGCGGTGTTAGAGCCCATGGTGCATCTTCGTCGCCGTAAAGAAACGGGCCTCGATACAATGCCAACGCCGACCACAACGCCGCAATGGCGGCTTCAGGGTCTTCATTCAAGGTCTGTTCAACCTGATCCAGGTGTCGTTCGCAGGACCATAGGTCCACCCGGCACTGGGTGGATTCCAGGTTCAGGATTCCATCCTGGCGTCGCACGGCCTCGGTGCCTATCAGTTGGCGCAACCGATGCAGTGTGGTGGCGAGTGCCTGTTGGGCGGCGTCACCTTCCGCGTCCGGCCACAGGGCATCGGCCACTCGGGCTTCGGGTACGTTCTGTCCGCCCAGTGCGATGAGAGCCTTGAGCAGTGCGAGCGGACGCTTCTGGCTCTTGCGCTCGAAGCGCAGCGGCTCGCCGTTCAGGCGTACTTCGAAGCGCCCGAGCGTGACAATGTCGAGCGGCCACGGCCAGTTGCCGAGATGCAGTGGAGGTTCGCGTGGAACGAGGTGTCGAAGGCGGATCAGATGGCGCACGAACTCGGTTTCGATGTCGTGTTCGAGCGCCAGAACGCATAGATCGGCCATGATCCCGCTCTGCCACCAGGATGAGTTCGTGAAGTCGTGATTTCGGCATAGCGTGATGAATTCGCGCAAAGCGGTCAGCGTCTCGCGTGGTTTGCCGCGGGCACGCGCAAGTTCGATCCGAGCCAGCAATGCGGCATAGGCGATGGTACCGCTATGGCTCGCTTCAGCCAACGCGGCGGCTTCGGCTACCGCCGCATTGGCGCCTGGCGTATCGCCTCGCAGTTCGAGTGCGCGTGCCAGTGCCGGCAGCACGATTCCCTGGGCCCACGGGACGCCGGCTCGGCGGGCCAGTTGCAGCGCCGTCTCGGCATGCTCGTGCATGGCAGCCACGTCGCCACGGTGCATCGCCTTAGTAAAGACCAGATAGTGGTAGTGGCAGGCGTCGAGCAGACGTGCGGGATCGAGCACTGTGCTCATGCGCGAAAGCAATGTCTCCGCCGCCGCCAGATTGCCTTCGGTAAGGTACCCCCAGCCGGCCTGCGCAAGCAGCATGAAGTCCCACACATGGACGCCGCTGCGCTCGGCGAGCTCGAGTCCGCGTTCAGCCATTGCCACGCAGTCTTGTGTCTCCGAGATCATCCACAGTTCCATTGCGCGTATTGCGCACCAGACGACGCCGGTCAACGGGTCCGCGTCACCGCGTTCGGCCTGTGGTTGCAAAAGGGCGGTAATGCTTGCAGCGCGTGAGAGATCGCCGCTCCACCAAATGTAATACGGTACCAGCCTGCTGCCGATTAAAAGTCGAAGGTCCGGGTTGAGTTCGATCAATCGATGCGTGCGCTGTGTCCATT
Organism: Gammaproteobacteria bacterium; assembly: GCA_049581885.1. Lineage (GTDB taxonomy): Bacteria > Pseudomonadota > Gammaproteobacteria > JAKDMP01 > JAKDMP01 > JBAUSV01. The sequence goes on along the minus strand of JBAUSV010000195.1, from coordinate 14,378 downwards.
CCGGTAGGTCCGGGTGTTGCGGCTGACGGTAGGAGAGCGCCGTGAAAATGCCGGTCACTGCACGCACCTCGGCTTCGGGATCAGGGAAGTCCGGATAGCGTTTCTGCAAACTCTCGAAGCGTTCGATCCAACGATCCAGCGTGGTGAAGTCGCCCCACTCGTACACGAAACTGTCAACCACTCCAGACCAGGCAAGGTAGCAACCTCGGGCGTCCTCGCCGGACTCGAAGCTCTCAAGGGCTGTGGCGAACAGGGTGCGGGCCGCTGCCGGGCAGAAAGGCAGTCGGGCGCTTGCCTGCCAATAGATAATCCAGGGTCTTGCATGGATTTCGTTTTCAGGCATTGCTGCCAACGCCGATTCGATGATCTGCATGCGGCCCTGCGCCAGCCAGGTGCCTGCGTGAGTCTCGATCAGCTCGGCGACTCCGTTCCAGTCGCCGATTTCGAGCAGCAGGTCGAGTGCGTCTTCGCCCTGGCCATCGGCGATTATCAGTTGCGCGGCACGGCGGCGTACGGCATCGAGCCGCTCGGCGGGCCAATGCGTCCGCGCGTGCTCCAGCAGGCAATCGCGGAACAGCGGATGAAATTCGTACACCGGCTCATTGCCGCCGGTCTTGCTGATGAAGTAATTTCGCCGGCACAACTTGTCAATCCGTTCGGCAGCTTGCGTGCTTTCGCACTGACGGCTCAGCAGCCCGACCGGCATGCGCGACAGCCAGGCGCCTTGCAGCAGGGTATCCAGAGTGTCCGGATCGATGTGGGCCAGAACCTCAGCCGTGAAGTAGCCGAACACGTGTTCGGCGGAGGGGGTCGGCGTACGATTTTGTGCGTGCATCTGCTCCAGCAGCAGGGTGAAGCCGGCGGCCCAGCCACGCGCTTGCCGGTGAATCTCGTCCGCCTGCTTCGGTGTGATGCGTTTGCCGAAGCGCTGGCGGGCAATGGCGCGAGCCTCGTCGGCATCGAGCGCGAGCTCGGCCGTATCGAAAAGGCGCAGGGACTCGCCGGCGAGAAGCCGTGTGAAGGCCGGGCCCGGAGGTTCGCGGCTGGTCAGCACGACGCGCACGGACTCCGGCGTCTGAGCGATACCCATTGCCAGCAGGGAGGTGGTGATCGAACCACCGCCCAGTTCCTGGCAGTTGTCGAACACCAGGATGCTGCCAGGCTTGAAACACTCGAAGAAGCGCTCGAAAAAATTTCGGGCGTAGGTGTCGATCCCGGCAAGGTATTCCGGCGTCAGATGAGGCAGACTCTGTGGCTTCTGAGTTGTGACGGATAATGCCCCACGACGCAGGTAGTGGAACAGCGTTGCTGGATCGCGGTCACGGATGTCGACCCGGTACCACATACAAGGTCGTTTCAATGCTTCTACGTACGTGCTGGCCAGTACGGTTTTGCCGTAGCCTGGTCCGGCACTGATCCAGACCGCGGAGTGATCCAGTTTTTCCCCCAGATCGCGTATCAGCCGTTGACGCGGGTATGCATGGTGCAGGCGTGGGCGAACCAATTTGGAGGGAATTGGCTCTTTTCTCGAACGGTTGTCCTGACCGTCTGGCATATATACCCCCACCCCCGGTTCCGGCATTTTTCTTCCGGACCTGTACCAAGGTCACACCGCGGGGCAACGTCAGTGCTTTTTAATGGCGCTCTGATCGTTATTCAGCACTATATCACTGTCACGGGTGTTTTACGCATGTTACGTCCCGGCTTGGGAGAAGCGTTAATTTTCTGGATTAATGGTGTCCGGCATGGCGAATATGCAAGATATGGACGCGCAAGTTGTTCCGGCGCCCGGCGTGGAAGAAATCGAACGCGAACAATACAAAGCCAGACTGGTCGCCTGGATGGCGGGTTGTGCGCGGGGCGATGCGACCGCATTGGAATATCTGTGTGTCGGACTTTCCCCGCAACTCTTCGGCCTGTTGCTGCGTATTCTCCAGAGAAGGGACCTCGCGGAGGAAGCGGTGCAGGACACGTTCGTCAGCGTCTGGCGGTCAGCGTTGAGCCTGCTGGCGGCTCGCCCACCGGTCTGCCGACCGGCCCGGTGGTCTATACGTCACTGATCGCCAGCATCTGAACATATCGGTTCAGGGCTGGAAGTCGTAGCTCATTTTCAGGAAGAAGGTGCGCTGTTGGGTTTCCAATCCGGAGTTACCAGTTCCCAGGTAGCCGTTGGAGAAGCCTGCGTAAAACGCGGTGAAGGGATTGAGGACGTAACCAACCAGCCACTGTGTGGCCAGGTTGCGCGAGCTGCTTGATGTGCCTGGCGGGTACAAGGCCGTGTTGCGGCTGATGTTCTGTACCTGGGCGATGACCCGCGCAAAGAGCCGGGCGTTGAAGTACCAGGCTACGCGCAGGTCATAGAGTCGCGCGGTGTATAGGCGGCCTCCCGCCACGTTCAGGCGTTCGAAGTTGCCGACCAGCTGGGTTTGCAGGTGACTACCGGGCGTGAAAGTGAATGAAGGGGCAATCGAGAGTAATCCGCCCTTGCGTACACCGGTGTAATCCACACCGTCGCCGCCGACGACATCGACCTCGCCCTGGAGCCAGGACAGGGGCTGCGCGCTGGCATCGAGTTCGTACCGGTTGAGCGAGAACGTGCGGCCGGAGTAGTACTGGTCCTCGTGCGTCATGTAGAAGATGAAATGACTCTGGTCGACGGCGTGAACGAATGTGTACGCGGTCGCCTTGCGATCCAGAATCGAGCCCCCCTTACTGGCATCGATCCAGTCGTACCAGCCGCCGAACCCGCCGTTGTTCCACCAGTCTCTAGTGGAATACCAGTCATACTCGAACGAAGGTTTGGCCTCGGTGTATCCGACCTGGGGCAGGTAGCCCAGGTCGGCGCGGAAAGTGTTGTCGACGTGATTGACCTGTAAAGAGGCTGAGTAATTGTTGCGGCTGCGCGAGTACTGTACCAGCCAGTCATTGCCTGTCAGGGTTCCCGGGGCGATGCCGAATGCGCTGGCCACCTGCTGGGGATAAGTGGTCGTGGAGCGCGCCACTTGCGCGGTCAGTGAGTCGCTGCTGTCAAGCTGCCAGGTCCCATCGAAAGCGAACAGGCCGTTATCGTACCCGCTGCCCTTGCGGCCCGTGGCCAGCACGCCGTAGGAGGCATTCGTGCTGGTGTCATAGCGGTAGCGCAGTAGTGCATCCTGGGTGCTGAAGTTGAAGGACTGCAGTGATGAAGACTGTTGCCCGGGCATCAGGATGTTGGTCAGCGAGTCGTTGGCGATGAGACCGCCCATCGCGTTGGCGTTGATCTGGCCGACCAGTTTCGTGGCCCAGTGGGGATCGGCGATCTGGCGCGTGTCCACGAAGTCACTGGGCGTGTTGAAGACCCACGTGCCCTGCATGAAAAATGGCCGGTTTTCCGGATAGTAGATGGCAAAACGGCGGTTGAAGGTTGGCTGCAACACGTCGGGTGCGACTTCGGAGAAGGTGGGATTGAGGGTCGCCGACCATTCCAGATCGGGCCGGATAGTCCAGCGGACGTCGAGACCGCCCTTGAGTTCCGGGTTTCCGTGCTGAAGAGGTGCTCCTGGCTGGTTGCGTATGTCCGATTGCACCAGCGTGGCCGCAGGAATGATCTGCAGGTTCGCGCCATGTGCCTGGATGGGCGTGGCGGTATGGAACACTGGCGATTGGCACAGGATGCAGTCGTTGTTGAAATTCATGTGGAACTGGATGATCTGGTGCCGCACGTTGCGTGCCCAGTTGCGGAAGAACACCAAGCGCCAGCTCTGTGGTTCGTCGATGTGCGGGAACTTGATGGACTTGAACGGGATTTGCATCACAACCACGTAACCGTCGGGCGTACGATGCGCGTGGCAATTCCAGATCGCGTTGAACGAGGCGTACTCATTGTTCTTCTGGCGATAGGAATCCATCTCTATGCCGCTAGCGGAGCAGAAGAATTCATAGGCCCATTGCGAGTCGTTGAACGGGCTGAAGATCATGCCGACATAGTCGTCGTTATTGTCGAAGTTATCGCGGTCGCGATACTTGACCCGGATCTCGCCGGGGTGCGGATCCTTCGCCACGAAACGCAGCCACAACGACTTGGCGGTATAACCGATGTAAACGCGGGTATGCACCGGTGCCGGCGTGTCATGTCCAGGCTGGATTTCATAAGGTATCGAGAGACTGGCAGCATGCTGCCAGGTGGATGCCTTTGGGTGGCCCTTAGGGCCTATCCATGGCGTGATGTCGGGAATGACCGGTGTCGCCTCGGATTTACGGACGTGGCCTGCCGCGCGCGCGGCGGGGAGTATCAGGAGGGCGAGGCAGGCAATAAGCGTGAAGTGGGAGTGGCGCATGGAGCATACAGTGTGTCTGATATACATAAGTATAACACTATATGTGCGCTATACAAGCTCCTTGGATTCCGGCGCGCGGCGCCTCGCGGCTTGTAGATATAGTATGGCCGAAGCCATGAGAAAAAGTGCCCGGACGATGCTTCGTCCGGGCACCCGGATATTATCCGTGCCACCGATCAGGAATGATAGGGGGGCAGTCTGGCGTCTTTGTCGCCCAGGGCATGGGACACGTCGTAGAAGGCCTGGTTGGTTATCGCTTGGGCATTGGCATCCCATTGGGTGCCGTACTTGGCATCGGGATCGTCCATTAACTGCATGTGGCTGGGATGCGACACGGCGTGGTCGAACATCAGCCCGACCCAGAACACGCAATCCTTGTCGGTGCCGACCTTGACCAGCGTTCTGGCAAGTTCGATCCCGGAGAGCTTTGCGGGCGGCGGCAGGGCGATCCCCTTGGCCTTGACGATCTTCAGTGTGTCGGCGACATAGAAGTTCATTACCTTGAACCAGGCATTGACGCGCTTGGTACCGTACTGCTTGCTGAGCTTGGCAACTTCCTCATTGACCGTCTTCTTGCCCAGCATGTGGTTGAGCGCGGTCACCAGCGAGAAATTTCCCGGGCCACCGCCAGCTTCGACCAGGGTTACCGTGACGGCCAGCGCGGGCTTATCTGCATAGACTGGGCCGCCGAAGCGGTTGGTACCCATGGGCTGGCTGCTCATGGGTGCCCCCTGCATCGAAGAATCGTTCATCTTCGATTGACTGCCCATGGCACAGCCGGCAACCAGCAGGCCGGCGGCGGCGATGCCCGTCAGGGTAGTCACAAAGCCCGATTTGATTGATATGTTCATCGTTGTTACCTCCGTGAAAAATTGAATGTGCTTCGCCTTTTTGCTTTGCACATCGCTTATACGGAGGATTCACGAATTCGGATGCAGCAGTTATGCGGAATGAAGAGCCCGTCCGCCGAAATAACGCGCGATGCTAGTGCACGGCGACGGGGTTGCCTGTCGAGCCGTCGACGAGCGTGCGGTTACCGAGAGGCGCATCGAGCGTGACCTGCATCCATTCGAGCTTTCTATACTGCGGGCACATCTGCTGTGTGCCGGCCGGTTGCGGGTAAGTCCGGTGCAATGTGACCGACACCCGTTTTGCGTGCTGCTTGACCTGGACCTGTCCCAGTTTGCCGTAACAGGGCGCGTAGCCCACGCTGTATTCGAGCTTCAACACTGTGGGGCTTTCCAGTTTCGCTCTCTGAATGACGTACGTGGACGGGCGTGATGCGGTGGCAGCCGTGGCGTTGCCGCCTGTCGAACCTGCTGCAGGAGGATCGTCGGCACTGGAACCGGATCCATTGCCGAGACTGCGCGGCTTGTCGGCATACGGCAGTTGATCGGCCGGCATGCCGGCAAGCGTGTGCGCGATCCAGCGGTTGACCACGGCCGTGAGCACTGCCATCGGCAGGCTACCCTCCCCGAGCACCACATCGTCAAAGTCGCGCAATGAGTATTTGTCGCCGAGTACCCGCTGCGCCTCGGCCCGCAGCTTGAGGATGTGCATTTCGCCGATCATGTAGGACAGCGCCTGGCCGGGCCATACGATGTAGCGGTCCACCTCGGTATCGATGTTCTGATCCGCGAGCGCCGTATTATCCTGCATGTATTTGACCGCCTTCTCGCGGCTCCAGCCGTAGTAGTGAATGCCGGTGTCCACCACCAGGCGCACGGCGCGCCACATCTGGTAATTCAGGTACCCGAACTTGGAGTAGGGGTTGTTGTAGAGTCCGAGTTCGTTGCACAGCGTTTCGGAATACAGCGCCCAGCCTTCTCCGTACACATTGTAGTAGGCGAAGCGGCGGAAGGGCGGCAGGTTCTTGAGCTGCATGGCAATAGGAATCTGGAGCTGGTGGCCCGGGCGGCCTTCGTGACACATGAGAACCTGGATGTCATACTTGGGCCGGGTTTCGGGTTTGTAGAGATTCACGCCGACATAGCCGGCCACGCTGCCGTCACCCGCGGGCGGCACCGAATAGGCGGGATAGGTGTTGGGCGCAAGTGCCTTCGGAATGGGGCGCACGCCATACGGCACTCGCGGCAAGATCCAGGTGCTGGCGATCTTGACCAGGTTCGGGTCTACCCGTTTGGTCGCGGCGCGGTAGGCTTCGAGCAGGGCCTGCGGACTCTTGTAGTAGAACTTCGGGTTGGTGCGCAGGTAGTGCAGGAAATCCTGGTAGCTGCCCTTGAATCCGATTTTTTCGAATACCGCCTGCATCTCGCTGCGAATGTGCTTGACTTGCTCCAGCCCCAGTTGGTGTACCTGCGCGGGCGTCATGTCGGTGGTGGTGAAATGCTTTACCAGATAGGTGTAGTAGGCCTTGCCGCCGGGCAGGCTGGACACGCCAATCTGCTTGCGGGCGTGCTGCAGATAGGCGTCCTTGAAGAATTTGGCGAATTTCTCATAGGCCGGATTGACGACTTGCGTGATGGCTCGTTTTGCCTCGGCACGCAGTTTGGCCTGCTCGGCAGCGGGGATGGTGGAAGGCATGTGCTTGAACGGCGCGTAAAAGCCGCTTTTGGTCGGCTTTTTAATGGCACCTTCGATTTCATCCGGTATGCGCTCCATCACCACGCGCGGCTGAGTAATGCCTTGGTTAACGGCCTGTTGCAGGCGTTGTGTGTAAGCTTGAAGATAAGTGCCAAAGGTCTGCAGCCGCTTGAGCCAGTTCCGGTAATCGGCGAGCGAGTCGAAGCGCAGTTGCTTGACGGTGCCGGCCATCAGTTGCGGCCCCCACAACTGCGTGATCAGCCCCTGGTCGCTATCACGCAGTTTGGCGCCGGTCAGGTTGTCTTTTAATTGGTATTCGAACAGCTGATAATTGAGTTGCTCGGCCGGACTGAGTTTGCTTGCGTCGATTTTTTCCAGTGCGGCGAGATTGGCCTGCATTTCCCGGATTTCGCGCTGCTGCTGTGCGAAACTCGGATCGCCCCAGCGGTCGTCGTAGCGATGGTCACCATCGAGCGAGGCCTCGAGTGGATTATTTTCCATCTCCTGCTGCCAGGCGTGGGCGATCAAGGCTTGCAGACGGGTCTGCGGCGAGGTGGAAGGTGCCTGGGGTGCGCTCGGGGAGCTTGCGCAGGCACCCAGCGCGACGGTGGTCAGCAAGACGGCAGGAAGTAGCAATCGCACGGCATAAATCCGGCTGGAAAGGGCTCACTATACCGCCACTACGGGCTTTTCGCCGATATGTCGAAATTTGTCACCCGAAGATGGAACTTTTTCCGCAAAGCCATATCTTATCTAGTGAGCACCAGTGGTGCTCGTTTCCGCTCCCCCCTCCCTAGAGCGGAAGCACCGGCAACCCCAAGCCGGAAAGACTGACCCGGCGGCATGTCCGCCGGGTCTTTTTTTGCCCGGCTGCCTACCAGCTATTACGCTCTCTGTGATTCTATTCGGTTGTCTGCATCAGGCGGGCTTCGATCCAGTCGCGGGCGGCTTGCAGGCCGAGTTCCGAGACGGCGGAGAAAGAGAGGGCCTCGGCGTTGGCCGGGAGTCGCGACCGGGCGGTGGCCACCGCCCGGGATTGTGCGTTGCGGTTGATTTTGTCGGCCTTGGTCAGCAGCACCAGAGTCGGCAGCTCGCTGGCCCGTGCCCAGCCGATGAGTTGCTCGTCGGCGGGCTTGAGGGCGAGACGGCTGTCGGCGAGGAGTACCAGCCCGGCCAGCGAGGCGCGGGTGGACAGGTAGCGTTCGATCAGCTCCGCCCACTTGGCCTGCTCGGTTTTCGGCGCCTTGGCGTAGCCGTAGCCGGGCAAATCCACCAGCCGCAGCTTGGCGTCCTCATCGAGCGCAAAGAAATTGAGCAGACGGGTCCGGCCGGGTGTGGAGCTGGTACGGGCCAGCGCCCGGCGCGCGCAGATACGGTTGATGGCGCTCGATTTGCCCGCGTTGGAACGCCCGACGAAGGCGACTTCATGGCCGGTGTCGGGGGGGCAGCCACGGGTTTCGGCAGCGCTGATGAGAAAGCGGGCCTGATTGAAATTCATGGGGGCGCCGTGCATTGCAGAGCGCCAGTGTACCCAACACGGCTCAGCCAAAGCGTTCGCGAGTCAGTCCGTCCAGGTTCAGGGCGGGCGCACGGCCCAGGATTTGGTCGGCGACCAACCGCGCCGTGCCGCACGCGAGCGTCCAGCCTAGTGGCCCGAGCCCGGTGTGCAGCCAAACGCCGGGCAGGCCGGAGGCGCCGAGAATGGGGGGGCCGTCGGGGGTGATCGGGCGCAGGCAGGCCCAGAATTCGGGCGTGGCCATGTCAGGGTACCAATCGCGGGTCAGGCGCTCCAGCTGGGCCAGCCGCGACGCGGGTGCGGTACGCGAGAGACCGGCGAAATCGGCCATGCCGGCAGCCCGGAAGCGGTTGCCGAGGCGGGCGAAGACCAGGTGTCGTTCGGCGTCGATGAAACGGCCGGGAGCGGACGCGGTTGCCGCAAGTGCGGCGGTCAGGGTGTAACCGCGCAGCGGGACTATGGGCAGGCGCACCCGCTGGGCGCGCATGAAGCGTGCGGCCTCGGCGCCGAGCGCCACTACACAGGTATCGGTTTCGAGTGTTCCATTATCGGTGACGATGGCGCGCAGTTTGCCGTGCTCGAAATGCAGATCGTGCGCCGATGAACGCCAGCGCAGGTGCGCGCCTCGTTGTTCGAGACGCTCGGCGAGCTGTTCGCAAAAACGCTGGCAATCGCCGGTCGCGTCGCCACGGTGGTGCAACGCGCCGGCTGGGCGCAGGCGGGCATTGGCGAGTGCCGGTTCGTGCGCCAGGATCTCGGCTGTATCGAGCGGTTGTGCAGTGCTGCGGCGCCGCGCGCGGCGGAAGGTACGCTCGTGACGGTAGATCGCGAGCGTGCCCGAGATTTCCAGTGCGACATCCAGGTGTTGATCGCGCACCAATTCGTCGAAACATTCGCGACTGTAGGCGGCGAGCCGGAGCAGGGTCGCGCTGTTCCGCCGATGCGCCGCGGGACGTGCTGCGGCGAGTGCGTGCCTTGCCCACGGCCCGAACTGCGGGAAACTCGTGTGGCAAATACGAATGGTGCGTTCGCGCTGCCCGCAGTGGGCCAGGTATTCGAGTACTTCGCGCGGGCCGGTCCACGGTTTTGCGCTGGATGTGGACAGGTGCCCGCCATTGGCGTGACTGGTTTCGCTGGCCGGAGCCGGACCGCGGTCGATCAGGGTCACTTCAGCGCCGGCTTCGGACAGGTGCCAGGCGGTGGTCAGGCCAGTGATGCCTGCACCGAGTACGACTACATGCATGGATTCGTGTCGCTGTATGCCTTAATAGCCCGCGGCGAGTCCCGCCGGTCGCCAGCGGTCGTTGCCGCCGGTGAGCATGCCGTTCGGCAGAACCACGATGGCTTCGGCCGCGCCCCAGTGCTTCAGGGTCTTGAACCGGTAGCCCATTTTTTCCAGTGCCTTTTGCACTTTCGGCGACAGTGCGCCCGGCTCCAGGTAAACGACATCGGGTAGCCACTGTTGGTGAATACGGGGCGCGTCCACGGCCTGCTTGACGTTCATGCCGCGGTCGATCACGTTGAGAATGGTTTCCATGGTGGTGTTGATGATGGTCGAGCCACCAGGACTGCCGGTGACCATGAACACGTTGCCGTTTTTGAGCACAATGGTCGGTGTCATCGACGACAGTGGCCGCTTGCCGCCGGCAATGGCGTTGGCTTTGCCCTGCACCAGTCCGAACTGGTTTGGCACGCCCGGTTTGGAAGTGAAGTCGTTCATTTCGTTGTTGAGCAAAAAGCCCGTACCAGGCGCCATCAGCCCGGTGCCGAAAAGCGAGTTGAGCGTGTAAGTGACGGAGACGGCGTTGCCCTGGCCATCGACGATGGAATACTGTGTGGTGTGTCGGCCCTCGGGGGTGACGTTGACGCTGCCACCATGCACAGCGGTCGAGGGTACGGCTTTGTCGGCCGGAATCTGCGCCCGGATCCAGGCGGCGTGCTTGTCCGAAAGCAGCCGCTCGATGGGATTGTTCACGAAGTCCGGGTCGCCGAGATTCGTATTGCGGTCGGCATAGGCGAAGCGCATCGCTTCGACCAGATCATGGACCGCAGGCACGGAATGGAAACGGTATCCTGCAAACTTCGGCCAGCCGGAGAGAATGTTGAGCATTTCGCACAGCGTGATGCCGCCCGAGCTGGGTGGCGGCGCGGATTCGATCATGTAGCCGCGGTAGTTGCACTGGATAGGCGGCAACCATTCCACGCTGTATTGCTCGAAATCCTTCAGGCTGAGCAGGCCGCCGTGATCCTCGCTGGCCTTGACGATGGCCTGGGCGATCGGGCCGGCGTAGAAGGCTGCATTGCCCTTTTGGGCGATTAGTTCCAGCGTATGCGCCAGTTCCGGTTGACGCAGCCGTTCTCCTGCGCGTGGCAAATGCCCGTCGATCAGGAATTGTCGGCTTGCGGTTGAGTTATTTTCGAGCTTTTTGCCGGCATGGGCAAAAATGGCCGCATCGCCGGGCTCGAGAAGGTAGCCCTTTTCAGCAAGGCGGATTGCCGGCGCCATGACCTTGGCGCGTGACATCGTGCCGAAGCGCTTGAGAGCCGTATTGAGCCCCATCACGGTCCCCGGCACGCCGACTGCTTTGTAGGTGCGCAGACTTTCGGTGTGATTGACCGTGCCGTTCGCGTTGAGATACATGTTCGCTGTGGCCGCGAGTGGCGCCCGCTCGCGAAAGTTCAGAAACAGATTGCGGCCGTCGGCCAGGTGTAGAGTCATAAACCCGCCGCCGCCGAGGTTGCCGCAGCAGGGATGCACGACCGCCAGCGCATAGCCGACAGCGACGGCGGCATCCACAGCGTTGCCCCCCTCCTCGAGCACCTTGACTCCAACTTCGGTGGCCAGGTGTTGCGCCGTGACCACCATGGCATGCCGTGCGGTGGCGGGCGCCGGCGCATTCGTCGCCAGCGCGGGCGGGATCGCCATCAGGCAGGCGAGCAGAATAAATACGAGACGCAGTGACATCAGGCGCTGGTGCATGGGGAAACACACATGGTTTTGAGCTAAGCCACCAGTTTAACGCGCCCTCAGCCTCGGATGCCGCGCAATACGGCCCTGGGCGAATTTCACTGTCAGGTTCCTTCCCGCCGGAGGGACTATCCGGTTAAATGAGTTCGTATAATTCGTCTTTCGTATAATTCGTCTATTGTTCAGGAGGGGTAAATAATGAGCAGCGCTATCGAAATTCGCGAAGTCACCAAGCGCTTCGGGTCGCACACCGCGGTCAATGCGCTGTCGCTGGAAGTAGGTAGCGGCACCATTTACGGTTTTCTCGGACCGAACGGCGCCGGAAAAACCACCACGCTGCGGATGATTACGGGCATCCTCACGCCGGACGCCGGCTCGCTTACGGTTCTGGGTGGTCAGGATCCGGCCACGGTACGCGACCGTCTTGCTTATCTGCCCGAAGAAAAGGGGCTGTACAAGGACATGAAAGTGCTTGATGTGGTGAGCTATTTTGGCGAGCTCAAGGGACTCAAGCATGCGGAAGCCAAACGCCGTGCGAAGGAGCGACTCGAAGCGGGCGGCCTCGGCGATTGGATGACTTCCAAGTGCAACGCATTATCGAAAGGCATGGGTCAGAAGGTACAGGTGATTGCGACGCTGCTGCACGATCCGGATCTGGTGGTGCTGGACGAGCCTTTTTCGGGGCTCGACCCCGTTAACGCGGAGCTGGTGCTGGAACTGATCAAGCGTTACAAACGCGAGGGGCGCACAGTGATTCTTTCCACGCATGTGGTGGAGCATGCCGAGCAGATTTGTGATTCGGTGATGATAATCGATCATGGCCACCTCAAGGTGGAAGGCACGCTGTCCGCGGTCAAGGCGGCAGCAGATCGCACGGTCATGCTGGATTACGAGGGCGACCCCGGTGATCTCTCGGCCCTGCCCGGCGTACTGGCGGCAGACGATTCAGGTCAGCACGCCGAACTCAAACTCGCACCCGATGCCGATTCCCAGGCGCTGCTCTCGAGCCTGGTTTCGCGTGTGCGCATTCGCCGTTTCGACACGCGCGAGGCCTCACTCAAGCAGATTTTCCTGAACGCCGTCGAGGAGGTCCGTCATGAAGCTGCGTAACATCGGCCTGATTGCCCGCCGCGATTACCTGGCGTACGTGGCGCGGAAGCGCTTCTGGGTCAGCCTGCTGCTGACCCCGGCCATTCTCCTGGCCATCATATTCGTGCCGGTGCTGATCCAGAAATTCCAGAGCGCGCATACCTACGCCGTGGTCGACCAGTCGGGCTGGGTGCTCAAGGCGGTCAACGAGAGAATCGCTGCCAGCGATTACGACAAGTTATTCGTACTCGCCGCGGCCCACCAGAAAGCCGGTACGGAACAGGTGCTCCCCAGGCCGCTGGCAAGCATCGCGCCCGCAGCGGCAAAGCTCGGTGCTGTCCGACGGAAGTCTCTGGCGACGGCAATCGCGGCAGGTGCGCCCGCGCCTCAGACGTCACAAGCGGCGCAAGCCATCTGGCAACAACGAAGTGCGCTGACGCAATGGTATGCATCGCTGAACGCTAAGCAGGCCCGCGCGCTGGATGGCAGCCTGGCCATCGCGCATTATCATTACGAACCCGGCAAGGCATCGCAAAGCGAACTTCGGGAGCGCGTGACGCAGGGCAAGCTGTTCGGTTATTTTGTGATCCCCGTGGATCCGCTTGAAGCGGATGCGAAGTATATGTATGCCTCGCGCAACCTCACCAATACCGATCTGAGCAACTGGTTCGAGGCCCAGGTCAATGCCGTCGTGCAGGCTCGCAAAGTCACCGAGGTAGGTCTGCCCGTCGCCAAGGCTGAGTGGTTGAAGACGCCGGTCAGTTTCCATAGCCAACTGGTCACGAAATCGGGGGCGAAAAGGGCCACCGCCGCCGAAAAGGCGGCGCAGTACCTGCCTATCGGTTACGTGTACCTGCTCTTTATCGCCATCATGTCGATTTCGCAGTTGCTGATGATGTCGGCCATCGAGGAAAAGTCCGGGCGCATCGCCGAGAGCCTCCTGGCCACGGTCGATGCCAGCGAGATCATGGCGGGCAAGACGCTGGGCGTGGCCCTGGTCGGCATTACGCAGGTTGGCTTCTGGCTGATCCTGTTGCTGGGCGTATTGATCGGTTTCGGCAGCCGGCTCCCGATCGGCGGGTTCGTGCACGCGCTCATTGCGAGCATTACATTTGGCAACCTAGCCTGGTTCGTGGTCTATTTCGTGCTCGGGTTCCTGTTCTATGCGGCGATCCTCGGCGCCATCGGCGCCGCGGTGAACAACATCCAGGAGGCGCAGCCCTACATGGTGCCGGTCATCATGTTCATGGTGTTCCCCATGGCGCTGATGCTGCCGGTGGTCAGGGATCCCACGGCAACCTGGGCGCGTGTGCTGTCCTATTTTCCGCCGCTCACACCGTTCCTGATGATGAATCGATCGGCCGCACCACCGCCACTCATCGATTACATTGCCACGACGGCGTTGTTGATTGTGACTGTAGCCTTGGCGCTGTATGCCTCCGGCCGGATTTTCCGCGTAGGGCTGCTCCATACCGGCGCGCCGCCCAAGGTGAAGGAGTTGCTGGCTTGGTTGCGTACGTCTTCCCCAGACAAGGCGAAAAATTAATTCATCGGACATGAAAAAGCCGGCGCAAAGCGCCGGCTTTTTTGTGGTCGCCTTGCCGCATCCTTCAGTCTGAAGATGGTTCCTTCTTGACTTCGACGCGCTTGATCTGGAACGGCGGGCTGGCGTCGCCGAAGTAGAACGTGCGATGGGGGAAGGGGATTTCGATGCCTTCGGCGTCGAAGGCCTTTTTGACGCGTGCGAGGAAGGCGCGGCCGGTAGACCACTGCGCGCTGGGTTGTGTCTTGAGCCGACCCTTGATTGTTACCGCAGAGTCGCCGAGCTGGTTGACGCCGAAGATTTCCATAGCCTCGATCATGTTCTTGCCGAGTTCGGGGTCGTTTTTCATTTCTTCCCCGACGCGCTTGATGACCTCAATGACCTTGTCGGTGTCTTCTTTGT
>JBAUSV010000194.1:0-2050 GCA_049581885.1 Gammaproteobacteria bacterium | reverse complement strand
GCGTGAGCGTAGCATCCGGCCTCCCGCACCGGTTCAGGTGTGCGGCCATCTTTGTACAGCTCGCCATAGCAGCCATAGGCATCGGCCTGGAGGATACCCGACCAGCCGGCAAGATGGGCTTGTGGATGTTCGCCGCGCCGGTCCCGTGAATAATGGAACAGCGCCGCCGGCGGATCGGAACCGCCGAAGGGCCGGTCATCGCGCACATAGACCCATAGACGGGCCGTATCGGTCTTGCCCCGTGCCATGACCGGCACCGTGGTGTCGTCGCCATGCAGGCGCCCGGCGGCATGAACATGGGCTTCGATCAACCGATGGAGCGGCATCAGCGCAAAACACGATGCCCCGACCTGATCGGCCAGGGTCGAGACGCTGAGTGGCACGCCCTCGCGGGCAAAGCGCTCGGCCTGGCGGTTGAGCGGCTGGTGCTGACCATACTTCTCGAACAAAAGCATGGCGAGGAAGCTCGCTCCTGCCCACCCGCGGGGAACGACGTGGAATGGTGCCGGCGGCTGTGTGATCGCCTCGCAGGCCCGGCAGGAGAATTTCTCCCGCACGGTCTGGACGACTTTCCACTGCCGGGGGATCACCTCCAGCGTCTCGGTGATGTCCTCACCCAGCTTCGACAGCCTGGTGCTGCCGCAGGCAGGACAGGCGCAAGGGGCCTCGATCACCACGCGCTCACGCGGCAGATGTTCGGGAAAGGGTTTTCTGGCCGGGCGCTTGCGCTCGAAACCACCAACGCGCGTGGTCTTTGCCGCGGCGGCTTCGGCTGCCAGCCCGTCTTCACTGGCATCGGTCTCGAGATCTTCGAGCTGCAGTTCCAGCTGATCGAGCAGACGGCGGCTGCGTTCGGCACTGGCGCCGTATTGCTCGCGCCGGAGCCGTGCGATCTGCAGCTCGAGATGGGCGATCAACGCCTCGGTCGCACTCTCCCGGGCGCGCGCATCGGCCAGTCGGGCCTCGGCTTCATCGGCCCGACGGGTCATGGAAAGCACCAGCGCTTTCAGCGCCTCGACGTCGTTCGGAAGAGTGGTTCCGGAGGTTTTCACGAACCCCAGAGAATCATAGAAAAGCGCAGATTTGAAGCCAGAAAATCCCAATCAGCCGATAAAAATGAACCGCCTTTACCCAGCACTCGCCGGCCGCCAGGAATAGCGCGGATTGCGCCAGTCAATCCCCTCCAGCAGGCAGGCCAACTGCGAACTCGTCAACGAAACCACCCCGTCCTTCGCCGACGGCCACGGAAAATATCCCTTCTCCAGCCGCTTCGAATACAGCGACATCCCAACACCGTCATGCCAGATGATCTTCACCAGCGAGCCGGATCTGCCGCGGAATACGAACAGATCTCCACCGTGCGGATCCCGCTTCAACCCTTGCTCGACC
Source organism: Gammaproteobacteria bacterium (assembly GCA_049581885.1). Taxonomy (GTDB): domain Bacteria; phylum Pseudomonadota; class Gammaproteobacteria; order JAKDMP01; family JAKDMP01; genus JBAUSV01. The sequence goes on along the minus strand of JBAUSV010000194.1, from coordinate 661 downwards.
TGCAACGACAGACCCTGCATGCCCCGGCGCATGTCCGTGTGGCCCAATGCAATCCACACACGCGCTCCAGCAGGGATCATCCCAGCGCCTTCAGCGTCGCGGATATCACCGAAGGCGCCACCATCCCCTCGATCACCACGTGCGCACCGCCCGCCAGTCGAACCTCGATCCGACCCTGGGCGATTACCCTCGCCTCAGACGCTCGATCTCCATCCACAGCGCCCACAAACGTCGTGGCAGACGACAGCTCCGGCGTCACATGCACCGGCAGGAATTCCGCAGGCATCGGCGCCAAAGTCAATTCTCCAGCGCGCACCAGCCGGCGCCAGCTCCACAGCTGACCACGTGAAATGTCATGTCGCCGCGCAACTTCCGCAAAGACCGCTCCAGGTGCCTCCGCTTCCGCCACAATCCGAAGCTTGTCATCATCCCGCCAGCGACGCCGGCGCTCAACCCCGGTTATGATCTCCATCCCACCACCCGCTCATATCGACGCTCTTACAAGCGCCGTTATGAGCGCAACTCTCGCTCAACGGCAGGCGGTACTCACCGGAACGATACCACCATGCAAGCTTGACCCAAGGAAAGGACACGACAATCATTAACACGTGACCTAACCGAACGACGCTCAGCTGGCCGGCTTCATATCGGAACGGTGGCC
>JBAUSV010000193.1:0-1864 GCA_049581885.1 Gammaproteobacteria bacterium | reverse complement strand
CGCGGCGACTCGCCTGATCGCCTCATCCAGCAGTGCGTCCAGTCTGCCATGGTCCGCCTGAAGAACCTCCCCGATCGTCGGCGCGAAATCCTCATCGCGCCGAGCGAGCCACACAACCCAGCGCGTCTCCGAGGCGGCTTGCGGCAGCCACAGATAGCGATGCGGCCGCAAAGCGGAAAACCTACCGAGCAATGGCCGGGGATCCCGGTCCTTGATGAACACCAACGACTCGCCGGGGTCCAACGCGTCGAACGCCGATAAAACCTGTTGGTGCCGCAGAGGCGGTGACAAGGAGCGTAAATCCAGCATCCCGTCGCCATCTGCGTCGCCCAGTCCGTCATCGCTGCCGCTCCGGGCGCGATATAGCTGCAGGTAGAACCGGGTTTCTTCGCTCAGCGGCTCTATTCGGTGCGGCAGTTCCGCCGGAATGACCCCGACATCGCCTCTGGCCAAATCCCAGCTCTCGCCGGAGCCATCCAACCAGTCATAACGCAGAGCTCCGCTTTCAACCACGATTTCGCCCCAGACTCCGTCCGGCGTGCTGTGGTAATTGCGAAGTCCATCCGGAAACTCGAGCAGATCGAAAACCGGCGTACGGGTAAAAGGAACATAGCCTTGCGGCAGTTCCAGTGCGGGCTTGCGCGGATTGATTGCGCGCGATTCAAATGCGTCCATATAGAGATGCTCTCCGGATCGGGGCTCTGGCTCCGATGGTCATGCTTCCCGCCCGCTGCTTCATAATCCTCGGCAAACAGGACTTGCCTCACGCGCCGCAAGTCCGACATAGCCAAGCAACGTCAAATTGGGAAGGATGGCAGCATCCACCCCCACCGGCATTGATCTGCATCAAAATCCGTAGCGTACGGCATGACTCACAACTGCGCGGCCGGTAGCGAAAGCGAGATGGCAGATAAGGGGCATTACTCGGTGCGTGCTGGACCTCGTCCCTGCGGGGCCGCCGCTGACACGGAGTTCCGATTTGTTCTTTACAGCTAGGAGTTGGATGCCGTCATGCGCCTCAGATGACCTGAGGACACTCTGAATGAATGGCTGCGCGAGCGATCTACTGCATTGTGCTGTGCCCGCCCCCTCGCCTGTCTAGCTGTTATGTCACGATCGCAGCGCGTAGTGCCTTGCAGCTCACCTCTTTCGCTCAGTTGTTCACCATGTCCCTGACTCCATTACCCAAGATCCTCACCGCACAATTCGCCGACAAATCCATCGACTTGATCAAACCAAGGTGACTCAAGTCACGCCATCCAGACTTTCAGCCATATACGACCTAGTCGTCTGCTCGACCATCTGCCATATAACTTGGTTGACCATCGGCAGTAACGCCGAAGTTAGGTTGGCCATCGCAGAGACATATTCGATTCAATACAGCGGGGGGAGTAGCCGTTCGACGGAACGTCCGCATGTTCGATGCGGCATTACAGGGTTCGTGCAATAGCAACCAGTCTGTTATCCACTAACGCTGAGCATGATCAAGCGCTACGGAATACGACCCTGGTTGATTTCCAGAACAGAGCGTTACTATCAATAAATTCTAATTAAGGACCATATTCTTGAGCAGTGAAAATCTCAGCATTAAATTCTTTGAGTCAATTAGCAGCTTTCTCAAAGACCCGATAGCACATGTTAGATCCTTCTTTCTGATCGAGCATGGTGAATTCAGGGATTTCGTATCCCGCCGACACCACCCCCTGTTATTCAGTAATTATCGGGCACGGTTCATTCTCTCCAGAGTCCACATGGTTGCGATGATTTTCGCGATTCTTACTCCGATGTGGATCGTCGTGGACTATTTCTTCTTCCCATCCTGGGTCGCCACCGTCTTGGCCAGTGGAAGAGTTCTAGCAAGCAT
>JBAUSV010000192.1:0-10270 GCA_049581885.1 Gammaproteobacteria bacterium | reverse complement strand
GTACTTGCCGCTCCCATAGCCCTCGCGCTTCCGCCGCCCTCACAGGCAGCGGAACAGCTCGATGTTACTGACTGTTACTCTGGGACGGCGGTCAGCTTCCACAACAGCAAGGATGTCATGCCGGCGTTCAGTTGGGCGCAAAATGGAATCCTGACGAGCCATACCCAGTCCAAACTGCTCGAAAACGCGGTCGTGCACTGTGCAGGTGTTCAACGAGGTCTGGGTCCGGAACGGACTGGCTACGGCCTTTGCAAGATCGTCGATGACGATGGTGACATGATCATCGCGGAAATCCCCTATTCCGGCTTCACCTATGACATGAAGTTCATAGAGGGCAGCGGCAAGTGGAAGGGGGTGAAGGGCAGTCTTCACTCCGAACGAACCGTTCGCAGTAAAGCCGGCAAGGGCGCGATGCCGGGGACGTACCAAGGATGCCGGCGCGAGAAGGGCACGGTTGAGTTACCCAAGTAGGGAAGCCGTGGTGATGTCTATCTGGCCGTTTCACCTGACGCGGGCCTCGCTCCCTGCGGTCACTCCACCTCGCGCAGCTGAACGGCAGCGTTAGATTTCTTTATGAAGAGACTCGGCAAACTCAGTCACATCGCCTTGATCGTACGTGACCCGTCACGTACGGCATCGCTATTTGCCGACATCTTCGGTGCGAAGGCTATGCAACGCATTGACGAAGACGGCCATGACGAAAGTTACGTGCAACTGGGGGATACGTGGTTTGTCCTCGTTCAAGCAGATGTGGAGCGCCCTCTAACGGGCGATCACGTTGCGTTCCTGGTATCGCCGAACACGCTAACCGCGATAGCTGAGAAACTGGCGGCAATCGGACACAAGTATCAACTGGCCAGATCGGACACCGCTCTCTATTTTCAGGATTATGACAACCATGTGTTTGAGCTGGACACAGTCGGCGTGGAACCTGAATTACGCGAGGGACGATAGGGTACAGACCCCATTTTCTGCTGAATAAGCTATAGTTTCTAACAAATCCTTCAAACGGACGCGCTTGCTGCGCGCCCCATATCTCAAGCGTTAGGGGACACGGACCGATTCCAGGAGGCTGCCAGTGAACTGGACTGCGGTGGGCGCCATAGCCGAGCTACTGAGTGCCGTTGCGGTAGTCGTGTCCCTGCTCTACGTTGCGGCTCAAGTCAAGGCGAGCACCCGACAAACTCGGCGAGAGGCGGGCAGGGATCTGGCGGCGCGTGTATCCGACGTCTCGCAGACGGTGGCGGCGGACCCCGAATTGGGCCGGTTACTGGTGCAGGGTGGAGCTGACCCGGAGGTTTTGAGCCAGGGAGACCAGGCCCGCTTTCGCGCGCTGATGAACGCTCTGTTCCGCGGCTTCGAGCAGCAGTACCTGCTCCGTCGCGAGGGCGCACTCGACGACGAGTCCTGGGGCGCAGTCGAGCGGATGATCCGGGATTGGATCGCGCTCCCTGGTGTGCAGGTTTACTTCCGTGACCGAGGGGACTGGTACACGGCCAGCTTCCTGGAGTACGTTACCCATGCCTCGGGTGGCACTCTTGTGAACGAGGCGAAGCAATCACTCCTTGATCATTACGGCGAGGGTGTGGGTAAGGGTTCCGGAGACCCGCCCCCCTGACAATGGTTTGAACCTGACCGGGTGAGCGGGAGGGACGGACGGTTGTTCGGTTTGTACCTCACAACGTCCGGGGACCATGTTGCTCCCGCAGGCTAAATCCAAAGTCGTTGGACTTTCTTCGCAGAAAGCCGATCCGGATAGACGACGTCCTACCAGGGCAGTGTCTCGCCGTTCTGGTGCCGGAAGCTGCCGGAATCTTCCAGGGTCAACTCGTCCATACGCGCCAGCAGGCCGCGGACCGACTCGTCGGCGTCGATCAGGCCCTGGTGGCCGGTCATGTCGGTACGCACAAAGCCGGGATGCAACAACGCCACACTGATACCACGTGGCTTCAGATCCACGGCCAGCGATTTCCCGGCTGCGTTCACGGCGGCCTTGGACATGCGGTAGCCGTAGCTGCCCCCGGAGTCGTTATCGGCGATCGATCCCATCCGACTGGTCAGGATGCCGACCTTCCCGCCCTCGGGAATCAGGTCCATCAGGGCTTGCGTGACCAGCAGCGGCGCAATCGCGTTGGTATCGAACTGCCGATGAATCTGCTCCAGGGCCTGGTCGTCGATGTCGCCGAGCGACTGCTTGCTCAGGACGCCGGCCACATTCATCAGGATATCGATTTGCCGGCCGTCGAGCGCCTTGCGGAGCGCTTGCAGGTCGGCGAGTTTACGCACGTCTACGGAATCGACGATCTCGACACCGAGCGCTTCCAGCTCGCTCGAACGCTTGCGGCACACCGCGATGACAGCGTCGCCGCGTGCCTTGAACTGACGGCACATCTCCAGGCCGATACCGCGATTGGCACCGGTAATGAGAACGGTGGACATGGGAACCTCGCAATGACGGTTGAGCATCAGGGTAACAAACAGGGCAGAGGATCTGCAGATTGGGCCGAGGAACGAAGCCCAACGATTTAACTCGGCGACCTGTCGAGCTTCCTTCTTCAGCCTGGCCTGCGTGCAGATTGTGGCATTTCATAAGAACGATTCGCCAGGACTTTCTGCTATATTCAGACAGGGCTGGCGCCCGCGGACACATGAACAGACCAACCATCACGACAAAGGGGATCCCCATGCAACGACCGACATCCGTCACCGTAATCGCCTGGATCCTGATCGTGATCTCCGGCATCGCCTTGATCATCAACCTGGTGATGCTCGCCAACCCCGCGCTCACGGAACTCATGGCCAAGAACCCGATGCCGATCCCGCTCCAGTATGCGATCACCTTCCTCGGCCTGCTCATAAGCATGGGGGCCGGATTTGCCATGTTGAAGGGCAAGAACTGGGGACGTCTTCTTTATACGGCGTGGGGCGTGATCGGCTTCGTGGTCGGCTTTTCCACGAGCCCGATGAAGGTGGCGATGATCCCGGGCGTGATTTTCTTCCTGGTGATCGCCACTTTCCTCTTTCTACCCAAGGCGAACAAGTACTTTTCGCACAAGGTGACCGCAGACGATGCGCAAAGCGTCTAGGATCGTACTGGAAGTTATCGCTGGTTTCTTCTTCTATACAGCGCTTCTGGCTGCATTCACTGGAGCCCTGCCGATTGCCGGAAATATCGGTCTTTTTGCCCTGTTCGCCGTACCGGCCCTGGCGGCACTGCTCTGCGGCCTGGCATTAGACCGGTTCCGGCACTGGAAGCGCGATACGGGTATCGTAGTTATTTCGTCATCGGCGTTGTCCCTTTTTGTCGTCATCACTGTGGCTTCCATGTTCGCAACCAGGGAGTTCAGGCAAATGGCGCCACCGAATTCCATTCAATTTCTGAAGGATTACCACTACATTGCAGGAAGCATAGTCATGGCTGGCCTTGCCACCCTGGGTTTGACACTGACTTGGTTCGACAAGAATGCCCTCGGACGAAGACGGCATGGGACAGCCCCTGATTAGTGAACCTGCGGGAACGGGGCCAAATCTCGCATTACTACATCTGTAAATTGTCCTGGCTGATATGAAGAGCCGTCATACACCGGAAGTGCACACATGACCGACACCGAAACCAAGGAAATGAAGGAGCGCCTGCTCAAGCTGAAGGCCGATCTGCTGGCTATCGCGGATTCGGGGCGCGAGGCGGCACGCCCGGTGCAGCTCGACCAGACGAGCGTCGGGCGGCTGTCACGCATGGACGCCATGCAGGCACAGAGCATGGCGCTCGCCGTCGGCAAGCGCCGGGAAGAGCAATTGGCCCGCATCGCCGGCGCGTTGCGCCGGATGGAAAGCGACGACTTCGGCTACTGCTTTGTCTGCGGCGAAGAAATCGGGCTCGACCGGTTGCGGTTCGACCCCACCACAACCCGTTGCGTCGCCTGTATGGAATGAAACGATGCCGGTACCGGAGTTCGCTCGGGCGACGGGTTATTATCCAGTTTGCTTCCCGGGCTAAGGATTGAGAATGATCGCCAACGCCCGATACGTCCATACAAACCTTGTTGCACGGGACTGGCGCACGCTCGCCCGGTTCTACCAGGATGTCTTCGGCTGCATTCCCGTACCGCCGGAGCGTGACTATTCCGGCACCGACCTCGAAAAGGGCACCGGCATCCGTGCTGCACGCCTTCAGGGGGTTCACTTGCGCCTGCCGGGTTACGGGCCGGACGGCCCGACCCTGGAAATCTTCCAATACTCCGAGCTTGCCGAAGAAGGGGAAAAGGTGGTCAACCGCCCCGGATTCGGTCATATCGCCTTCAATGTCGACGATGTGCAGGAAGCATTCGATCAGGTGCTTTCGCATGGGTGCGCCGCAGTCGGAGACGTAGTAACGCTGGCCACCGCCACCGGCAAGGAGGTCACCTGGTGCTACGTCCGCGACCCCGAGGGCAACATCATCGAACTCCAGTCGTGGTCGTGACAGCGGAATAATGGAGTTTAAAGTCGATCTGTCGGGCAGGCAGCGACACATCCCCTTCTGACCCTATTCTTCTCTAAAGATCAAGGGCTGACGTTCGGCAACGTATGCAGGTTCTTTATGGCCGGCGCGTATTGCTGGGAGGCAGCCAGCATTAACCAGTGTTCGGCTTGCTGGTAGTCCTTGAATACGCCGCGGCCCTTGTAGTAAGCCATCCCCAAGCTGTTTTGCGCTGCCGCCAGACCGCTTTCCGCCGCCATCCTGAAGTAATAATCAGCCCTGACGTAGTTTTTCGGCACACCGTAGCCGGATTCGTACAGCTTTCCGAGGTTGAATTGCGCTTCCGTATTTTGTCGTGCAGCCGCCTTCTTCAGCCAATGGGCCGCCTTGCGGTAATTCTGCTTGATGCCAATGCCCTGCATCAGGTCGTAGCCCAGGTTGTTCTGCGCTTCCACATTGCCCTGCACGGCAGCCTGCCCAAACCAGTACGCGGCCTTTTTGACGTCTTTTGCGACACCCTTGCCCTGCTGGTATGCCAGTCCCAGATTCTCCTCGCCCACGGCGTAGCCTTGCGAGGCCGAGCGCAGGTACCAGAATGCGGCCCGGTCATCGTTTTCCGGCGTCGCGGCACCCATCGCATAGAGCACGCCCACGTTGTTCGCGCCGCCGGCATCCCCCGCCCGTGCAGCCTTCATGAACCAGTCCCAGGCCTTGAAAGCATTAACCGACACGCCCTGGCCGCGAAAATACGCCAGGCCGATGGCATTTTCCGCCGGCACATAACCCAGCCGGGCGGCCTTGAAAAGCCAGCGCAGGCTGTCCCGATATTGAAGGTTTGCATGCAGATAGGCGGCAACGGCCATCTGCGCATCAGTGTCGCCTCCCGCGGCTTTCCTGCGGGTGGCTTGCGAACCATCCTGTTTCACCGGGGCGTCGGCTCGCCCTACATGCAGGGCGGTCGAAAGACCGGCTAGAGCGCTCGCAGGTGCGAGGAACATGCACGCGAACGCCAACAGGCATGCATGGAGGCGTCTTTTCCCGGTTCCGCCTGTCTTCATTTACCCTCTCCCTCCGGCTCCCCAAGGTCAATATAGCAGTCGACGCCAGAAATTACAGGCCGTGGGTGAACCCGGCAACAGCTCCTGCATTCGCCATCACGCACGATTGGGGGCAAGCCTTGCGTTCTGTCCCCGTCAAGCCGTGAATGCCTTGAGGAAGACCTTGCAATTCAGACGCATGTCAAATGCAAGCCTGGCTCTGAAGCATCCAGGTTTCCGGCGCTGTGCCGGGTAGCGGATCGGTCAATACATTCGTCGACGGAACAACCACCCGGCTACGCTGAGCGTCACCAACCCGATGACCGCCATTGGCCAGAACTGCCCCACCAACAGGCGGAACGGCGTGCCCTCCAGGAACACGCCACGCAGCACGACGACGAAGTAGCGCAGCGGGTTCAGGTAAGTCAGCAGTTGCACCGCTTTCGGCATGTTGGCGATGGGGGTGGCGAAGCCGGACAAAATCACGGCCGGGACCAGAAACAGGAAAGCGCCGAGCAAGCCCTGCTGCAGCGTTACCGACAGCGAGGAGATCATCAGGCCGACGCCGATGGCCGACAGCAGGAACAAGAACAGGCCGGTCAGCAGGGTGAGGACGCCGCCGAGCAGGGGTACGTGGAACCAGAACACCGCAATCAGCGTGATGGCGCTGCCTTCGAGCACGCCGATGATCAGGCCGGGCAGGGCCTTGCCGATGAGGATTTCGGTCGGGCGCATCGGCGTGACCAGGAGTTGGTCGAAGGTGCCCTGTTCGCGCTCGCGGGCGACCGACAGCGCGGTCACCAGCATCGTCACCACCAGCGTCAGCAGGCCGATGATGCCGGGCACGAAGAACCAGCGGCTCTCCAGGTTGGGATTGAACCAGGCGCGTGCCTCGATGTAGGCCGGCGGGCTGCCCTGGCCGTGGTCGGAGGCCCACCGCAGGTTGAAGGACGTGACGATACTGCGCGCATAGTTCAGGGCGATGGCAGCGGTGTTGGAATTGCGGCCGTCGATCACCAGTTGCAGCGGCGCCGGTTCAGCGAGCGCCAGCTTGCGGCCGAACTGCGGGCCGATGTGCAGCACCATCAGCACATCGCCATCGTCGATCAAAGTGCGGATTTCGGCCTGTCGATGAATCACGGCGGTCTGGCGGAAGGCCGGCGCGCCGGCGAAGTCGGCGACCAGCGCGCGTGAGGCGGCGCCGCCGTCCTCGTTGTATACGGCGAACGGCACGTGGTTGAGGTCGAAGCTGGCAGCGTAGCCGAACACCAGCGTCTGTAGCAGCGGCGGCACGATGACTATCGTGCGGCTGAACTTGTCCTTCATCAGGGTCAGGAATTCCTTGACCATCAGCGCCAGGATGCGGTGAACGACGGTCACGGCATCACTCCAGGCGCTTGCGCGCGAGGCGCCGGCTCAAGCCCAGGAAGATCACGGCCATCACGACCAGCGCCGCGGCATTAGGCAGCAGAACCGGCCACACGTCGCCAGCCAGGAAGCTAGTCTGCAGGATGGCGACGAAGTAGCGCGCCGCCATCAGGTGGGTAATCCACTGCACGACCAACGGCATGCTGCCGATATCGAAGATGAAGCCGGACAGGATGAAGGCCGGCAGGAAGGTGGTGATGATCGCCAGCAGACCGGCGACAAACTGGTTGCGGGTGGTGATGGAAATCAGGAGACCCATGCCCAGCGCAGCAGCCAGGAACAGTGCCGAGGCCAGCGTCAGCACCCACAGCGAACCGCGCAGCGGCACCTGGAACAACCACACGGCCATCGCCACCGACAGGGCCATGCCACCCATGCCAAGCACGAAGTAGGGAATCAGCTTGCCGACCAGGATCTCGCGCATGCGCACCGGCGTGACCAGCAGCGCTTCCATCGTGCCGCGCTCCCACTCGCGGGCCATGACCAGCGCGGTGAGCAGGGCGCCGATCAGCGTCATGATGACAACGATCAGGCCCGGCACCAGATAGTCGCGGCTGCGGAAGTTGCCGTTGAACCAGACGCGCGGCTGCAGATCGACCGCCATCGGCGGCTGCGCGCCGTGCTGTGTCGCGCGCTGATTCAACCACGCGCCCCAGACGCCCTGCACGTAACCCCGGATCAACCGCGCGTAGTTGGCATCCACGCCGTTGAGGACAAGCTGGATCGGTGCGCCGTCGGCGCTGCGCAGGCGGCGGCTGAAGTCCGAACGCAGGTGAATGATGCCGTTGACTTTGCCGGCCAGCATCGCCCGCTCGGCGCTGCGCATGTTGGGCATGGCGATCGGCCGGAAGTATTCGGTGTTGCCGAAGGTGCCGACCAGGCCGGCGGTTGTGGCGTCCGGCTGCTCGACGACCATCGCCAGCGGCACGTGGCGCGCATCCATCGACACACCGTAGCCGAACAGCAGCAGCAGGACCACCGGCATGACGAAGGCGATGGCGATGCTGCTCGGGTCGCGCAGGATCTGCAGAAATTCCTTGCGCACCAGCCCGCGCAGACGCATGCGTGCGCCGCCGCGAGTGACTTTTGCTTGGTGCTCAGGCGGCATCGGCCTGCACTTCACGGTGTTCGGCGGTCTCGATCAACGCGATGAACGCGTCCTCCATGGTCGTCTCGCGGGTCGTCTCGGGCTGCTGCGCGCTGCGTGCCTTGGCCTTGATCTGCTGCGGCGTGCCCAGCGCCAGAATACGGCCGGCGGCCATGATCGCCATGCGATCGCAGTATTCGGCCTCTTCCATGAAATGGGTGGTGACCAGCACCGTCACGCCGCGCTCGGCCAGCGCATTGATGCGCGCCCAGAACTCGCGGCGCGCCAGCGGATCGACGCCCGACGTGGGTTCGTCCAGGAACAGGATGTCCGGCTCGTGCAGCAGCGCGCAGGCCAGCGCCAGGCGCTGCTTGTAGCCCAGCGGCAGGGTCTCGCTGCCGGTATCGCGATAGCCTTCCAACTCGAAGTCTGTCAGGGCCGCATCGATGCGCTGGCGTTGGTGTTTACCGGCCAGGCCGTAGGCGCTGGCAAAGAAACGCAGGTTCTGCTGCACGCTGAGATTGCCATACAGCGAGAACTTCTGCGACATGTAGCCGATGCGGGCACGTGCCGCGGCGGCCGCGGTACGCAGATCAACGCCGGCAACACTGAGCTGCCCGCCGCTGGCCGGCAGCAGGCCGCAGAGCATGCGGAAGGTGGTAGACTTGCCGGCGCCGTTGGCGCCGAGCAGCCCGAACACCTCGCCATGTCTGACGTCGAAGCTCAGGTCGCGCACCGCGTAGAAGTCGCCGAAGCGGCGATCCAGATGCTGCACCTCGATGACCTTGCCGTCCGAGTGCACCGTATTGCTCGTCATCGACACTTCAACCTGCCGTGCCGGCTGGTTGCCGCGGATCATCGTCACGAAGGCATCTTCGAAACGCGGCGGCACCGGTTCGATGCCGGCGCCCGGCAGCTCGGCGATAACGCGCTGAGGTGTCGCGGCTGCGTCGGCGTCGAGCACCACGCGCACGTGCTCGCCCTGGATCACCGAATCGAGCACGCCGGGTCGCGCTGCCAGCCGCGCTTGCAGCGTGCGTTTGCCGATATCCGGTGCGGTGACAGCGAAGCTGCGCCCGGTCAGCGGACGACTGAAGTCGTCCGGCTTGCCATGACCGAGCAGGCGACCCTCGTGCAGCAGGATTACTTCGTCGCAGCGCTCGGCCTCGTCGAGATAGGCGGTACTGAGCAGCACGCTCATCGCCTGTTCGCGCACCAGACGGTAGACGATCTCCCACAGCTCGCGGCGCGATACCGGATCGACACCGACGGTCGGCTCGTCGAGTAACAGAAGCTCCGGTGGGTGTACCAACGTGCAGGCCAGGCCGAGCTTCTGCTTCATGCCGCCGGACAACCGCCCGGCCAGCCGTTCGGTGAACGGCGCCAGCCCGGTCATGTTCATGAGCTCCTGGTAGCGCAGTGCGCGCGCGCGCGGCGCCACACCCTGAAGGTCGGCGTAGAGGTCGAGGTTTTCCTGCACGCTGAGATCTTCGTACAGACCGAATCGCTGCGGCATGTAGCCGACTCGCGACTGCACCTCCAGTGATTGGCGCGCGGCGTCGAAACCGAGCACCTCCACTTCGCCGCGCTTCGGCAGCAGCAGTCCGGTGGCGATGCGCATCAGTGTGGTCTTGCCGGCGCCGTCGGGACCGATCAGGCCGGTGACGCGCCCGCGCCGCACCTCGATGTCGACTCCGCTTAGCGCCTGTACGACTCGTGGCGGCTTTCCGAACTGCTTATCGACGCCGGTCAGTCGCAGCACCACGTCGGAGCCTGTAGCCGACGCGGACACCGTGGCGGTATCAGCCATCAGTCCGCTTGCTTGCCGTCGTCGACGGTCTTGCCGCCCAGATCGATGTGCACGGTAGCCGGCATGCCGAGCCGTAGCTGGTTATCGGCGTCGCTGACGTAGACGCGGACCTGGTAAACCAGAGTGGTGCGGACCTCCGGCGTCTCGATGCTTTTGGGCGTGAATTCGGCGGTCGGAGAGATGTAACCGACGCTGCCGTGGTAAACCTTGTCGGGATAGCTGTCGGTGGTCACTGTCGCCGCCATGCCGGGATGGATGCGACCGAGGTCGGTTTCGGAAACATAGGCGCGCACCCAGATGCGGTCGGCCAGCGCCAGCGTATAGACCGGCTGCTGCGGCGAGGCCATGTCGCCGGGCTCGAGGATGCGGTTGCGGATAATGCCGTCCGCCGGGGCCTTTAGTACCGCGTCCGCCAGCGCGGTCGTGGCCAGGGACAGCGCGGCCTCACG
>JBAUSV010000191.1:0-2837 GCA_049581885.1 Gammaproteobacteria bacterium | reverse complement strand
GCTCTATCTGACGGGGGAGCCCCTACGCAGCGAGGTAGTCAAGACGCCCCAGCTTTCTGAGCAAGCTCCGAACCTCCCGTGGTGGGCTGTGACGGTCACGGGAGGTTCGGGCTGCTGATGAACACCTACACTTTGGGCTCTCTATCGGCATCGCCTGCACCTGGCACTGGTCTACTGGGAGCCCCTACATACCGGCGACGCCCTTGTTGACCAGGATCTTGACCTCAACCCGGCGATTCTCGGCCCGGCCTGCCTTCGTCTCGTTCGTGGCCTTTGCTCCGTATTCGCCCATCGCGCCAGGAGCCAAGATATGCCGAATCGGCACGGTACACTGCTGTATCAAAAACGTGACCACTGCTCTGGCGCGCTTCTCGCTCAGTTCCGTGTTCATCCTGGCGCCGCCGGTCGAGTCGGTATAGCCCATCACCTCGACGATGTATCCCTTCAGGGCAGTGGCGTTTCCTGCCAGCGCCCTCAGTTCTTCCTCGCCCTTTGCTGAGATCTTGTAGCTACCAACACCGAAGTACACGGTCGCTTCACCCTTTACGTCATAATCGGTCAACGCCATAAAGCGCTGCGTGTGCGCCTCGATCTCAGCCATGCCCTGTTCAATCTTCTGTGTGTGTTCGGCGATATTCTGCTGGTTGGCTTCGATTTGCTGCTTGTGGGCCGCGAGTTGCGTGTTGTGGGTCGCGAGTTGCTCGTCGTGCTTCGCAAGAACCTGCACGTTGGCTTCAACCTGCTGTGCCGTGGGGTGCACGCCGGCCTGAATCATCTCCGCCGTTTCCAGGTCGTCACCATCAGTGATAATGGTTTTCGCCATAATCCGGCCTTCGTCGTTGTACCTTCCTTTAACCGTCACCTTGAGTCCGGGTATGAGCACCGTATCGTTCAAGATGCGTTCGCCCCAGCCAAAGAGCCCCGTCTTGTCTTTTATCTTCGTATCATCTGTGACGACCACCGCAACATTCTTGCTCTCGGACCTCACGATCAACGTGTCTCCGACCCGGGCATTGATCATTCCCTTGACTGTCGTCTTATGGCCACTTTGGCCAAAAGCTGATACCGACATGATGAGGAACAACCAGACTAAGCCTACTACTCCAATTTTGTGCTTCATAGTAACCCCTTACGATTTGATATTTATGAACCCATCGCAACTTTCTTAATGCACGTATATGACCACCATTGAAATCGCCTCGGGGCTCCCTAAACCTATTGATAACACCACTATCGGGCAGAATCCTGAGCCGGATCGATCACAAGTCCTCCGAGATGTCGCGGGTACTCCGAAATCTCGGGCAGGGACGAGCGTAGCGGCCAATAGGCATCCCGGCAGCCCCCCCCGCCACGGGTGAAATATGCCTGTTGGAGGGTAACGGGGCCGCCCCAGATCGCTTCAATAGGTACTGATGGGCAAGAATGGGCCGAAATCTCCCAAAGACAAATCTTTCATGACGGAACCGCAGGCAGATGAAGCGCGAGGCAAGCGTTCCATCCCCTCCTGCAAACGTTAAAACCCGATCAAACATGAATCGCATTGCAGCGCGATTCCCACACTCTCACAACCTCAACCACGGCAGGATAATTCCCTCCCCCCCCAGCGCATATCGGGTACACATTCTGATGGCAAGGTCAAGGTCCTCCTGAAGACACAACCATGCTGAACAGAGATATATCCCCGGGTGAACAGTACATCTGCCGGAGGGATTTCTATCTCTTGGGTACAAAACCCACAAGGTCTCTGTAGCTGATTACTTCGTGATGAGTCATGGTTATTTGCGGCTCCGTAACGGCATATATGGTCTGCACTCGCAATAAACTGCCGCCATTCAATTCTGCTTTTGCAAATCCCAGGTGGCCACTCTGGGATTGCTACTGAATTACGCACAGCACCTTTAGGGGAACCGTTCACCCGGATCGCCATCTTTCATCGGCCACGACTGGTCGGAGTGACTCCGAAATTTCGGATGTGCGGCGATTCGTCGAAAGCTGGGCTGACGCGCAATAGCTACGTTTCCGGGCGATTAGAAGAGCCTGAACTGTCACTTCGCTTTGGCGAGCGGATTGCGAGTAGCTCGTCGTGGGCGCTGCAGACCTCAAGGAGCACCGGCCAATGAAGCCGGGCTAACGGCAAGGCCTTTCTACTTCATACCGGCGAACTGAAGAGTGCTCCGCTCACAAAGGAGAAGAGTGATGACTCTAGGGAAAAAGGGGATGGCCCGCGCGACGAAGGGATGGCTGCATGGGGCAATCGTATTGGCTGGCTGTCTTATACTCAGCGGAGGCCTGGAAGGTCAACATCTTCCGGCCAGCGTTTCGGTCGCCGCGGGTCAACCCTCGAACGCTCCTGGCGTGCGAGCGAAAACGCATTTGGCGCCAGCCGATGCAGCGCACCATCAAGTCGCTCACGCAGCAAGCACCAGCCCAATGGCTGCGCCCGGCAACGAGGCAGACCCGGCCGCTACCCCGTCCGGAGTTCGCCGAATTACGCTGGAGGAAGCCCAGCAGACCGCTTCTCTGAACGCGTACCCGGCTCAGCCCGACAAGCTGGATTCAGATGCCGCGCCGGATCCTGCGACCACGACCCAGCCGCCAGTTGCTTACCCCACTGCATCTGCTCTCGCGCAGGTGGGCACGACTGCTTACGATGATGGTTGGCATTACTCCGTCACCCCCTATCTCTGGGTTCCCTGGATGTACGGAACCATCGGCACGAACACCAACAACGCCCACTTTTATGCCACCCCCGGTGACATATTCTCGCATTTTCGCTTTGGGCTATTGGGACTGGTGGACGCTCGCTACAAGCGAGTGGTCATTCCGCTCGATTTGCT
>JBAUSV010000190.1:0-1561 GCA_049581885.1 Gammaproteobacteria bacterium | reverse complement strand
CACCGCGCGCGTCGCGGCCACATCGATGGACTTTGATCAACGCATTGGAAGGAGCAGGATGACCGACAACGAACGCACCGAATGGCAGCAGCCGCGCGAAATGCTGATCCCGCGCCCAACGGCGTGGCCACTGCTCACGGCCTTCGGAATCACCTTCATCCTGCTAGGCCTTGTCACGGTGTGGCTCGTGGCCGTGGCTGGGATCATCATGTTCGTGACCTCGATCGTTGGATGGATGGGAGAGATGCTTCGTGACGGACAATCCCACGAATCCCACGGCTGAGACCGGTGCCGCGGGCGATGATACGGGTCGCCGCAAGTTCTTGAGCCGCTTGAGCATCGGTCTGGGCTCCCTCGCCGCGCTCATCGTCGGGCTGCCCACGGTGCTGGACGTTCTGAAGCCGATGGTCGCGAAGGAACCGCGGGTGTGGCGCAAGGTTGGCGCCGTCGACTCGTTCAAGGTGGGACAGACCGTCGAGGTGAGCTTCGAGAATGCCGGGACCAACGCGTGGGCCGGGAAGGCGGGGGCGACGGCAGCCTATCTGCGCAGGGACGGCACCAACAGCTTCACCGCCTTCACAGTCAACTGCTCCCATCTCGGTTGTCCGGTCCGCTGGGAACCGAAAGCCAACATGTACCTGTGCCCGTGCCACGGCGGCGTGTACTACGCCAATGGTGACGTCGCGGCAGGTCCTCCCCCGCGACCCCTTGCGCGCTATCCCGTCCGCGTGACGCAAGGCAACGTAGAGATCCTGACCACGCCTCTGCCGATCGACGGCAGGGTGCCGCGCTCGAGTTGAGGTGCTGTCCATGATGCGTCGCATCGGAAACTGGCTCGAGGAGCGCACGGGGATGGCCGAGTTGATCCGGCCCGTGATGTCCCACCTCGTTCCTCGCGGCTCGGCGTGGCTCTACGTGTTCGGCAGCGCCACCCTGTTCGCCTTCATCCTCCAGGTCGTCACGGGCATCGCCCTCAGCTTCACCTACGTTCCGTCGACCAGCCAGGCCTACCAGAGCCTGAAGTTCATCACCGACAACTCGGCCCTCGATCACTTCTTGCGGTCGGTGCACTACTTCGGGGCGTCCGCGATGGTGTTGATGGTCGGTCTCCACATGTTGCGCACCTTCCTCTTCGCGTCGTACAAGTACCCGCGCGAAGCGAGCTGGATGAGCGGTACGGTCCTACTGTTCCTCACGGTCTCGATGGGTTTCACCGGTCAGATCCTGCGCTGGGACCAGACGGCCATCTGGTCTGTCGTGGTCGGCGCACAGCAGGCCGGGTACGTGCCGCTGATCGGGCCCGCGATAGCACGCTTCCTGCTCGCGGGTGAAACACTGGGAGGCGCGACTCTCGGGCAATTCTTCGCTCTGCACGTGTTCGTCTTCCCGATCCTGATCGTGGCGCTGCTGGCTCCCCACCTGTGGATGGTGATCCGCAACGGCATCTCGGAGCCTCCCAAGCAGGGGCGCCCGGTGGATCCCAAGACCTACGTCGCCGAGTACCATGCGTTGCTCGAGCGTGACGGCGTCCCGTTCTGGCCCGATGCAGCCTGGCGCGACG
>JBAUSV010000189.1:0-6240 GCA_049581885.1 Gammaproteobacteria bacterium | reverse complement strand
GAGCAGCTCATGCGCGAGCTCGGACCGTTCGTCGAGGCCGCGGGGCGGAGTCTATGAGCATGCCGTGCATTCATCGAATCTGGTGGTGGCGCTGCGAACACCTTGCCGCGGGTTCGACTGTGCCTGATTGACGCCAAAGCGCTGACAGCATTTTTCGAGGACCCGCCCGGAGCGGGTCTTTTTTTTGGTAGAGCTAAGGAGAACGGATATGAACGATGGATCGAACGACACTTCGGAGGTGCCCTGGTGGCCGCGGCAACACGGCCGCGTGATGCGGTAGTCGCGGACCGGCTCACGGTGCTCACGCGCCGTTTGCCGTTCGCGCCCGACCCCTTGGGTCTCTATGCGGCGGCCACGGTGGAGGGAGCGGGCGCGACCGCGCTGTTTGAAACCGCCGATGCCGGGGCGCAGGAAAGCGCACAGAGTCTGCTTTTCCTCGATCCTTGGTTGAGCGTGCAGATGCGCGGCGGCGAGGTGCGGGTCGATACTCACGACGAGGATGCCGCCCCGATTGCCCGCCGCCTCGAGGCCTGTGTCGCCGGACGTGATCTCGCTTACGCGCATAGCCGCGCGGGCACGCGGACGGAGAACGATCGGTTGCTGGCGGATTCGGTGTTGGACGTACTGCGTGAGCTGGTGCTCGAGCTGCCGCTTGCCAGTCCCGATGCCGCGGCACAAGTTTTTGCCTACGGATGTTTTGCCTACGATCTGATCGACGCTTTCGAGTCCCTGCCGGAGCCGAAGCGGGATACCACGGGTTACCCGGACTATGGTTTTCACCTGGCGAGCAGCGTGATCCGGATTGATCACCGCCATGGCGCTACTACCCTCAGTGTCCTGGCGCCAGCGCGGGACGAGGTCGCGGCGCGGCGCCGCCTGACCGAGCTGGCGGATTGCTGCCAACGCGGGACGCGTTACGAACGCACTGAAGCGGCGCCGGTTACCGCCCGTGCAACGCAATCGGACGCCGACTATGCCGCGGTCGTGGAACGGGCCAAGGAACACATTCAGGCGGGCGACGTCTACCAGATCGTGCCCTCGCGCGCCTGGGAAGCGCCGTGTCCGGACCCGCTGGCCGCCTACGCCCGGCTGCGTGCCGCTAATCCCAGCCCCTACATGTTCATCCTAGAGGGTCCCGAGTACACGTTGTTCGGGGCATCTCCGGAAAGCGCACTGAAGGTGGACGCGGCAAGCCGTCGCGTGGAGGTACACCCGATCGCGGGTACGCGCCCCCGGGGTCGTAATGCCGCCGGTGAATTCGATGCCGAGAGTGATACCCGTCTGGAACTCGAGCTGCGCCTGTCGGAGAAGGAGGTGGCCGAGCACGTCATGCTGGTGGACCTGGCCCGCAACGATATTGCGCGCGTTGCGGTGCCCGGTTCCCGGCGCGTGCGCGAACTGATGGGGGTTGAACGTTACTCTCACGTCATGCATCTCGTCTCGCGCGTAGAGGGCGAGCTCTCGCCCGGCCTCGATGCGTTGCATGCCTATCGGGCAACGCTCAACATGGGCACGCTCACCGGCGCGCCCAAGCTGCGTGCGGCGCAACTGCTGCGCGAATACGAGGCGGATCGGCGCGGACCCTACGGCGGGGCGGTCGGCTACCTGTGTGGCAACGGCGATCTGGATACCGCCATTGTGATTCGCTCGGCGCTGGTGCGCGACGGCGTCGCCCGCGTTCAGGCGGGCGCCGGTGTGGTGGCGGATTCCGATCCGGTGGCCGAAGCCGACGAAACGCGGCGCAAGGCGCAGTCCGTGCTGAGGGCGCTGGGCGCCCGGGAGGATGCGTGATGAACGGGACTCCGCGGGTTTTGTTCCTGGATAACTTCGATTCCTTCAGCTACAACCTGGTGGACGAATTCCAGCGCCTGGGTGCGGTGGTCGAGGTGTGGCGCAACGACACGCCGCTGAACGTGCTGAGCGAGCGCCTGGATCGCCACGACCTGCTCGTGGCCTCGCCCGGGCCGGGGCGTCCCGAGGATGCCGGCGTGCTGGTGCCGTTGTTGCAGGCGACCTTCGGGCGCTGCCCCGTGTTCGGGGTATGCCTCGGACACCAGGCGCTGGCCGTGGCCTGCGGCGGAGAGGTGAGTCCCGCCTCGCAACTGGTGCACGGCAAGGCTGCGGACGTGAACCATGACGACGCAGGCGTTTTCGCCGGGTTCGACCGGCCCTTCGTGGCCGGCCGCTATCATTCGCTGGCCGTGACCACGGTGCCGGACACCTTTCGCGTCACGGCATGGATAGAGATGGACGGCGGACGCCGTTTGCCGATGGCGATGGAGGATGTCGAGCGGCGCCTGCTCGGCGTGCAGTTCCATCCCGAGTCGGTGCTGAGCCGTGACGGCAGTGTCCTGATCGAAAGGGTGCTCGCATGGGCTGTCTGACTGCGCCGGAAAAGGGTGTGACTGATAAGGAATTGGATGTGAACGCCACGCTGGAACGCTTGTACCGCAGCGAAGACCTGTCGCCGGAGGCGCTGGAGGACTTGTTCACACGGCTCATTGCGGGCGTACTCGATCCGGTGCTGCTCGCGGCGCTGCTGATAGCGCTCAAGATCAAGGGTGAACGGGGCAGCGAGATTGCCGCTGCGGCCCGCGCCCTGCGCGAGGGAAGCCGCCTGTTCCCTCGCCCCGATTATTTTTTCGCCGATTCCTGCGGTACCGGGGGCGACGGCAAGGGTACGCTCAATGTATCGAGCGGCGTAGCCTTTGCGGCGGCGGCCTGCGGGTTGCCCGTGGCCAAGCATGGCAACCGTTCGGTATCCTCGCGGTCCGGCTCCGCCGATGTGCTCGAGGTGCTCGGAGTAAACGTACGGCTCGATCCGACCCACGCGCGGCGTTGTCTCGACGAGGCGGGCGTCGCTTTCCTGTTTGCGCCCGATTACCATCCCGGTATTGCCCACGCCATGCCGGTGCGCCGCGCACTCGGCACCCGCACGCTGTTCAATGCGATCGGACCGCTGGTCAACCCGGCCTGTCCGCCATGCCAACTGGCCGGCGTGTATGCGCCGGAACTGGTGGTGCCCATGGCTGAGGCGTTGGCCGAACTCGGTGTCGAGCGGGCGTTGGTGGTGCACGGCGACGGCCTGGACGAAATCGCCCTCCATGGCCCTACCGTGGCGGCCCGGGTGGGCAACGGCGTGGTCGAGGAACTGGCGTTGACGCCGGAACAGGCGGGACTGAAACGCCGTCCACTGGAGGCGCTCGCGGGCGGTGAGCCTGCCGCCAACGCTCGCGCGCTGGCGGCAGTGTTGGACGGCAGGGAACAAGGCGCATACGCCGAGTCGATAGCGCTTAATACCGGCGCGTTGCTGTGGGTGGCCGAACGCGCACAGAGCCTGACCGAGGGGACGGACATGGCTTGGAATGTTTTGGCGAGTGGGCGTGCCGGCGAGCGGCTGGAGCGGCTGCGCGCATTGGGCGCGGAGGGTTGAGCGTGGCGCTTGCCGAAATCCTCGCCGCCAAGCGCAGCCGCTTGCAGGTCACGCCGAGCGCACCGCCGTCCGAACCGACACCGCGCAGCGGTCCCGGCCTGGCCGCCGCGCTGTCCAAGCCCTGGCCGGGTCTCATCCTCGAATGCAAGGCGGCTTCACCCTCGGCTGGCGTTTTGATCGTGGATTACGATCCGGCGCGGCTGGCCGGCAGCTACACCGGCGTAGCCGATGCCGTCTCGGTGCTTACCGAACCCGAATTCTTCGGTGGCGAACTCGCGCACCTCACGCGCGCGCGCGAACGTATTGATGTGCCGATCCTGCGCAAGGATTTCATCCTTGGCCCGGAAGAAGTGTGCGAAGCCCGCGCTTACGCGGCCGATGCGGTGCTGTTGATGCTCTCGGTGCTCGATGACGTAGCCTGGCGAAGCTGCTTCGAGGCGGCCGATGCGCTGGGCATGGACGTACTGACCGAAGTGCATGACGAGGACGAACTGGAGCGCGCATTGAAACTGGAGGCACCGATCATCGGCATCAATAACCGCAACCTGAAAACACTCGCGGTGGATCTCGCCGTGACCGAGCGCCTGGCGCCCCGTGTTCCCGCCGGGCGGCGCGTGGTGTGCGAATCCGGCATCGCCACGCGCGCCGATATTTTTCGTCTGGCACCGCTGGTGGATGGGTTCCTGATCGGCACGACGCTCAGCCGCCATGGGCGGCCCGGTCACATGGCCCGCGAACTGTCGGCGGGGCGTGTCAAGGTGTGTGGGCTTACACGCACACAGGATGCGCGTGCAGCTTGGCGGGCAGGCGCGGTCATGGGCGGGTTGATTTTCGCGCCCGATTCGCCACGGCGAATCGACGCAGCGACGGCGCGGCAGGTGCAGGCGTCGGCGCCGCTCGAATGGGTTGGCATATTCCGCGACCAGCCCGCAGCCGACGTCGCGGCCCTGGCCCGCGAGTTGTCGCTGGGCACCGTTCAGTTGCACGGCAACGAAGCTGTTGCGTATACCCGTGAATTGCGTGCGGCTTTGCCCGCGGGGTGCGCTATCTGGAAGGCTGTGCCGGGGCGCGCGCCCTTGCCCGATCCGGCGGCGCTGGGCGTTGACAGGCTGGTACTCGATACCGGTCGCGGCGGCAAGTTGGGCGGCAGCGGGATTGCCTTCGATGCAGCGGCACTGGCTGGGAGCGATCTGGACTCATGCGTGCTGGCCGGGGGAATCGGTCCCGACAACGTCGAGGCCGCCGCGCGGCTATCGCCCTGGGTCCTGGATGTTAATTCCGGGGTTGAATCGGAGCCCGGTCACAAGGATGAAACGCGCCTGATCGATCTGTTCGCGAGGCTGCGTGCCTTGCCCGGGCGCAGGAGGGTGGGATGAACAAACCGGGGCGCTTCGGTCATTGGGGCGGGCGTTATGTGCCCGAGTTGTTGGTGCCCCCGCTCGCCGAGCTGGAAGCCGCTTTCGAGGCGGCCCGCGAAGATGCCGATTTCCAGCGCGAACTCGATGCGCTGTTGCGCGACTACGCGGGCCGGCCGACGCCGCTGACCCTGTGCCGCAACCTGGCCGCCGATACGCCGGCGCGGATTTACCTCAAGCGCGAGGATCTCCTGCATGGCGGTGCGCACAAGACCAATCAGGTTCTGGGTCAGGCGCTGCTCGCCAGGCGCATGGGCAAGCGCCGCATCATTGCAGAGACCGGAGCCGGGCAGCATGGTGTGGCCACGGCGCTCGCCTGTGCGTTGCTCGATTTGCCGGCGCGTATCTACATGGGCGCCAAGGATTGTGCGCGCCAGCAACCGAACGTGTTCCGCATGGAGCTGCTGGGGGCCGAAGTGGTGCCGGTGGATGCCGGCAGTGGCACGCTGAAAGATGCCATCAACGAGGCGCTGCGCGACTGGGCAGGCAGCTATTCTGACACCCATTATCTGCTAGGCACCGCTGCCGGGCCGCACCCGTTTCCTACGCTGGTGCGCGAATTCCAACGCGTGATCGGGCGCGAGGCGCGCGCGCAAATTCTGGAGCGCGAAGGGCGGCTACCCGACATCGCTGTGGCCTGCGTCGGTGGCGGCTCGAATGCTATTGGGCTGTTTGCCGATTTTCTGGATGATGAGACGGTGCGCCTAGTCGGGGTCGAGCCCGGTGGTAAAGGAATAATGAGCGGTTATCACGGGGCGACAGTCTCTGCCGGTTCACCGGGAATTCTGCACGGCGCCTACACGAATGTAATGCAGGATGACGAGGGCCAGATACTCGAATCGTATTCGATCTCGGCCGGACTCGACTATCCGGCGGTGGGGCCGGAACACGTGTACCTGGCGTCGACCGGGCGGGCCGAATACGTGGCCGTGGATGACGCGGCGGCGCTGGCTGCGTTCGGTGAACTGTCGCGTCGGGAAGGCATTATTCCGGCGCTCGAATCGGCGCATGCGCTGGCTTGGGCGCTCGATGCGGCGCGCCGGGCCGAGCGCGAAACCGTAATTGTAGTTAATCTCTCCGGGCGCGGCGACAAGGATCTGGAACATGTGCGCCATCTGGTAGCCGAGAACAAAAATGTCGCCTTTTAGCATGAGCTTTTCTCGCGATAGCCGCGTCGGCTCCGTACTCGAATCCTCATGTATTGGCACATACACGGCGGTTCTGCGCGGGGCGTCTTCTTGCTCTCGCAAAAAAACCACTATTTTTTTTAGAGGCACCCTTACATGAAGCGTTATGCCGCTCGTTTCGAGGCGCTTGCGGCTGAGGGCCGCGGTGCCTTTATCCCGTTTACCGTGCTCGGTTTTCCGGACGCGGCACGCTGCGCGCATCAGC
>JBAUSV010000188.1:0-4951 GCA_049581885.1 Gammaproteobacteria bacterium | reverse complement strand
GTATCTACCATGCTCTCCGGCTCGTCTGCCTCGCCTTCGACCGTTGCCTCCGACGTAACCGGCGGCAAATCTTCGTCATCGAGATGGAAATCGAGCGGTTCGTCTTCCAGTGTAAGCTCGGCCTCGTCGGTTTCAGATGTCGTCTCTACTTCTCTCGCCATCTCGTCCGGCGGCAACTGGAGTGCTACCGGGGGCTCGGCGCTCGCCGGCACATAGGTTTCTATAAAGGTCGAGAGTTCATCCATTGTGCGTTCGAATTCATCCTGCTCTTTGTTTTCGTCTTCGTCACGCCCGAGTCGATCCAGATCAAGATGGGCGAAATCATCACTGCTGCTGTCTGCGGCATTTTCTGCAGACGTTTCCGCACTGGTTGCGTTGTCGGTAAAGAATTCGTCATGGGGGCATAACTGCCGCCCCATGGCAACAACCTCTTGCCAATCGGCAGCCCCATCCGCTTCCTTGATATAAACTCGTGCCTCTGCCGAAAAAGCCGAGCCTTCACCGGCAGCAAAAAGCACATCGAGCAATTTTCGGCGCAACTCCTTGCGCTGGGGCTGTTGCTCGAGCCCATCGCGCAATATTTGCGCTGCCTTGCCATAATCTCCGAAGCCTATGTGCAAATCAGCCTCATCCTCGGCGTCAACCTTGTTGACATCCAGCGAGGAGCCGCCGAGATAGGTTGCAAGACCTATGTCATCGAAATTTTCCTTGCTTTCGAGAGCGGATCGTTCATCCGTTGCCGCATCGTCCGATTCCATTCCAAATTCATTTGCGTGCCCATCTGCTTCCTGCTCACCACCCATCGCTACCAGCGAAACTGGTTGCTCGTCGGCTTTACGCCGTTGGCGCAGAATAAGCAACAAAATGGCTATAAGAACAAGAATGATTGCGGCGATTACAATCCAGCCGCCGGGACGCTGTAGCCAGTACATCAGACCACTGCCCTGTTCCTGACCGCTTGTGTTGACCGAATTGACCGAATTGACCGAATTCGGGGTGTTGAACTTGGACTTCGGCTTTGCAGCCGTTACCGCGTTGCCTGCTGCCACGGACTTTGGGGCGGCAGCCATTTCAGCCATGGCGTTGTTTTTCACCTTAATCGGGCCGCCAGCGCTGGCGCCTGTTCCCGCCATCCCGATCGCAGCGCCGCGAGTAGCCGATGCCCGGTTTTTTTGAGTAGTCCCCATCGCACCGGCTGCACCCACCACAGCCGTGCCGGCAACTGCGCTGCTACCGGGTGCCGATGCAACACTTTTGGCTGCGGTCACTTCAGGCGTAGTCAATACAACACGGCCACTGGTTTCCGACTTTGCCGCCTGTGACCCGGCAGCTTGTGTGGAAACGGAGCTGGAGGTCGGGGCGACTACCGGTTGAGGCGGAGCTTCTTCGGAAGCTGCTTGGCCGGTAGTTGCGGGTATCGGTTGTTCCGGCACACCGCTGTTAGCTGCCACCTGAGGCGCTGAACCTGCACCTCGCCATTCGTCGTTTTGGCGGGCAACAAGACGTGTCGCATACTCGGCTTCGACCTGTGCTATTTCAGTGTGCGTAGGCACCTTGAGCGTACGACCCGCATCGAGACGATTGATATTGCCGTGGAACGCCTGTGGGTTTGCTCGATAAATTGCGACCATCGTCTGATTGACGGTCGCCCCGGTGCCATCGTGCAATTGCCGAGCAATTCCCCATAACGTATCGCCTTTATGCACGGTATAACTGCTGGGCATGGAAGTTACATGCGGTGCTTGCCGCATCGGTTGTCCGACCGGGGCGACAGACGCCGCCGGCCTCGCTTTGCGGGGCGGTGAGACGGGTGTTGGAGCAGGTTGTTGTGCTGCCTGCTGTACCGGTACGGATTTTGCTGGCACAGGCGTGTTTACCGTGCTAACCGGCTGCTGCTGCGCCCCGGAGCCCGAAACGAAGGTGGGGGGGTTCAGCAAGACCGTGTACTGGCGCATCACTTGCCCGCTCGCCCAACTTGCGCGTATGAGCAAATTCAGGAAAGGCAGCTTGATGGGCTTATTCGAGGTGACTCGGATATAAGGTCCCTTTGGACCTTGTGCAACGCTGAATTTCAGACTGAACAGGTAATCCGGCTCACTGATTTTAGCGCTCTGGTAAGCCGCATGATCGGCAAGACTTACGCTCAGTCCCTGCAACTCCCCGGTGCTTGCATTCAGAATCGGAATTTGGGCGCTAAATGACTGCCCGATGCGCGTATCGCTCTGTATCTCGCCCAGGCCCAAGGCCCAGGCGATACTCGGGACGACTGCCATCGCAAGCGAGGCGAACACCAGTATCGCCGTACGGAGCTTCAAGGTGTGCTGCATCAATTTTCCCCTGTATCCCAATGCTGCCAAGTCTTGCCTCAGAGTTCACATTATGAGGTTGCGTTAACTGCTGGACTATACCTGAGAATTTTCCATTTGTCTCTAAGAATTGTCAAAATTTTGCTCCCTGATAAACTCCGATTCAGACGGGGCCTATTGCCGACCATCAACTATCCGCCTCAAATCGAGTGCGTAAGTGCTTGATTTGGCATGATCAAAGCCAGAGTGCGGAGACACCGGATGGCTCATAATTCCAGCAGAAGTTCGGCAATCTGCACACTGTTGAGCGCCGCGCCCTTGCGCACATTGTCGCTGACCACCCACAAATCGAGCCCGCGCGGATGAGAAATATCTTCGCGGATACGGCTCACGAAAACGGCATCGTGACGGGTTCCCTCAATGGCCGCGGTCGCATAACCGCCGTCCTTGCGTTCATCCATCACGGTGACGCCCGGCGCCATCGCGAGTAGCTCGCGTGCGAGCGCGACCGTCAACTTGTCACGGGTCTCGATGTGCACCGCCTCGGAATGGCCGAAAAACACCGGCACCCGAACCGCGGTCGGATTCACCATGATCGACGCATCGCCCAGAATCTTGCGCGTCTCCCATACCAGCTTCATTTCCTCGCGCGTGTAACCGTTGTCCTGGAACTCGTCGATGTGCGGCAACACGTTAAAGGCGATCTGCCTGGGCATGACCTTCGCTTCCGCCTCCTGGCCGTTGAGCAGGCGCGCGCTCTGCGTAGCCAGCTCTTCCACGCCCTTCTTGCCGCTGCCGGAGACCGCCTGATAGGTCGCCACGTTGATCCGCTCGATGCCTACGGCATCGTAAATCGGCTTGAGCGCCGCTACCATCTGGATGGTGGAACAGTTGGGATTGGCGATGATGCCGCGCTTCTTGCCTTCGGCTATCTTTTCCGGGTTGACTTCCGGGACCACCAAGGGCACGTCGTCGTCATAGCGGAAGGCCGAAGTGTTATCGATTGCCACGGCACCCGCCTCAACCATCCGCGGCACGTACTTCTTCGAGATCACGCCGCCGGCCGAACACAGGGCGATGTCCACGCCGGAAAAATCAAAAGTGTCGAGCACTTCGACTTTCACCTTGCGTGTACCAAAATCCATGCGTTCGCCTTCCGAACGCGCACTGGCCAGCGCATGCAACTCCCCCACCGGGAAATCCCGCTCGGCCAGAATATCCAGCATCGTGCGCCCGACCAGACCGGTCGCGCCAACAACCGCTACATTTACTTTCTTACTCATACTTGCTCCGTATTCAAATTCATTCCCGTGAAGGAAACTCTGATCAATTCAGAGCTTCCCGCAGGCCAAGGATGGCCCGTCGCGAATCGGACACGCAAGTGCTCGATTCGGCGTGAGCAAAGTCCGTGCATGTGCCGGACCTTTGTGGCTCTGAAAAATGTACGACGAATTTTCAGAGATCCCCAAAAGGCAACTCTCTCGCCACGTCCGCATTCTGGGCGCGGTCGCGCAGCCAGTGGTCCGCCAGCACCAGACACAGCATGGCCTCGACAATCGGCACCGCTCGCAACCCGACGCACGGGTCGTGACGGCCACCGACACGTAACTCGACTGCCTCGCCCGCGCGGTCCACACTGGCGACGGGCTGGGGGATACTCGACGTGGGCTTGAATGCCACGCTCACCCGTATTTGTTGCCCGCTGGAAATTCCTCCCAGAATCCCGCCGGCATGATTGCTTTCGAACCCCTCCGGCGTCAGTGCATCGCGATGCGTGCTGCCGCGTTGGGCGACCACATCGAATCCATCGCCAATTTCGACACCCTTGACCGCTGGAATCCCCATCATGGCCCGCGCAATCTCGGCATCCAGTTTGTCGAACACCGGCTCTCCCAAGCCTGGTGGCACACCACGCGCAATAACGCTCACCCGCGCGCCGAGCGAATCCTGCTCCTTCCATACTCTATTCAGCAGCGCTTCCAGTTCCGACACCCGCTCCGGCTCGGGGCAGAAATAGGGGTTGGATTCGACCGCGTCCAGATTCTGCGCCGCGAAACACAAATCGCCAACTCCAGCCAGCCAGCCCTGCACCATCACGCCCTTGCCGGCCAGCCATGCCTGCGCCACGGCACCCGCAGCGACTCGGGCCACGGTCTCTCGCGCCGAGGCCCGACCGCCGCCCGACCAGTCACGGTGACCATACTTCACCTGGTAGGTCAGATCGGCATGACCGGGACGAAAACTATCGCGCAACGCCTCGTAATCCTTGCTCCGCGCATCTTCGTTACGTACCAGCAAAGTCAGCGGTGTACCCGTGGTGCGTCCCTCGAATACGCCAGATAGCAGCTCCACGCGATCCGCTTCGCGGCGTTGCGAGACGAAGCGCGAGCGGGCCGTGGCACGCCGCACCAGCGCCGCCTCGATCATCGCTGCGTCCACTGCCAGATCCGGTGGACAACCGTCGATCACGACACCGATGGCCGGGCCGTGGCTTTCGCCGAAACTCGTAATCCGAAAGGCCTGACCGAAACTGTTGCCGCTCAAGAGGCACGCTCCAGTCCGGCCAGATCGGCCAGCGCGGAGCGGGTGATCAATGCCACGCCTTCGCCGCCGCGTTCGAACTCGATCCACGTTGCATCCAGGCG
>JBAUSV010000187.1:0-23702 GCA_049581885.1 Gammaproteobacteria bacterium | reverse complement strand
TGCTCGGTGAGCTGCGTATAGTGTCTCATTAGTGCCTCTCATTCTTGGTGGAACGAAAGGACTGGATGCTAACGCAGCTCGCCTCTCACTCCGATTCAATGAGTTGCACTTCCGAGTTGAATTCGCGTTGTAACATAAGACACAGTACAACGCAGCAAATTACACATGAGTGCAGCCCCTTGCCCGTGGACACAGCCCCGGTGAAAACGCCAGACGCCGCGTCGGCGGGTGAAAATCCGACTATCGCCGTGGTCGACCTCGGTTCGAACAGCTTCCAGATGCTCGTTGCCCGGCTCGAAGCAACGGGTTTTCAGATTATCGACAAGCTTCGCGAGCCAGTGCGGTTGGCTTCCGGGCTGGATGCTGGAGGTATGATCGGCGACGCCGCTCGTGAACGGGCACTGCAATGCCTGGCGCGTTTCGGTCAGCGGCTGCGAGGTCTGCCCGGTACCCAGGTACGCGCCGTCGGCACCAACACGTTGCGCGAGGCGGCCAATGCCGCTCAGTTCGTGAGCGCTGCTGAAGCGGTTCTGGGTCATCCTATCGAAGCGATTTCCGGCGTCGAGGAAGCACGGTTGATCTACGCAGGAGTCGTGCAAGGTTTGGCGCAGGGCCAATCCGAGCGGTTGGTGGTGGACATCGGCGGCGGCAGCACGGAAATCATTGCCGGCCATCTGAATGAACCTCGCCTTATGGAAAGCCTGCCGTTGGGCTGCGTGACGTTGACAGAACATTTTTTTGCCGATGGGCGTATTACCGGAAAAGCCTGGCGGTCCGCGCTCCTGCATGCGGAAGTGGAAGTGCAATCCTATGCCGAGAGCTTTCGTCGACAGGGGTGGCAACAGGCTATCGGCGCATCCGGCACGGTTCGGGCCATCCAGAAGGTGCTGGAGGTGCAAGGCTGGGCCGACGAACGGGTCACACGCGACGGTCTGCGCCGGCTCGTTGATGTCGTTGGTGGGGTTAAAAAAGCATCGCATCTAAAGCTCAAGGGATTAAGTGTGTCGCGTCGCGAGGTGTTTCCCGGCGGCGTCGCCATTCTTGCGGCCTTGTTCGAGGTGCTGAATATTGAACGCATGGATGTGTCCGATGCCGCCTTGCGCGAGGGAGTACTGCTGGATTTTGTCGAACGCAGCGGTCCGCGCGACATCCGCGCGCGCAGTGTGTATGCGATGGCGGTGCGTTTCGGGGTGGATGCGGAGCAGGCCGAACGGGTGGCCGACACGGCCGCCTGGCTGCTCTCGGGGGTGCAGGATAAAGTGCCCGGCGCCAGTAGCGGCAAACTGTATCTGGAGTGGGCCGCGCGGCTTCATGAGGTGGGCCTGACAGTGTCGCATTCCGGGTATCACAAGCACGGGGCCTATATCATAGAAAACGCCGATTTGATG
The DNA here is from genome assembly GCA_049581885.1 of Gammaproteobacteria bacterium. Taxonomy (GTDB): domain Bacteria; phylum Pseudomonadota; class Gammaproteobacteria; order JAKDMP01; family JAKDMP01; genus JBAUSV01. The sequence goes on along the minus strand of JBAUSV010000187.1, from coordinate 22,314 downwards.
GGTTTTTCCAAGGCTGAGCAAACATTTTTGGCAGCACTGATACGGGCCTATCGCGGACGTTTCCAGCCACAGTTATTCGCGACGTTGCCGCCACGTTTTGCGCAAGCAGCGGGCTATCTGGCCATCGTGCTGCGCCTGTCGGTTTTGCTGCACCGCAGCCGTCTGCCGGTGCCGAAACCTGGCATGGACATTAACGGCGACACCGAGGGTTTGTGCTTGCGTTTTCCTCCGGGCTGGCTTGGCGACCATCCCTTGACCGCAGCCGATCTGGAGGCGGAAGCTCGAATGCTTGGGGCAACGGGTTTCACGCTGCGCTTCGAATGAATTCCTCTCAGAAGTTGCTGTCGTAGGCCGGCATGAATGCAGCCGCTTCCGTGGCGCGCTGCATCAGAGTCTGTTGCGTGCTGACAGGGGTTTCATCGCCGGGAATAATGCGCCGGTAGGTGGCGTCCGCGGCGAGTGCCCAGGCTTGGGTGTTATCTGCCAGGTAGAGGTTCAGTTCATCGAGTATGCGTTGACGCAGCACGGGAGCTGTCACCGGGAAGGCGATCTCGACGCGATGGAAGAAATTGCGCTCCATCCAGTCGGCGCTTGCACAATAAAGTTCCGATTCGCCAGCATTTTCGAAGTAATAGACGCGCGAATGTTCCAGGAAACGCCCCACGATCGAGCGCACACGGATGTGGTCGGATACGCCAGGTATGCCCGGACGCAGGCAACACATGCCGCGTACGATCAGATCTACTTCCACGCCCGCCTGCGAAGCGGCGTAGAGCGCCTGAATGACTTGCGGTTCAACCAGACTATTGAGCTTGGCCTTGATACCCGCAGGCCGGTCTTCGCGAGCATGTTCGATCTCGCGCTCGATCTTGGCGATAATTGCCTGGTGCAGTGCAAACGGGGATTGCAGCAGCTTTTGTCCCGACGCCACCTTGCCCAGGCTGGTCAATTGCAGAAAGACGTTGTGCACGTCGTGGCAGATGGCTTCGTCGCAGGTAAACAGCCCATAGTCTTCGTATAGTCGGGCCGTGCGCGGATGGTAATTTCCGGTGCCCAAGTGGGCATAGTTGCGCAGGCCGTCGACGGTACGGCGCACCACCAGAATCAACTTGGCGTGTGCCTTGTAACCCACGATACCGTAAACCACATGTGCACCGGCGCGTTGCAGCCGGGTGGCGAGGTCGATGTTGTCGGCTTCGTCAAAACGGGCTCGTACTTCGACTACGACGGTGACTTCCTTGCCGGCGCGTGCTGCATTCACCAAAGAATCGACTATTGCCGAATCGGGGCCGGTTCGGTACAGGGTCTGCTTTATGGCAAGGACATCGGTGTCGGATGCAGCCTGTCGAAGAAACTCCATCACCGGCAGGAAGCTGTCGTAAGGGTGATGCAGGAGTTGATCCTGCGCGCGGATTTCAGCAAAGATACTCCCGGCGCGCGTCAGTGCGGCGGGAATATAGGGAACGAACGGTGCGTACTTCAAGTCCGGGCGGTCTACTTCATAAACAGTCATCAGCCGGTTGATATTGACCGGCCCGTTTTCCTGGTAGAGGTCGTCTTCGCCCAGTTCGAACTCCTCAAGCAGGTAGCGGGCGAGATCGGTCGGGCAGTGGTCCGCGACTTCCAGTCGCACAGCACCGGCGTAGCGGCGTGATGATAGTTCGCCCTGCACGGCGCGCAAAAGATCCTCGACCTCCTCTTCGTCGACGAAAAGTTCGCTGTTGCGCGTCACCCGGAACTGATAACAGCCCTGCGTTTCCATGCCGGGGAAAAGGTCGTCCACATGCGCGTGGATGATGGATGAGAGAAAGACGAAATCGCACGACCCGGTGGCGATATCGGGCGGCAGCCGTACCAACCGGGGCAACGCGCGCGGTGCCTGCACGACGGCAAATTCGATTGCGCGTCCGAAGGCGTCCGCACACTGTATGGACACGATGAAGTTGAGACTTTTATTGAGAATACTCGGAAAGGGATGCGCCGGGTCCAGTGCTATGGGACTCAGTATCGGCAGCAGTTCGTGCTGGAAATAACCCTGTACCCAGGCGCGTTGTTCCGGGTTCCACTCCTGACGGCGCAGAAATCGAATGTTTTCCTCGGCCAGTGCGGGTATCAGTTGCTCGTTGAGGATGCGGTACTGGTTCGAAACCAGTTCATGCGCACGCGAGCTGATGGTCTTTAGTACATCGGCCGGGTGCATGCCATCGGGACGGGTATCCGTGGCTCCCAGTGCGGTGCGTTGCTTCACGCCAGCCACCTGAACCTCGAAGAATTCATCCATGTTGGTCGAGAAAATGCACAGGAATTTCAGCCGCTCAAGCAGCGGAATCGATTCGTCCTCGGCCTGTGCCAGCACCCGCGCGTTGAAGTTGATCAGGCTGAGCCACGGATTGATGTAGTGGGCAGGGTTATTCAACGGCATGCGGCCTCGCAGCGGTCTGTATAGGACTATTATCCATGGTCTTGCATGTGTATGACATTTTTATGTCAACGTACGAAAGATTGGGGGCGACCTCCACTCCGTGGGAGTCCACCCATGCTGCACTCCCACGGGCTTTGTGCTTGCTTTCAACGGTGAATCGCGCGCCCGGGTATGATGAACCGGATTGTGGGGGATGAGTGTATGCGGCGATTCGACTGGCGGTTGGGGTTGAACCGGCAAGCTTGGGCTTGGGCCAGCTACGATTTTGCGAACTCGGTATTTGCCACCACCGTGATTGCGGGATTTTTTCCGGTTTTTCTGGATCAATACTGGCGCGGCGATCTGAGTCACGGACGGGCCTTTGCGCTGCTGGCCTGGATCAACGGTGCGGTGGCGCTGGTGATTGCGCTCAGCGCCCCGCTGCTCGGCGCGGTGGCCGACCACGGCACTCATCGCAAGTGGTTTCTTGCCGCGTTTCTGTTGCCGGGGGCGGTTGCCGCAGCACTGCTTGCTGCGCTCGGTCCGGGTGCGCTGGTATGGGCATTGGTGCTGTTCGGCGTGGGCAGTCTCGGCTTTATCGGTGGCAATGTGTTCTACGATGCCCTGTTGCCTCATGTGGCCGAGCCGAAGCAACTGGACCGGACTTCCGCGCTCGGTTATGCGCTGGGCTATCTCGGCGGCGGTCTGTTGCTTCTGATCAATGTCGCGATGGTACAGAAGCCGCACTGGTTCGGCCTGGCCGATGCGGTCACGGCGGTGCGTGTTTCGTTTCTTACCGTCGCCGCCTGGTGGGGGCTGTTTTCGCTGTTCCTGTTTTTCGGGGTGCACGAACAGGCGAAAGGCCCAAGCACGCGGCGTGCACTCGCGGCTGGAGTCGTCCAGTTTCGCAAAATCGTACTAAGACTGCGCACGCTGCCCGTGCTCCTCGGTTTTCTGATCGTGTACTGGTTCTATATTGACGGCGTGAACAGTGTCTTCAAGTTGGCGGTCGGTTTTGGTCTGGCGGTCGGTTTGCCGTCGAGTTCGCTGATAGTGGCCCTGCTGCTCACGCAGTTTGTCGCCTTCCCGGCGGCGCTCGCCTTCGGTTGGTTGGGGGAACGCATTGGGCCGCGTGCGGGTATCACGCTCGGTCTTGTCGTCTATATCGCCGTGGTCATTTATGCCGCTTTCATCACTCGGCCCTGGCAGTTTTTCCTGCTGGCTGTGCTGGTCGGTCTGGTGCAGGGCGGCACTCAAAGTTTGTCGCGTTCGTTGTATGCGCGCCTGATTCCGCGTGCAGACAGTGCGTCCTTTTTCGGTTTTTACGGACTCATGGGCAAGTTTTCGGCCGTGTTTGGGCCGCTGATCGTGGCGCTCGTGCAGACCTGGACCGGCAGCCCACGGCTTGCCGTGGCCACGATCTCGGTGCTGTTCGTCATCGGACTGGTGGGGCTTTGGGTTCTGCCGCTGGACCGTGAAACACTGAATTCCGCCACTGTTACTGACGCAGATTAACCAATTGAACCCGCTTCCCTGGCATATTTAAATGTGCAGGCAATAAACTGCGCGGCCCGCAGGGTGGAGGCCATGTTGAGACCGGCTCAGGCTCGCAATGGCTCCAATTCGTTCGGCCTTGCGGCAGCATGGCCGGAAGGCTGCGTCAAAGGCGGCAGATCGTGAAGGCTAGTGGCTACGGCGACTTCCGCTGCCTGAGCCAGCGCACGCCGGTCCACCATCCATATCGGATTGATCGGTTCGGCGAAAACGACCTCCACGCGCAGCCTGCCGCCGGCCAGTACGCGCCACAGGTGCGGCAGGAATTCGTCCTCGCCGACAAAGGGCGCTGTTGTGCTGCGTGCACCGAATTCACTGAATCGTAGCGCTACGGGCTGCACCAGAGCATCGGTCGACATTGCAGCGGAGAACAGGCGCGAATGGAACCGTCGCAATCGTTCGCCTGTGCTCGTGGTGCCTTCCGGAAAGAAAGCCACGGCCAGTCCGGAGCGAAGTTTTTGAGCAAGCACATCGCTAACGCCGGCTCCCGAACCCCGGCGCATAAACACCGTGCCCGCGGCCCTCGCGCACCAGCCAATCAACGGCCACTCCCGCACCTCGGCCTTGGAGACGAACACCATATTGCCAAGCGTACCGAGGACGATTACATCGAGCCAGGAAATGTGGTTGGCACACCACAGCGCCGGACCGGGTGCGGGTATGCCGTCTACCACGATATCGAGTCCGAGCGCGCGAGCCACCCGGCGCATCCACCAGCGCGCTAGCCTGTGGCCGCCGCCACGTGTACGCAACCAGCCTACGGGCAAGGCGATAGCCAAGCCGGTCGCGACAAGTAGAGCAAGATAAATTTTACGCAAGGACTCTCTCCCGGATCTCTGGTGAAGATTCCGCTGCTAGGAAATGATGTCCGTAACGCGAGTCGATCTCGCGCAGGCTAAGCAGCATGAACACATCGGCGACATTGAAGGCCGGATCCCAGCAGGGTTCGCCACACGCCTTGGCGCCGAGACTGACGTAGGCACGCAGCAGAGGGGGCATCCGCGGCGCAAGTGCTGCGGGCAACGCCGGAGAGGGCGGCAGACTGCGAAGCGGCGCGACCTGCAATTCGGCGTCAGTGCGATGGCGGGTGAGCAGCCGCTGCAACACGGCGCTGGCATAGATAGGATCTGGCGCCAAGGATACGCTGGCGCAGCCGAACAGAAAATCCACCTTGCGGGCGTTGACGATCTGGCCGATGCCCTGCCATAGCGTGGCGATTACGATCCCGTTGCGGTAACGCGGGTCTACACAGGTACGCCCGACTTCGACAAAACGTCCGGGCCGGGTAAGGATCCGATCCATTTCGAATTCGTTCTGGGAGTAAAAACCGCCGGCCCGGTGAGCTGCGTCGTCCATGAGTAGACGCGTGCAGGCAACGATCTCGCCACTGACCAGATCGCGTACCAGCAGGTGGTGGCAGTGCGGATCGTAGTTGTCGCGGTCGAGTCCGGTTTGGGCATCGGGCAGATCGGCGCCGAGCTCCTTGGCGAATACACGGTAGCGCAGGCGCTGCGAGGCCACGACGCCCTCGCCACTTGCGATCTCGGCCCGGTAGCGGTTGGTTGCGTGGAGTATGGGTTCGTTCATGAGTCTGCATCCCGGTGAATGACGAGTGCAGATTAGAGAGGTTTTTTTGAGATTTGATGACGATTCTGCGATGACTTTATGACAGTAGGAAACGCGATCCTGGCATAGCGCTGATGATGGTGGGGCAGCTACGGCAGAACACTCGACGAGCAGCGCTAATATAAAGCCCTATAGTCGACAGCGGTACTAAAAAGTCAGGCTGTTTTCAGTAGTGCGGTCGTATCATTGACGGAGAGGTGTCGGCCTGAATCGGCAATACCGCTTTCAGTGGTCAGTGGGATTAATTCGATTATGGGCAACGCCATGTCCTGCGAACTGCTCGGCTTGAGCGTGCGTATGCGGGAAAGATTGCGCCGGTTCAGGGATTGGGGTGCAGACCAGAAATTGGTGACAACGAAACGCATGGGAAGTCTCCAGAGGGGTAACAGTCAGCGCAGCATAATGGTCGCTCATTACCTTGCAATGAGGATCCCGTGAAGTTTGGATGACTACCAACTGGATAAAAGATCGCTCCGTCTGAACAGTGGTGGCCCCGGTGCAAAAGCAGAATAACGTGAGGATTGCGGCGCAAAGCAGTCGCTTGACCGGAGGTGACTGGAATCGGTTGACATCTGTTCAATATTTAAATAATATTCGAATTATGGAAATAAAGATGGCTATCAAAGCCTTGGGGGCTTTGTCCCAGGAGAGCCGGCTCGGAGTGTTCCGGCTACTGGTACGGCAAGGTGCTGAGGGTCTGCCAGCGGGCGAGATTGGTGACCATCTTGACCTCGCGCCAGCAACACTCTCTTTTCACCTGAGCGCGCTGCGCCACGCGAACCTGGTTGAAAGCCGCCGCGAAGGACGTCGGCTTATCTACAGCGCCCGTTATGAAGCGATCAGCGAGCTCATGGGGTTCCTGATGGATAACTGTTGCCAGGGGCATCCCGAAGCCTGCACCTTCCTGACCGAGGTACAGCCACCGGTTCGGCGACGGTGCTGAACTGCAACGACAAACTTCAATAACTGGAATGTAAGCTCTCTATGACTGAATCGCTGTCTTATAACGTTCTATTCCTCTGCACGGGCAACTCGGCCCGCAGTATCCTGGCTGAGGCACTGCTCAACCACCACGGAAGGGAGCGGTTCAAAGCCTATAGTGCCGGCAGTCACCCAACCGGGACAGTGAACCCACTGACGCTCCGTGTGCTCGAGGAGGCACATCTGCCGACTGTGGGCCTGCGGAGCAAGTCGTGGGACGAATTCACTGCTGCGGATGCTTCGCCAATCGATTTCGTGATCACCGTCTGCGACAAGGCAGCCGCCGAGCCCTGCCCTGTCTGGTCGGGACACCCGGCGATGGCCCATTGGGGAATCGCCGATCCGGCCGCGGTGGAAGGCGACGAGGACAAGCGGCTACATGCCTTCCGTGAAGCGCTTCGCTCGATGGATCAGCGTGTCCGTCTCTTCCTTAGTCTCCCTATTGAACGACTTGCCCAGCGGCAGTTGCATGAGGCATTACAGCGCATCGGGCGGGGGTCTGGAGCGTGACGCCGTCCGACAAGGCGCTGTCTGTAGCGCCCAGGCACGGCGGCGGGAACCTGCCCTGGCTGGACCGCTTCCTTACGCTGTGGATCTTCCTTGCGATGGCGCTTGGCGTTCTGATTGCATTTGTGTTGCCTGTCTTGCCGCGCGTGATCGAAAGCCTGAGCGTTGGCACCACCTCGGTTCCTATAGCCGTCGGCCTGATCCTCATGATGTATCCGCCACTGGCCAGAGTCCGCTACGAGAAGCTTCCGGGTATTTTCCGCCAGCCACGTCTGCTCGCACTCTCCCTGGCGCAGAATTGGGTGATCGGACCGATTCTGATGTTCGCGTTGGCAATCCTGATGCTCCCGGATCATCCCGCCCTGATGTACGGGGTGATCCTCATCGGTATCGCGCGCTGCATCGCCATGGTCATCGTCTGGAACGATCTTGCCGGGGGCGATGCGGAGTTCGCCGCCGGACTCGTCGCCCTGAACTCCCTCTTCCAGGTCTTTTTCTATGCGCTTTACGCCTGGTTCTTCGCGGCGATCCTGCCGCGCTGGCTGGGCTTTGCCGGAGCCACGGTACACGTTGGCATCATGGCGATTGCCGAGAGTGTGGGCATTTACCTTGGTATTCCCTTCGTGGCGGGATTCCTGACACGAGTGTTTTTGGTGCGACGCAAAGGCGAGGCATGGTATCGGGAGGTCTTCGTGACGCGGACCTCGCGCCTTACTCTGTGGGCGCTGCTGTTCACGATCGTTGTCATGTTCTCGCTCAAGGGCCGGGAAATCGTGACCCTGCCACTGGAAGTGGTGCGTGTGGCTGCGCCGCTGATTATCTACTTCATCCTTATGTTTTTCGTGTCCTACGCGATGAGCCGACGGTATCGGGCGAACCATTCCCAGTCAACCACGTTGGCGTTCACGGCGGCTTCGAACAACTTCGAGTTGGCGATTGCGGTGGCGGTGGGTACATTCGGCATCGCGAGTGGTCAGGCCTTCGCGGCAGTCATCGGTCCGCTCGTGGAAGTACCTGTCATGATTGGCTTGGTCAATGTCGCACTACGTCTTAAGCGGCGGTCGCCAGACACGTCGGCGATCGAACTATAAAGCCAGGCAGGATCGTGCAGGCGGGTGATGTCTTTCTTGTAGAGCCTGTGCGGTTCAGATCGGGCGTGGCAATTCGGTGCTCAAAGACTTTTACCCACTTCCAGCTTCGCCAGCCATTCATCAGCATACTCCGGGAGTTTTTATCCGTGCTGGACGTGGCGCTTGAGCGCGGGGAGTAGCGCCGCGTTGCCCGCATAGCGCACGTTGATGTAGAGCGATGTCACCACCTTGGCGGATTCCGCGTGGCGGGGCGATTCGCGTACCACCCGGGCGGCAAAATCCAGCGGCCCTTCGCCGGGCGCGCGCACCGGACCGTGGCGCGCGAGGCGTCGGCACCAGCGCAAATAAAGTGTGTGTGCCGGATCTCCGGAGCCGGTTTTCAGGCGTGCGAGTCCAAGCAGAAATGCCAGCACTCCGGCGCCCAGCACCACCGCCACCATCAGCACTGCGGCCGCGAAAGGACCCGCCCGGGCCAGGCCGAGTTGGTTCAGCAGACGTTGTTGCAATGCGGGGTCGAAGCCGACCACGTATTCGGTCCAGACCGTGTTCACGGCGTCCCATGCGTAGCGCACCTGCCACAGCCAGCCACCAGACGCGAAACGCGGGCTGGCAGTTGGGCTGGTAGCGAGCGTTCGCGTGGCCGACGATTCGACCCGCGTGGCCGGGATGACGGAAGTCGGATCCACTCTGACCCAGCCGCGTCCGGCGAGCCACACTTCGTCCCAGGCGTGAGCATTGGATTGGCGCAGTACCAACCAGCCGTCGTAGGGATTGATGGCACCGCCAGCATAGCCGGTGACGATGCGGGCGGGAATACCGGCGGCGCGCATCAGTACCGCAAAGGCGCTGGCGTAATGCTCACAGAATCCGCGCCGGGTGTCGAACAGGAATTGGTCCACCCGATTCGGACCGCTCAGCCGGCCGGGGGACAGTGTGTAGTAAAACGGTTGGTCATGAAACCAGGCAAGTGCGGTTTGTACTACCTCGCTGGCGCTCGAATTGGCACGGCGCCATTTGACGGCTAGCGCATGCGCTCTGGGGTCATCTCCTTGCGGCAGGGCGAGATTGGCCGCACGGGCACGGGCCGATAGTGTGGTCTGTTCCGTGTAGTCGAGATAGGACACACCGGTATAGGCGACGTCGTTCCAGATGCGGTGCGGTGCCAGCATCTCATAGCGTGCAGTGAAATTGGCGGGCGTCGAGAGATGAACGGGCAGGGTCGGAGCGAACAGGTAGTGGGTGCCGTTGGCGCGCTCCAGTACGCGGTAATGCACGGGTTTGCCGTGAATCTGAAAGTGGGGTTGTCCGCCGTACGAGCGGCCGGGGAGCCAGCGCTCGCCATCGTAGCGTTCGAACACGGGGCCGCGAAAGTATCGCTTGTCGGGCGGTGGCACTGCACCGTCGAAATGTACACGAAAGGCCACGGCGTTGGAGGTGGTCAGTGAACCGATGCTGCCCGGAGAGAGCGAGTCGGCCAGCCCGCTTACGCTCGCTAGGTGAGGCGCACCGAAGCGAAATAGCGGCCCCGGCAGGCGTGGAAAAAGCAGAAACAGCACGAGAGCGAGCGGCAAGGCCGCGGCGAGCAGCCAGACGGCCCGTTTCGCGAGCGTCTTCCATCGCTCCTGGGTTGCGTCCGCAAGCAAGGCGAGCGTCGCAAGCCAGACCACCGGCACCGAATACAGGGCGAACGGCAGGGACTGGTTAAGAAGGAAGGCGGCGGCGAGCAAAAACCAGGTGGCCAGGGTGACGATGCGAAAATCGCGCCGGGTGCGGCTTTCCAACGCCTTGAGCGCGACGGTAATGATCAGGAAGGCGCCGCCCGCCGTGGCGCCACCGAAGCTACGGAAGCTCGCGACCACGGCGAGCAGACCGACAAGCAGTAATAGAACCCGTATCCAGAGGCCGGGTGGCTGGATGTGTCCGCGCAGAGCCAGTCCGCGCCAGGCGATGAGGACGAGCGCGCCGCCTGCGACCCAGGGCGGCAACATGAAAAAGAACGGCAGTGTGGCAGCCACCAGCGCGAGCAGCGTCAACCGTGCCTGAACCGGAGCTGCGGCGGGTTCAGCTGCCGTTGTCATCGTAGGGGCCTGGGAACAGCGCCAGTGCGCGCAGGCAGCGAGCGAGGTGGGCGCTACCGCAGCCAGGAGCGATGCGATGCTGGGGCAGGTGCAGGCCCCATAGTGTGCCGTCACGCTCGGCCATCAAGGCCCAGCGAGCGATGATCGACAGGCGGGTTTCGGTGTCCGTGCCCGGTGCGGCGTCGAAATCGAGCCAGCGCGATGCGGTGCCGCCACTCGCGAAGTGCTTGCGTTCCAGAGTGCCGCTGCGGGCATAGGCTCGCCATGCAATCTGGCCGGGCCGGTCGCCGGGCCGGTAACGCGCGAGTTCGGCAAAGTCTTCCGGCTCGGCATTCGCTTCGCCGTGACTCATGCCTTCTGCCGAGCCCGGTGGTGGTGAGGCGTGCGCGGCGGGGAGCGGATACACGATGCATTCGAGCGGGGCAAGCCGACTCCACGCACGAAACACACCGAAGGGTTCGCTGTCGGCGAGGCCCAGATGTTGTAGGGAATGACGGCCGCGCACACGGGGCGGCAGGATCAGTTCGATCTGACCGGATGCGCCGGGGGCCAGGGTGATTTCCGTACCGTTCCGCTTGCCGGAAAAACCGATCAGGCCGCGCCGCGTGTTGCGTCGAGAATTGAACAGGCTGATGCGCAAATGAATGGTTTCTCCGGCAAATACCGGTTCCGCCGCAGCCGCTTCAATGACCAGTCCACGCAGATGCCGGTGACAGATCACCATAGCCGTGCAGAGCAGGGCACCGAGCAGGAACGTGAGCAGAAACACGGGGCTGTTCTGGTAATTCAGTGCCACCATCAACAGAACCAGGGTGGCTACCGCGGCGAGCAGTCCGAAGCCGGTGGGCAGAATGAAGACTTGCGAGCGCTCGAGCGTTTCCGGCCAGTGTGTACCGAGCGCACGGCGGGTGGTTGTGCGCTCGATCCAGCCGGTCAGAGGACGCAAGAGATTCATGAACAAAAACCGGTGCCGAGTCCCGTCAGGGGATCGGGACGGCCTCGATCAGTTCGCGTCCGATGTCGTGGCCGGTGACGGCGAGATCGCGCGGGCGCAGCCGATGGCTGACGGCCGCGGGCAGTACGGCCTGTACGTCTTCCGGCAGGGTGGCGGTGCGTCCGACGATCAGCGCATGGGCGCGCGCCAGACGCACGAGGCCGAGTCCGGCACGCGGCGACAAACCATGCTCGTAGCGTTGCCCGTGGCGGGTCCAGGCCACCAGTGCCTGCACGTAATCGATCAGCGCCGGTGCGGCGGTGATCTGGCCGGCACGGGCTTGCAGTTCGATCACTTCGTGCGGGGTCAGGGTTGGTTTCAGGCGGGCGAGCACGTCGCGGCGATCCTCCGCCTGATAGAGCGCGCGTTCGGCCTCCATCGTAGGATAGCCGAGATCCAGTCGCATGGCGAAACGGTCGAGTTGCGATTCGGGCAGCGGATAGGTGCCGATCTGCTCCAGCGGATTCTGGGTCGCGATCACGAAAAAGGGGCGCGGCAAGGGGTAGGTTTTGCCGTCCACACTCACCTGCATTTCCTGCATCGCTTCGAGCAGGGCGCTTTGTGCGCGCGGTGTTGCGCGGTTGACCTCGTCGGCCAACACGACTTCGGTGAACAACGGGCCGGGTCGGAACGCGAAACGCTCGTGCTCGCGCTCAAACACAGTGACGCCGATGATATCGGCGGGCAACAGGTCGCTGGTGAACTGGATGCGCTGGAACCGGAGCCCGAGCACCTGGGCCAAGGCGCGTGCGAGCGTGGTCTTGCCTACGCCCGGGATGTCTTCGATCAGCAGATGACCGCCGGCCACCAGGCACACCAGGGCCAGGTGAATCTTTTCCGGCTTGCCGAGTACGACGTCTTCCAGTGCGCTCAGCGCTGCGGAAAGCGGTGTCGGCGTGGGCGGTTTGTGTAGAGAAAACTGCATGCGGAAAATTCCCAGTCCGGATTACGGGTGCCCTACACCGGCATAGTAATGGGCGAGGAAGTCGGTGAACGGTTCCTGTGGTGCGGCTTCGAGTTCGCGTTGATGGACGAGGGAGTCTCTGGCCATGTCGGCGTAGCGTTCGAGTGTGGCGGAGTCGAGAGCGTGTTTGCGCAGTCTCGCAGTGTGCGTCCGGGCTCGTTCGAGCGCCCATGCCATGAAGCCGCCCGGTATCGCCTCGATTTCTCCCAGCGCTCGGGCCGAAGGCGTCAGTGAGGGATCGCGCAGCCGGGTTTCGGCGCCAGTCAGCGCTTGCGCATAGGGCGTTGTGCCAAGGCCTTGATCGAGGTGTTCGGCAAAGGGCGCCATGGCAGAAACAATTTCGAGGCCCCATGTATCGAGCGCAACACACTGGCCCGCGCGGCGCAGTTGCAGACCGGGTTCGCGCCCGCGCACGGCGACGTTGCGCTGGTTGTAGTCGATTTCCAGGTGATCGCCTGCGCTGAGCGGCGGGCTGGGCGCGAGCAGGCAGAACCACATGAACAGTTCGAGAAAATCCATGGTCTCGCTGCGAATTCCGAGTGGAGTAGTGGGGTCAATATCGAGAGCGCGCACTTCGGCGTAGCGTACGCCGTCGCGGGCGAGGGTGAGCGTGGGGCGTTCGGCGCTGCGTGGGCGGCACTTGGGACGCACCAGGCCGTAGTATTCATTTTCGATCTGCAGCAAGCCGGCAGATAATTGGCGCCATTCGTCGCCTGCCCGCACTCCGATGGCGGCGTAGGCCGGTTCCTCGGTTGCCAGCGCGCGAGTCAGATCGGCGATGTAATCGGCGAGTGAATTGGTGGAGACGGTCAGCGCGTCCTGGCGGCGGTTCTTGTAGCCGATGTCGGAGAGCCGCAGCGAAGTGGCGTAAGGCGCGGCCAGCGTGCCGTTGGCGAGCGGCTTGAGCCAGCAGGGCGGGTGCTGCATGAAGCTTGGGCATACGGCGGGTGAGGCGCCAAACAGGTAGGCCAACACCCAACCGTGACGCTGTACATTCCTCACCAGTCCCATCCAAGCGGCGTCGCGCGCCGCGCGATCCGCCTTCTGTCCGCGGTCGGTCAGTAATGGTACCCACAACTCATCGGGGAAGGAGTAGTTGAAGTGCACGCCGGCAATCACCTGCATTGCTCGTCCGTAGCGAAGGTCGAGTCCCACGCGATAGAGATGTTTCATGCGCCCGATGTTGGAGCAGCCGTATTCGGCGATGGGGATCGTGTCCGGTGAGTCGATGAAGCAAGGCATGCTCGTCATCCACAGCAACTCTTCACCCAGATTGCGTGCGACGAAGGCTTCAATTGTTTCCAGTTCGCCGAGGGTGTCGAGGCTGCTGGCGTGCGGCGCGGTCACGAATTCCGGCAAGGCTTCGGAAAAATCGGTAGTGATGGTGGGATGGGTCAGGGTTGATCCGAGTTTATGCGGATGTGGGGTCTGTGAGATGTGACCATTCGGCGTGACGCGCAGCGCCTCGCGTTCCAGTCCGCGCAAACCCTGGCGGGCGAGCTCGGGCGCTATGGGAATAATGCTGTCGATCACTTTTGGTGACATGTCAGGGCCTGATGCCGGCAAGCGCCTATTTTACGGGAGCCATTTCCTGCAATTGCTGCGCACAACTCCTGCGCTAATACAGAATGCGGCAATTCAGGCTCCAGAAGTCTGTATATAGACGCTTGGCGGTTTATTGTTCCCAGCAATTCGTCTGATCTGCGGTTTTGTTTCCCAGCGCATCGAGCGTAAAGGTGCCGCATTTGTCCTTATTCTGATTGCCGACGGCCGTGGGTACCGCCTTGAGTACGTAAGTGGTGGCACTGGCTGGCGTCGCAATGCTGACATTATAGTAACCACCCTTGGTGGTGACCGTTGCGTTGGCATAGCCGAGCGCCGTCAGGGAGGTGGGATATTTGTTATAGCGGCTATAGTAGCCTTCCTCGCGCGAGGCCATCGTCTCCAGGGCATTGATCGCGGCGGTCCGCCGGGCACGCGCTTCATAGCCCGTATAGAGCGGTATCGCGACGGCGGTCAGAATCGCCGCAATAATGATCGTGATCATCAGCTCGATCAGCGAAAATCCGCGCGCCTTCATTGTGGCGGCTGCCCTTGCTGCTGGCGGTCACCGTCATTTCGTCCGCCTGATATTTCCGTTGCCGACGATGGAGCCAATGTGGTGTTTACGCCGTGGGTGAGACGTTCCCTTAGAGCTCTGAGCCTTGCTGTGGACAGTGTGTAGTGCGTGCCAGTCGGGGTAGTCACGACCCCGGTGTCGAGGTCCACTACCGCGCCGGAGGGTAATGTCGTTACCGGCCGGTTCGCCAGAGCGCCGGCGCTCGCAAGCGCCAAGGCGGTAGCGAACAATAGAGTGCTTGTCAAACGCATATCGACTCCTCCGCGTTCAGCGGATTTCGGACCAAGATAGCACGCCTCGAGGCTGGCCACGCTCCTTGATGCTCTTGATCGGAGAGCCGGAGACGGTAATCAGTTTGAGGTCGTTGAACGGTCCCTGATGATAGGCCACTATGGTGGGTGAAGCGGCGTAACCGGGTCCGAGACTGAGGCCGACCGGGTTTACACCGCCAGGTGCCTGGTCGCCACCGTTGAGCTGGCCGTCGTTGTTGAGATCCAGCTCCGGTCCAGGTAATTGACCGCCGGTCGCGTAGTTGACGATCATCAGCCAACTGAATCCCCCGGCTGAGCAGGCGGCCTTGCTCGGGGTAAAGGTGGTGAACACGACGCGTCCGCCAATCAAACGGGGGGTGGTAATCATGCGTTCCCCCAAGTCGGGAAGCGGCATTTTCCAGCCGCGGTCACCACTGGACCAGTTGATGGGACTACCGCTCGCGACGCGGACCTGCTGACCGTCGACGGTCGTGGTGGACAACGTAACCGTCTTCAGAAGTGAAGAACTGAATGGGAGTCCGATGGTCGAGCTTTTGTCGAGCACGCCATAGAAGTTCTGTACGCCGGTGTTGACGATGTCCGGCGGACCGAGATACTCCCCGGTGCCGAAGTACACCATGATGCCGCCACCTGCGCCGGGCGGCGCGAAGGAGACCACCGGCTGGGTGGTGATCGGCTGATCGTTGCCTCCATTCTGGGCCTTGAAAAGCACGGTGGCGCTCCAGTTGGTCGGGTTGGGATCGGAGAGGTCCACGCGCCACAGGTTGCCCTGCAGGTCGCCGGCATAGACGCGGTCTGACACGGTGGTGCCGGTGCTGGAGACGACCACCGGCGTCGAGAGTCCGTTGGCCAGCGAGCTGCTGCACTGACTGGGATTCGCGCTGCACAGGTCGAATGCCTTGATCAGTGCGCCGGTTTCGGCGTTCACTACGTAAAGATACGGATTGCCGTTGTCGTTATTGTAGCCGGAGCCGAAAATCACCGCGAAGGTGTTGCCACTGCTATTGCAGTTGATCCCGTTACAGGCGATCTGCACAATCTGCGGCTGGCTGTAAGTCAGGCCGAGGTGGCTGAAGCCGGGTGTCGCACTGGTGATATCCCACAACACGTCGGAGGCGACGGCGCTTTCCGAAGTCCAGTTCGACGGGTTGGTGATGTTCAGGGCGTAAATGCCCGCACCTCCCGCGTTGAGGCCACCGACCAGGAGGCTGTGCCAACTGCCGTCGGCGAACTGCACATCGCCGGCATTGGGCGAGCCATCCACGAAGAACTCGTGGTTGGAATTGTAGCCGGGCAGCGTCAGGTCGGGCAGCTTGGAGAAAGGACCCCGCGGGAAAAAGGCGAAAATTTCGTGACCGTTAGAGGCATCGAAGGCATGCACGGCGCCATCGTTGGAACCTACGTAGATCACCGGTTTGCGGCTTGCATGGCTGTGGGCAAAGGTGGAGTAGCTGTTGCCGGGATACACGCCATTGGGGGCTGCGACGTAAAGCGGCGCGCTGTTCACGATGTCGCCCAGCAGGTAAGAGCGGTCGCGGAACGGTCCGCCATTGGGACTGGAGGATTGAGTAAGCGCTTGATCGCCGCGTAGATAATTAAGAACGGCCTTGCCGTAGTTGCTCTGAGAATTGCCGAAGAAGGTACTTTGCTGGGAAACGGTCAATGTGTTCCAGTAGGTCTCGAATTCGGTTTTCTGCGTGCTGCTCAGATTGCCCCAGCGGAACGGGACAGCCGTATCGGTAGCCGAATTCATGGTGACGGCCAAGCGGTTGGTATCCCAGCCCGTGCCGGCATAGGCTGTTTGCATCCAGCTCCGCGCATCCCACAACTGATCGGCAGGCAACTGATCCACGGTGCCGTTTGCCATTACCGGGAAGGCCACCAGATTGCCCGTCCAGCCGAAAGAGGCGGTGTCAAAGCGGGCCTGGTAAACAGCCTGGTTGGACTGGAATGAGGTCGAATTGACCGCCACCGTTGTTGTGGACTGGTTGGCCGCCTGAATCTGGGCGAAGATGATCTGCATGTCGTTCACGACGTCTTGAGGGGTGACGCCGGGGAAGTAGTTGCTGGTGCCGCCGGCCAGTGCCATGGCTTTCATCGTCGCTGCGGCCGCCGGATTCTTGGTCGGGTCCACGCCAGCACCCATGCCGACGATATAAGTTTGAATCTGGTTGCTCTTGAGCGCGTCAAGCTGGTCGATCGCATCCTGAAGGGCTTGGTCGTTGGTAGATGCGAGCGTGGTGGTTTCTCCAGCCTGGACATCGCTAGCGAAGTTTGGATCGGTATCGGCCACGGTGCCGCCGCCCACCAGGTTGAAGGTGGCGTGTACACCGTAGCCTTCGGAGGAGGCCGTGCCAAGCGGGGGCCATGATTGGCCGTCCAGATCCTCGGTGGGTAGACCGTCGGTAATCATGACCACATAGCGGTGGGGCGTGCAGCCGTTATTGCTCGGTGGTTTCGGGTACCCGGATGCGCCGCTGGTGTAATACTTGTTTGCCCATCTCATCAGTCCCGCGATTGGAGATTGGACAGCGAGTGCCTTTATCTCGCTGGTGCCCCGGTTGGTTTCAGGCGCCAGATAGGGGGTGAACTTGGCGATATAGGTGGAGATCTGGGCCGGTGTCGGAGCGCCGTTGGTGGCGGCCGGGGCGACGGGAACGAGGATGTCGCCGGAGTTACGGGATTGGCTGGAGACGTAGAATCCGAAGCCGCGTTCGGAGTACATGACCTGGCTGCTGAAGGGCACGTAGCCAGCATTGGTCGGGCCGGTCTGCGTAGCGCAATAGCCCGTAGAGCGATAGTATCCAACCAGAATGTTGCCGCTATTGTATTGGCCAAGCGTCCGATAGGGTGGGTAGGGTGTCGGCGGGTTATGACCGCCATAGTCGAGGCACACGGGGGACAGGCCGCCAGCATAGAGTACGTCGTTGATGTCGGCGTCGTCCGAGCTGGCCGCGATGGCCATGTCGGGCTGGGAGCGCGCGCCCGAGCCGAGAACCCACGCGATTTGGTTACAGTACCCGGTGTTCGACTGGTAACAGGGGTTGGGAATCCAACGGGTACCCGCCGGCGGCGTATCGCCGCTGTCGCCGAAGGCGAACCCCCCGGATCCGCTCATGTAGTACACCCAGGTGGTGTAGCGCCCGAGTCCGCTGGTGTTGTAGGTCATGAGACCGAAGTCGAAATTCGGTGCATACTGCTGCAGCACCTTCTGAATCGACTGCTTGGCGACATTGAGCCGGCTCGCGGAATTGTCGTAAAGCGTGCCGCCTGAATTGACGGTGTATGGGGCTTGGCCGGCAACCGCGTTTTGCACGGGCGCGGTAAAGCCGGCAGGAACGGTGTAGTTCACCGGCGAGGAGGAGCCGTGCAGGGAACCGACGATACCCGAACCGGTCATGATCGCTCCCGAGAGGTCGCCATCCATGGACTGGGAGTTTGGCAGTACGACCAGTACCTGCGGATCGGTGGGCTGCACCAGAACCAGGGGTACGTTGGAAATTGCCACCATCGGCGGGCTCGACGCATTGGCAATGGAGCCCAGCGCGAGCATGACGGCGCCACCGGCAATGATCAGTGCCAGCCGACGTTTGAGTTCACGAGATCTGCGAATGGTATTCATGATGGTGTTCATCTTGTGTGCTCCCTTGTTTCCATTCATGGGATATACAGGGTGCGGGTCACGGCTACGGCGTCGGCATTGCCGCCAACCCCCCAGGCTGTAATCCGGTAAAAGTTCAGGATCCCGAGTCCGCCGTATTGCTGGCCGATGCCGATGCTGTTGCCGGGGGTCGGCGGAATACGCTCCACGTAATATTGCGGGTAGGCCGCATAAGCGCCCTGGATGCCGCCGCCGGGGCTTATAACGCCGGCGAAAGTCAACGCCGTGAGTTGCACACCGCTACCGCTTGTCGACCAAGTGGCGTCCAAGGTCGGGTTGGCCAGCGTGTTGAAGAGGCAGATCCGCGGTGTCGTGGTCTGTCCGCTGCACGTGGTCTGGATGGGCAGATTGGTAGCCTGCACGAGCTCCTCGGCTACTCGCGTCGCGCTGTCGGCTGCCGAGAGAGCCATGGTCTTTTGCTGAATGTTACCTGCCATGCGCTGTTGCAGGATTACATCGCTATACATGGTTACCCCGATCAGTGTCATTACGAGCAGAAAAATCAGCGCCGTAAACAGGGCAAATCCGCGGGCTGTTGCCTGCCAGAGCAAGCGTGGGGATGCGGTAGCGGCGGTTGTCGTTGGCATGGACGTTCTCACTGGCTGGTGATCCGGATCGGGAAAGTCGCGCGGAATAGAACCGGCTTGCCGACGGTATTGGCTTGGCCCGTGGCTGCATTGTGGGTGGCAAAGCCAAGCACCATCGTTACGGAACGCACGGCGCTCCAGTTCGTGATGGCGGTGGCGTCCAGGTACCTATCGGCCGAGCCGTCGCCATTGGTGTCCACGCCGTAGAGGAACTGGAGGCTGGTGACGCCATCGAGCAGGGGTTGGGTTTGGGTGGAAATTCCCGGTCCGCTCAGGGTGCATTCCAGTTGCTGGTTGGTGGTGTTGAGGAAAAACTTGTTAACGTAGAGCTGAGCTGTTGCGCTGGTGTTTCTGTCGCCGAGGCAGTTCAGCACCTGATCATCGGGGCCCGGCAGCATGCGCAGGGAGATCGTGTCGTTGTATCCGCTCGCATAACTGCTGGCGGTACCGTAAATGGACTGACCGGAGTTGATAAAAGTGCTGTTTACGGGGAAGGCACTATCCCTGTCGAAGGTCATCGGTTCTGCGTAGTAACCCGCCGATTGCACCACTGAACCGACAAAAGTGGCCGCCAGTCTTTCGTGTTGTTGCAGAGCAGCCACCTGCTTCTGTACCCGATAGCTCTGGTTGGTGGAGAGAAACACTACTACGACGCCAGCAATGAGAAACAGGCTGAGTGCAAGCGCGACCATCAGTTCGATCAGCGAGAGCCCGTGCTGAGCAGGATTGTGCGGGAGTTGGTTCATGGGTGTGCCACTAGTGCATATTTCATGGTCTTAATGGCACCTGTTGAGGTGCCTGCCGAGGCGGCCATCTGTTTCTGGTTCCAGCTTACGGTGACGGTGCATTGCGGCGGGGTTTGAGCGCAAGCTATCGCACCCTTGCCTTGCGGCAGATCGTTGGCCAGCTCCGCGCCCCACCGGTGCAGGTCATAAAGCGCCATGTCGGTTGGGCTGCACGCCGTAGTGGCGCAATCGGTTGGATAGCTGACGGTGACGGCATCCAGTGTGTTGTAGTCAGCGGCCGTTCCACTCGCGGGAAAGGCGTTGGGGTTGGCGATCATGGCGGCCACAATGCTTTGCGCCTCGACGGCTGCAAGGCCGTTGATTTCCCCGGTATGCGTGCGGTACACGGAGGCGGCCTGCAGCTCGGCGATGCCAAGCAGGCCGATCGCGATGATCAGCAGCGCGATGAGGGCCTCGATCAGGCTGAAGCCTTTTTGCATTTTCAAGGGCAGTTACTCCCGGAGTCCGATTGTGGTTTTCCGATGACGGAGATCACGAGGCAGCGGCGCAAGGCCGTTACGTCAGTCGGGGTATGCAGGGTAATGGTGCCGGCATTAGTGCCGGTTGCATTATTGGCCAGCATGCCAAATCGGTTGTAGCTGATCTTGTTCTGTACGTAGGTTGTGTTGCCCGTCATCGAATCGTTGTTGCTGCCGTATCCCAATGGGCCGTGAACACGAAGCAGCGTATCGGTTGCCGTGTCCCGGACACCGTCTCCGTTCACGTCCACAAACACGATCCAGCCGGTGTTCCACGAACCGCTGCCACTGCAGCTGGTTTTGTTCGCGCTCGCGCAGATCGTTGTGTTCTGGCCACGCTTGATTGCGGCCTCACGCGCATACTGAAGGTCGGAGATGAAAGTGTTCATTTCGGTTGCCACGCGATTGCCGGCGATGAAGTACCGGTAGGAAGGCACTGCAATAGCCGCCAGGATCGCCACGATCGCAATCGTTATCAGTAGCTCAATGAGCGTGAAACCGCTCTGCAGTGCTTTGTTCATGCGTGGACTATAGTGTGCTGTGGCCTTATTGTCTGTTTTTTGGCGCCAAACGGTCGTTTTGTACGGATAAACGGTCTATTTTTCAGGTGGCGTGTTTCCTCGTTTGGTGACGGGAGGCGAGGAATTCGGCGAGAGCGACGGCTGTTGGGCTGTTGCGGGTGGCCAGGCGCTCGGGCGGGCCGCTGGCGACGATGCGCCCGCCACGCTCGCCGCCTTCGGGGCCCAGATCGACGATCCAGTCCGCTTCGGCAATGAGGTCGAGGTTGTGCTCGATGACCACGACGGAGTGTCCGGCTTTCACCAGGCGGTGCAGCACCCCGGTGAGGCGTTCGACATCGGCAATGTGCAGGCCGACCGTGGGCTCGTCCAACAGATACAGCGTCGGCCCGCCACGGCTGGAATCGGCTTTGGCGAGTTCGGTCACGAGTTTCAGGCGCTGCGCCTCGCCGCCCGAAAGCGTCGGGCTCTGCTGGCCTAGTGTGAGGTAGCCGAGGCCGACGTCGTCGAGCAGGGCGAGCGCCCGGTGCACGCGTGGGTGCACGCTGAAGAACTCGCGCGCAGTGCTTACGTTCATCGCGAGCACCTCGGCGACGGTCTTGCCGCACCAGGTGACGGCGAGCGTTTCGCGGTTGTATCGGGCGCCGCCGCAGGTCTCGCAGGGCACGGTGACGTCGGGCATGAAACTCATTTCGATGCGCTTCAGGCCCTGGCCGTCGCAGCTCGCGCAGCGCCCCTTGCCGGTGTTGAACGAGAAGCGACTGGCGTCGAAGCCACGCACACGCGCTTCCGGCGTCTGCGCGAAGAGCTTGCGGATGTCGTTGAAGATACCGACGTAGGTTGCCGGGCAGGAGCGAGGAGTCTTGCCGATCGGCGTCTGGTCGACTTCCAGAACGCGGGCCAGCGAGTCGTAACCGCTGAGGGTGCCGTTCCCGGCATGTGGCTTGCCGCGCTTCCGGTCGAGCGCCTCGCGCAGGGCGGGGTGCAACATGCCGCGTATCAGCGAGCTCTTGCCGCTGCCCGAGACACCGGTCACGCAGACCAGCCGTTCGAGCGGGATACGCGCATCCCTGACGCGCAGGTTGTGCAGGTCGGCCTCGCGAATGCGCAGCGCCGGTGACTTCGCGTTTACGGGTCGGCGCGGGAAATGCGGATGCTGCGGTGGGTGGCTCAGCGCGTTGCCCGTCACCGAATTGCGCGCCCGCTTGATCGTAGCGAGCGAACCCTGGGCGACGATGTGCCCGCCGTTGGCGCCGGCGCCGGGACCCAAATCGAGCAAATGCTCCGCGGCGCGGATGGTGGCCTCGTCGTGCTCCACCACCACCACGGTGTTGCCTTTGCGGCGCAGGGTCTTGAGTGCGCTCAGCAGTTCGGCATGGTCACGCGGATGCAGGCCGATGGTGGGCTCGTCGAGGATGTAGCACACGCCGCGCAGATTGGAGCCGAGCTGCGCGGCGAGACGGATGCGTTGGGCCTCGCCGCCGGCGAGCGTCGGTGCGGAGCGGTCGAGGCTGAGATAACCCAGTCCGACGCGTTCCAGGAAGCCCAGGCGGCCGCGGATTTCCGCCACCGCGTCTCGGGCGATCGCCTTCGCCCGGGCGTCGAGCTTCAGGCCGTTCATCCAGCGCTCCGCGGCGATGACGGTGAGCGCCGAGACCTCGGCGATCGAGTGGCCCGCGAAGGTCACGGCCAGGGCC
>JBAUSV010000186.1:0-2885 GCA_049581885.1 Gammaproteobacteria bacterium | reverse complement strand
GTGCTGCCCGAAGCGGCCACCGTGCACTGGGGCGTGGACGGCTGGACCAACGTGCGCGACGACGACACCCGCGAGGCAGGTCTCGGCCTGCACAGCGTGGACCTGCCGACCCGGGCACTGCCTGCCGGATCGACGGTCGAATTAACCTTCCGCTGGCGCGCGCGCGATGCCTGGGAAGGCCGGGACTACCGGGTCGAGGTCGGCGAACGTACCGAAAGCAGCGGTTAAGATGGCGGACATGGGAGGGAATACGCCATCCCGGACGACGGCGACCGCGCTGCGCCTGCAGCGCAAGGCCGAGCGCCTGCTCACCATCGCCGACGTTCGCATTGACGGCGATCGGCCGTGGGACATCCGGGTGCACGATCCGCGGTTGTTCGCACGCGTGTTCGCACACGGTTCACTGGGTTTCGGCGAAGCCTACATGGACGGCTGGTGGGACGCCGATCGGCTGGATGAACTCATGGCCCGCATCATTGACGCGAACCTGGACCGCTCGCTCGCGATGCCGCAGAAGGTCCTGCGCTGGGCGCTCGGGCACCTGGTCAACCTGCAAAGCGGGCGCCGCGCCTTCCGGATCGGCGAGGCGCACTACGACCTCGGCAACGACCTGTTCGAGCGCATGCTCGACGGGCGCATGATCTACAGCTGCGGCTACTGGAAGGACGCGACGACGCTCGACGAGGCGCAGGAAGCGAAGCTCGACCTCGCCTGCCGCAAGCTCGGGCTCCAGCCGGGCATGAAACTGCTCGACATCGGCTGCGGCTGGGGCGGCATGGCGAAGTTCGCCGCCGAGCGCTACGGCGTGTCGGTGGTCGGCATTACCGTCTCCAACGAGCAGGCCGAGTATGCCCGCAAGCTATGTGAGGGGTTGCCGGTAGAGATTCGCGTCGAGGATTATCGTGCCCACCGCGGCGAATACGACCGCATCGTCTCGATCGGCATGTTCGAGCATGTCGGCCACCGCAACTACCGCACCTACATGCGCACCGCGCGCCGCCTGCTCAAGCCCGATGGCCTGTTCCTGCTGCACAGCATCGGCGGCAACGTCTCGCTCACGCGCACCGACCCGTGGATCGAGAAATACATCTTCCCCAACGGCATGATCCCCTCGCCGCGCCAGATCAGCCGCGCGGTGGAACGCCTGTTCGTGATCGAGGACTGGCACAACTTCGGCACCGACTACGACCGCACGCTCATGGCCTGGTACGCAAACTTCGAACGTGCCTGGCCGGAACTGAAAGACAAATACGGCGAACGTTTCCGCCGCATGTGGCGCTTCTACCTCATGTGCTCCGCCGCCACCTTCCGCACCCGCGACGACCAGCTCTTCCAGATCCTGCTCTCGCCAAGAGGCGTGCCCGGCGGCCTGCGCGTCCCGCGCTGAAGGGCTTGCCCAAACGGCCCGGTGGGCTAAAAATCCAGCGGACTCCTGACGCCACGGCCGCCACGGTTCAGCACATGCGTATAGATCATGGTGGTCTCTACATGCTTGTGCCCCAGCAATTCCTGCACCGTGCGAATGTCGTAGCCCGACTCGAGCACATGTGTCGCAAAGGAATGCCGCAATACATGCGGAGAAACCGGTTTGGTCAGAGCCGCACGCAGCGCTGCTGCCCGCACTGTACGCTGTACTTGCTGCTCGCTCAGATGATGACGCCGCACGGCGCCCGTCCTCGGGTCGGTCGAAAAACGTGCCGCTGCAAACACGTATTGCCAGGCCCATTCGCCGACTGCCCTGGGGTACTTGCGCGCCAACGCATGCGGCAGCCACACAGCGGCACGGCCTTGCTTTCTGTCACGCTCATACGTCGTTCGCCGCACCGTCAGATGCGCACGCAACGGCTCCACCAGCGTTTGCGGCAACACGGTGACACGGTCCTTTGCGCCCTTGCCGTCGCGCACAAGTATTTCGCCTCGCGACAAATCGAGATCCTTCACCCGCAGCCTTACGCCTTCCATCAGGCGCATGCCGGTGCCATACAGAAGCCGGGCAATCAGCCCCGGCACATCGGCCGGCAACTCATCCAGCAGCCGTTGAACTTCGGAGCGGGAAAGCACCACGGGTCGCCGTTGCGGTTTCTTGGCGCGGGTAATCCCGTCCAGCCACGGTAAATTCACGCCCAGCACGTCCCGGTAGAGGAACAGAATGGCTGAAAGCGCCAGATTCTGTGTGCTCGAAGCAACGTCCTGGCGCACCGCCAGATCGCTCAGAAACGCCTCGATCTCCGCAGCGCCCATATCATGCGGATGCCGCTTCCCATGAAACAGGATGAAGCGCTTGATCCAATGTATATAAGACTGTTCGGTCCGCAAACTATAGTGTCGCTTGCGGATTTCGGATCGAACCTGATCGAGTAACTTGGGTGAATTTTTATTGGTTGATGAAGAGCTTACCCCGACTGATGACGTATTCCCTTTATGCGATTCCATTCTTTCATGCGATATGGTACGATTTCGACATGATTATACGTCACATAGCCAGATTAGACGTCGATTCGACGGCTAGTTATAGTTAGGGCATTAATGAAAAAACAGATTATCCCTAAGGTTATTGTGGTGTTGGCTTTATCTGCATCCGGGTACATCACGTTTAACCTGTTGGTAACTTATATAGCTGCGATTTCAGGTCGTCTTGTTGGTGCGGGCGCAGCACAATGGCAATTTGCTTTTTTATTAGCTCCCGTGCCTATTGCCTGCGGATTGCTAGGCTTGGGTGTTGCTTGTTGGGTGCGTCCTAGGTTGTCCCGATCGTTCATAGTGCTATCGTCCGTGGCTACAGCCACGCCGATGCTTCTCCTTGGTTTGGTACTGATGCATGCCTACTGATCACGGGCCTAACCAGGCGCTACAGCCGACCGCCCAACTGCTACGCAGTCGGTCGG
>JBAUSV010000185.1:0-2196 GCA_049581885.1 Gammaproteobacteria bacterium | reverse complement strand
TTTGAAAGGTCTCTTATTGGCGCCGGTAACGACCTTACCCCTTCGACCATTGTCAAAAAGAACGTCCACGGATTCCTGCAGCATTCTCTTTTCGTTTCGAACAATAATATCAGGGGCATTCAACTCCAAGAGCCTTTTCAAACGATTATTCCGATTGATGACCCGACGGTAAAGATCGTTTAAATCAGAGGTGGCAAAACGGCCCCCATCAAGAGGAACAAGCGGCCTCAAGTCAGGCGGCAATACGGGAATCACATTCAGAATCGTCCATTCCGGCTTGTTTTTGGACTCCTTGAAGGCATCTATGATTTTCAGCCGTTTGGTGAGTTTCTTCCGTTTCGCCTCCGACTTGCTCCCGCTCATTTCAACCCTCAGGTCTTCCGACAACCGGTCAAGGTCCAAATCGGCCAACATCCTCTGAATGGCCTCCGCCCCTATACCGGCGTCAAACCGATGGCCGAAATCTTCCCTTGCCTGAAGAAGTTGTTCATCCGTCAGCACACCGCCTTTCTGTAAAGGGGTATCCTTTGGATCCACGATGATATGCGCTTCAAAATACAGGACCCTTTCCAGATCCTTGAGCGTCAAGTCGAGGAGATTCCCCACTTTTGAGGGAAGCGCTTTCAAGAACCAGACGTGGGCCACGGGTGCGGCCAGTGTGATATGTCCCATCCTTTCACGACGGACCTTGCTCTGAATCACTTCCACACCGCATTTCTCACAGACAATTCCGCGATGCTTCATTCGCTTGTATTTGCCGCAATTACATTCATAGTCTTTTATGGGCCCGAAAATTCTTGAGCAGAAAAGTCCATCCCGTTCCGGCTTAAAGGTCCTGTAATTGATCGTCTCCGGCTTTTTTACCTCACCGTGAGACCATTCCAGTATTTTTTCCGGTGACGCAAGAGAAATCCGTACAGCATTATAGCTGGAGGGATCCTTCGGTTTTGCAAAAAAACTGTATAATTCTTCCATTGCCTTCTCCTTTTTCAGACTGAAAGGCTATATCTGACCGTCCTCAAAGAGTTCGATTTCCAGACCAAGGCTCTGGAGTTCTTTCATCAACACCTTGAACGACTCAGGTATTCCGGCTTCAAGGGCGTTGTTCCCTTTTACAATCCTCTCATACATCCTGGTCCTGCCGGCTACATCATCAGACTTGACGGTGAGAAATTCCTGCAGCGTGTGGGCGGCGCCGTACGCTTCCATGGCCCACACCTCCATTTCCCCAAGTCTCTGTCCGCCAAATTGCGCCTTCCCGCCCAACGGTTGCTGGGTAACGAGAGAATAAGGTCCGATGGAACGGGCGTGGAGTTTATCATCCACCAAATGGTGAAGCTTCAGAACGTACATGACGCCCACAGTAACATCCTGATCAAACTTCTCTCCCGTTCGACCATCATACAGGGTAGCCTGGCCGGTAACGGGCAATCCGGCTTCCACAAACCACGCCTTGATCTCCTCCTCATCAGCACCATCGAAAACAGGAGTGGCGACGGGAAGCCCTTCCGCCATCTGTCTGGCGCTGTTCAGGACCTGTTCTTCCGTTGCGTCGCCAAAGAACTCCTCGTATTCCTTCTTGCTAAAAAGGGTTTTGAACCTGTTTCGCAATTCATCAACGTTCTTAAAACTATCCACCAGTTTGCCCACCTGCCGGCCCAGTTCATAGGACGCCCATCCAAGATGGGTCTCCAGGACCTGCCCCACATTCATCCTCGATGGTACACCCAGGGGGTTCAGGACAATATCCACCGGTCGGCCATCGGCAAAATAAGGCATATCTTCAACAGGCAATATTCTGGAAAGCACCCCTTTGTTTCCATGGCGCCCGGCCATTTTATCGCCTACGGAGAGTTTGCGCTTTACCGCCACATACACCTTCACCATTTTGATGACACCGGGGGCCAATTCATCCCCGAGGTCAAAATTAGCTACCCTTTCTTTATATTGCTTAATAATATGCTCTATTCTGGTGGAGCATTTTTGGATGATGGACTCCACGCGCTCAATAACATCCATGGATATCCTGAGGTCAGCCCCTGCCCAAATATCAAAGGGGAGCTTTTCAATATGATCATCCCTGATTGGTTTGTTCGCTCGCAACAGGATTTCGTTGGTTTCCTTGCTATAAAGATCAGATTTGAGCTTCTGCCCTTCCAGGAGAACAACCAGCATTTCCTTGGCGCTTTCCACAAT
>JBAUSV010000184.1:0-71914 GCA_049581885.1 Gammaproteobacteria bacterium | reverse complement strand
CGAGCACGCCGACCACGCGGTTGATGTCGCGCGGGTGCAGGCCGATCGAAGGCTCGTCGAGCACGAACAGCGTGTTCACCAGCGACGTGCCGAGGGCCGTGGTCAGGTTGATGCGCTGCACCTCGCCGCCCGAGAGCGTGCGCGACTGGCGGTCGAGCGTGAGGTAGCCGAGCCCCACGGTGCACAGGTAGTCGAAGCGCGATCGGATCGCGGCCAGCAGATGTGTGCTCGCCTCGTCGTAAGGCGCGGGGAGTTTCAGACCGGAGAAGAGCTCGCGCGCTTTCGAAAGTGGCAGTCCGTTCACGTCGTGCAGCGTGAGTCCCGGCAGTTTTTTGAGCACGGCATCGTCGAAGCCGGCGCCCGCCGGGCGGAAACGTGCCACCGGGTCGAGTACCGCGTCGGCTTCGCGTTTGGTGCCGAGGCGGAAGGCGAGCGCTTCGGGCTTCAGCCGGGCACCACGGCAATCGGGACAGGTCGTGTAGGCGCGGTAGCGCGAGAGCAGCACGCGGATATGCATGCGGTAACTTTTCGACTCCAGCCAGCGGAAATAGCGCACCGCGCCGTACCACACGTCGTCGTCCCAGTCGCCTTCGCCCTCGATTACCCAGCGCTTCTGTTCTTCGCTCAACTCGCGCCACGGTTTGCTTGTCGGGATGCGCCGCTTCTTCGCGAAGCGCATCAGGTCTTTCTGGCATTCCTTGAACGAAGGCGTCTGCCACGGCTTGACGGCGCCCTCGGCGAGCGATTTGGATTCGTCCGGGATCACCAGGCCATAGTCGATGCCCTGGGTACGCCCGAAACCGCGGCACGTGGGGCAGGCGCCGGCGGGCGAGTTGAACGAGAACAACGCCGGCACGGGCGGCTGATAGTCGCGGTTGCAGCGCGCGCAGTGTAGAGTCTCCGAATAGCGCAGCGTCGTTTCCACCGCCTTGTCGTCGTTGAGCAGGTGTACGCTCAGGCGGCCATTCCCGCGCGAAAACGCCGCCTCGAGGGCCTCGCTCAGACGGGCGCGGTTGGAGCGTGTGAGTCGTACCCGATCCTGCACCACTTCCAGCACGTCGCCATGGCGGTCGTGTACGCGCGTATACCCCTGCTGTTCCAGATAGCCTTCGACTTCGTGTGCGGTGAAGTTGTGTGGCACGTGCAGCTCGAAGGTGACGATCGCCCGCGTGTCCCCGTGGACGTTTAGCATCTCATCGACAATGGCTTGCGGATTATCGGGCCGCACGGGAGCGCCGCAGCCCAGGCAATAGAGATCGGCGGCGCGGGCGTAGAGCAGCTTCAGGTGATCGGCCAGTTCGGTCATGGTGCCGACAGTCGAGCGTGAAGTCCGCACCGGATTGACCTGGTCGATGGCGATGGCCGGCGGGATGCCCTCTATGCGATCGACCTGCGGGCGGTCTTGGCGATCCAGAAACTGGCGCGCGTAGGGCGAGAACGTCTCCACGTAACGCCGTTGGCCTTCCGCATACACCGTATCGAAGGCGAGCGAGGACTTGCCCGAACCCGACGGCCCGGTCACTACCGTGATCTGGCCGATCGGAATGTCGAGATCCAGGCCCTTGAGGTTGTTTTGCCGGGCCCCGCGGATGCGAATAACGTCATTCGTCATAAGCCAACCATTCTATTGCACTCGCTCTCCATCCCCTTTCACGCGAAGATGAAAAAGCAGGAGCGGTGGTTCCCGCCGCAATAGGTCTTTTTTCCTAACGGTAGATATCTCTGCGATGCCCGACTCGCACCACGAGAATTCGAATCGCTTCATCTTCTATGCGGCAAATGAGGCGATATGGCCCGACACGGTAACGCCAGTAAGAGTGCAATTCCCCTTGCAAGGCTTTGCCCTGGGCGCGCGGATTAGCGCTCTCCGCGACGCGCTCCTTCAGGAAACCAACGATGCGCTGCCGACTATTCGGATCCAGTTTTTTCAGGGCGCGCTCGGCAGTATCGGTCAGCTCAATCCGCCAGACCAAGTTCCCGCTCCAGGTCTTCCAGCGGGTGCACGTTTTCCTCACCATGTTCGACACGTTCCATTACTTGATCGGCCAGGTAAATGTCTTCCATGTCGTCCAGATATTCGCTCACCGCTTCGCGTATGTACCAGGTTTTGGTACGTCCCGTCAGTCTGGCCATGCGCTCCAGGCGGTCGTTTATTGCCTCGTCAACGCGAAAGTTGATCATTCGACTCATGGTGAGTGCCCAAAGGTTGATTTACATGTAAATCATAGTCTTTCTGGAGCGGCTTATCAAGCACTCGGAGGATATTCTGATTGCGTAACAATCTCTGTCGCGCTAAGGTTCCGGGCAGGAGGGGCGAATGGATCGTTTCGACCGCATCTATGCACTGCATGCCACGCTGCGCCGGGCGCACTACTCGGTCTCGACCGTGCATCTGTGCGAGGAACTGGAGTGTTCGCAAGCGACGCTACGCCGCATCGTTCAGCAGATGCGCGAGGAATTGGGCGCACCTGTCGAAACCTCCCGCCACGACGGCGGCGGCTACTGGTACGCGCAAGAGGAGCGCGGCCGCTACGAACTTCCCGGTCTGTGGTTCAACCCCTCCGAACTGCTGGCATTGACCGCCTGCCTGCAACTGCTCCACGAAATCGAACCGGGCGTTCTCGAACCCACCCTGGCGCCCCTGCGCCAGCGTATCGAGCAGCTTCTGGAAGCACAGCACTTGGGTGCGGGCGAGCTTCACCGCATTCGAATCCTTGACATGGCGGCGCGCATCAACCGCCCCCATGTATTCCGCGTACTGGCCGAAGGCGTGCTTGCGCGCCGCCGTCTGAGCTTCATCTACCGGGCCCGCAGCAGCGGCGAGGCGACGGAGCGTACCGTCTCTCCGCAGCGCCTCACCCGCTACCGCGACAACTGGTATCTGGACGCCTGGGATTCGGTGCGCCGTGCGTTGCGCATCTTTGCCGTGGATCGCATCGAGTCGCCGCATGTACAGCCTGACAGAGCCAAGCAAGTGTCGCGGGAAAAGCTTGACCGTACACTGGCCACCGGCTACGGCATTTTCGCCGGTACGCCCCGACACACTGCCGTCCTGCGCTTCACACCCGAACGCGCCCGCTGGGTGGCCGATGAGCAGTGGCACCCCAGGCAACAGGGCCGCTTTCTCGCCGACGGTCGCTACGAACTGCGCGTGCCCTACAGCGACGAGCGCGAGCTCATCATGGACATCCTCAAATATGGCCCGGACGTGGAAGTCGCCGCACCGACCGCACTACGCCGCGAAGTGGCAGAGCGTCTTGCTGCCGCCGCGCGCCAATATTCCGGAGCCGGGCCTTGACACCCGCTTCCTTGAACATGTTCGTCACCGCGCCTTTCGATTTCGATGCTGAATACAAGGGAACGATGAGTGCCAAGCTTGCACCGGGTTCCCCCCCCTTTGCTTTGTGCGGCCACCTGGAAAGGCGTTCGATGCGAACCACTCAAGCTGAGTGTACGCGAAGCATGGAAGTATTAGAGGCGCTTGCCGAAACCGGCGGGTATCTATCGCGCGCACGCGGCAAGGCCGCACAGGTACGGAGGAAAGCCGGAGTTCGACAGAGAGCAGTTGAATCAGGTTTTGCGACAACGGGCGGAGTACACTCACCGAGAAGAGACAAGCATGGGGATCATGAACGTTTATCAAATCAAGGTCGTACTCCGGCACATTCGCCCGCCGATCTGGCGCCGCTTGCAGGTGCCGGCCGACATCACGCTGGGTGAACTGCACGACATACTGCAAATTGCGATGGGCTGGGAAGAGGCGCATCTACACCAGTTCATCGTGAACGGCGAATGCTATGGGACGCTCGATTCAGAATTCCTGACCGACTTGCAGGACGAAAGCCGCTACCGGCTATCCGACCTCGCCGGTAAGGGCGGGCGTCTTGCCTACGAATACGATTTCGGCGACGGCTGGATGCATGAACTCAAGATCGAAAAGACGCTCGCCGCCGAACCCGGCAAGCACTATCCGCTATGCCTCGCCGGCGAGCGCGCCTGTCCGCCCGAAGACTGCGGTGGCCTGCCAGGTTACGAGCGCCTGCTCGCAGTCCTCGCCGATCCGCAACACACGGAACACGAAGACATGCTCGACTGGATCGGTGACGAAGCCTTCGACCCCGAAGCCTTCGATCCCGCCGCCGTCAATGCCGCGCTCGCCAACCTGTGATGGCCAGCACTGCCTTCGCGGTAGCAATAATTAAGGAAGCGGGGATATTCCCCGCAACGTTATTCGACCAGATGATCCAGACAGCTGCGGAACCCCTTGAAACGGAAGTCATGCCATGAAAACCGAACTGATACAGACGCTCACCGGCACCTTCGAAGCCCATGCCCAGCAGACCGAGAGCGGCGTCGAGTATTGGCTGGCCCGTGATCTGCAGTACCTGCTCGGCTACTCCGAGTGGCGCAATTTCAGCAGCACCGTGATTTCCAAGGCAAAAACCGCCTGCGAGTTGTCCGGGCACGCGGTATCCGATCATTTTGTTGACGTCAACAAAACGATCGCAATGCCCAAGGGGGCTGAAAAGGTCATTGACGACCTCATGCTGACCCGCTACGCCTGCTACCTCATCGCCCAGAACGGCAACTCCAGAAAGCAGGAAATCGCCTTCGCCCAGACCTACTTCGCCGTCCAGACCCGCCGTGCCGAACTGATCGAGCAGCGTCTGCTCGAAGCCGAGCGCGTTTCCGCCCGGCACAAGCTCACCAAGACGGAGAAGGAACTGTCCGGCATCATCTACGAGCAGACCGGCGGCAATCAGGACTTCGCGCTGATCCGCAGCAAAGGCGATCGTGCCCTGTTCGGCCGGTCCACCCAACAGATGAAATCCACATGGAAAGTGCCGGCTAACCGCCCGTTGGCCGACTTCGCACCCACCATTATCCTGAAAGCCAAGGATTTCGCCACGGAAATCACCATACACAACACGCGTACGCATCGCCTGGACAGTGAAAAGGCCATTTCAAACGAGCACGTCACCAATAATGAAGCCGTGCGCAAAACCTTGCTGGATCGCGGTATCCGTCCCGAGCGCCTTTCCGCTTCCGAGGACGTCAAGAAAGTCGAACGCCGTCTGGCGTCCGAGCAGAAAAAGTCTTTGAAGAACCCCGATGCTTTGGACTCCTGAGAACGGAACATGGCCAAGAAACACAAAACTCTCGAAGACTGCGGCAGCCCGCCCGGCTATGAGCGTCTGCTCGAAGCACTCGCCGATCCGGAAAACAAAGAGTACGGCGAACACCTCGACTGGCTGGACGAAGCCTTCGACCCCGAAGCCTTCGATCTCGCCGCCGTCAACGAAGCCTTGGAGAGTCTCCAATGAACAAGGTCGGTCATCTTGAATTCGGAATGACCCATAAGGAACTGCGGAATGGAATTTGACGATTTTTTCAAACGGGCCTTTGGCAAGCAAGGCGAATCGGAGTTTGCTCCGTTTCAATATCAGCGGCGACTTGCCGAAGAAGAGTGGCCTGATTTGCTTGACGTGCCAACCGGCATGGGTAAAACAGCGGCGGTCGTACTGGCATGGCTGTGGAAACGCGGTTGGCGGGAAAGGGAGCACGGTGCCGAAACAGATGATGACACTCCGCGTCGATTGGTCTATTGCCTGCCGATGCGAGTGCTGGTCGAACAGACCGCCGACAACATTCGAGACTGGCTGGACAACCTGGGTATTTACGGCGATGCGGGCGATGGCAAGGTCTCCGTGCATATTCTCATGGGTGGGTCCGACGACTTGAAAAGCTGGGCCGAACATCCCGAAGAAGACATGATCCTCATCGGCACCCAGGACATGCTGCTGTCGCGTGCGCTCATGCGCGGCTACGGCATGAGTCGCTACCAGTGGCCGATCCATTTTGCACTCCTGCACAACGATTGTCTGTGGGCGTTCGACGAAGTGCAGCTCATGGGTGCGGGGCTGGCCACTTCGGCACAACTCGAAGCCTTCCGCCGCCGATTCCCGTTGGCTAACGGCAGCCGGACGCTATGGGTTTCCGCCACCTTGAACCGCGAATGGCTGGCGACGGTGGACATGAGGCCGCACATGGAATCGCTTGCTCCGCACACCATCAGCGACAAGGACAGGGAACAGGCAGGCAACCGCCTGAATGCGCCCAAACAGCTCACACAGGCATCGGTCTCGCTGACCAAAGAGACCAATAACAAAGCTGGCCTGGAAAACTATCTGCAGGCACTGTGCGAGCTGGTTCTTGGAAACCACGACGCAAGTGCGCAAACGCTGGTCATCGTCAATCGCGTGGATCGCGCACAACAACTCTTCCGCTTTTTGCGCGAGCAACGTGGAGACAAGCCCGATCTCTTGATTCACGGTCGTTTCAGGGCAGCCGAGCGCAGCGAACAGGCACGCCAGCTGTATTCCGCGGCATAACGCCGCGGCCTCATTGATGCTGCCAGTTCACGAGCGACTACTAGGGCGTGCGCGTAGCATCGCCTTCCCGGCGCTTTTGACCGGTGTGTTTGGTTATCCTCTGGCCGCGGTGACGCAGGTCGCCGTCACCGCGGTACGTTCCGAGGCGTTCCGAAAGCACGCATTGTGTCGGGTCCATGTCGTTCTTTCCGACGATTCGGCGCGGGCGATTTTCAAGCAGGCGCTGCGCGCCTGAGTGTTCAGGTGCAGCGGGCCGGAAGGTCGAACCGCATGATAAAGTGACGCCATTTTACGGGTTCGGATGAATCCGGTCGGCCGCCCCGACGCTCGCAATATCCGGGCCAATGTGACTCCCGGACGCTTGTGTGCCCATGCCGCCATTAACCGCTCAGGAGAATACAATTTTGGACGAGTCCAGCGTGATTGAGCCCGTGTTGCCCGAGGTGGCGATCAACCTGTGCCGCGCGAAGGCGCCGGTGCGGGTGCCGCTGACCGAGTCGCGGATCGTGACCGCCGAGTCGAGTCCCAATTTCGTGCGCCATGTGACGTTCGATGTAGGCGGTACGCCGCTCGAGGGCCAGCTCCGAGCGGGCCAGAGTTTCGGCGTGATCCCGGCGGGCACGGACGCCAACGGCAAGGCGCACAAGTTGCGTTTGTATTCTGTGAGCTCGCCCTCTGACGGTGAAGGCGGCCAGGGGCGGCTGGTATCCACCCTGGTCAAGCGCGTGCTCGAAGAACGGCCGGAAAGCCACCGGCTGTATCTCGGCGTGTGCTCCAATTTCTTGTGCGATTTGCAGCCGGGCGACGAGGTGGCGATGACCGGTCCCGCCGGTAAGCGTTTCCTGCTGCCGAGCGAGCCGGAAAAATATAACTACGTGTTTTTTGCGACCGGCACCGGCCTTGCTCCGTTTCGAGCTATGACGATGGACCTGCTGCGGGCGGGCATCGATGTGCCGGTGCATCTGTTGGTGGGCGTACCGTACCGTACCGACTACATGTATCACGATCTGTTTGCGGATGCCGCACGGAAGATGAAGAGTTTCAGCTACCGTCCCGTTATTTCGCGCGAGGCGCGGCGCCAAAACGGTTTCAAGCGTTACGTGCATCACGAAATCAGCGAAAACGAAACGCTGCGGGCGACCCTGGCGCAACCCAACACGCTGATCTACGTGTGCGGTATCAAGGACATGGAATGGTCCATTTACCGCGAGTTACTCCAAGCCGGTATCGACGGCTACATCAGTCTGCGCAATCCACCCGAAGGCAAGCGTCCGCTCGACTACACGCCCGAGGAGTTTCAGCGCCACGTACGGCCCGGTCCGCGCATGTTCCTCGAAGTGTACTGAGTCTTCTGGATTGAATGTCCTCTCCCGGTGCGCGCCGGCCCGTCCCCGTGACAGCCAGCGTGCCCGTCTGTATCGGGCCGAACACGAAGTATTCGGGATGCCGCCCGAGAGTAAGTGGCCCTGTCTGACGTTTCCCGCCGTCAAGCATTTTGTACACGCCGTGCTGGATGAACCCTGGTTTCAGACCGAGTTCGGCATTTTCCCCGAAGTGAGAATCAAGGACGGACGCGGCA
Source organism: Gammaproteobacteria bacterium (assembly GCA_049581885.1). GTDB lineage: Bacteria > Pseudomonadota > Gammaproteobacteria > JAKDMP01 > JAKDMP01 > JBAUSV01. Next base: position 63,943 of record JBAUSV010000184.1, on the reverse strand, counting down.
CTCGCCATGCCTACAGCGCCTATGATTTGAAGCGTCAGAGCGTGCTGTTCTCCTTTCCACGCTGGGCCCGCTCGACTCCGGTACTGTTGCACGAAATCGGGCATGCCGCCAGCCTGCGTCATCACGGCCTGATCGCCGCGCACGGCCCTGAATTCGTCGCGACGTATCTGTGCCTGGTTTGGCGCCATCTCGGTGCCGAACCCCATGACCGGCTCATCGAAGCCTTCACGAAGCACCGCGTCCGGTAACATTGACTGATTCTGGATCCGCCACACGTTTCGGCTAAGCTGGTTGGCGTGCTGGTCGGAGGGTATTGGTTTTCTCCGTGGCGAAACCTCAACGCAAGATCATTCACGTTGACATGGATGCGTTCTATGCTTCGGTGGAGCAGCGCGACAATCCGGCGCTGAGCGGGCAGCCCGTGGTAGTCGCATGGCGCGGTGCCCGCTCGGTGGTGTGCGCGGCAAGCTACGAGGCGCGCCGCTTTGGAATTCGCTCGGCGATGCCGGCGGTGCGCGCCGAACGGCTATGCCCGCGGGCGGTGTTCGTGGCACCGGATTTTGTGCGCTACAAGGCTGTGTCGCGGCAGGTGCGGGAGATTTTTTCCCGTTATGCGGAGCGGGTAGAGCCGCTGTCGCTGGACGAGGCTTATCTGGATGTGACCACACCCAAAATCGTCCTGCCGTCGGCGACCGCGATTGCGCAGGCCATCCGCAAGGTGATCCGTGCGGAAACCGGACTCACCGCCTCGGCGGGCGTGGCGCCGAACAAGTATCTGGCCAAGATCGCCTCCGATTGGCGCAAGCCTGATGGATTATTCGTGCTGAGTCCGGTGCGGGTCGAGGCTTTCCTGGCGCCGTTGCCAGTGGGCAAGTTACCCGGCGTCGGCAAGGTAATGAAGCAGCGTCTGGCTGATTTAAACGTTACGACAGCCGGCGAGCTGCGTGCCTTGCCAGAGGCATTGCTTGAGGAACGGTTTGGGCGCTGGGGGCGGCGGCTTTATGAGTTGGCGCGCGGTATCGACGAGAGTCCGGTCGAGCCGGACCGACCGACGTTACAGGTTTCGGCGGAGGACACGTTCGAGCAGGACTTGCGCCTCGATCAGCTCGAACCGCATATTCGCCGGCTCGCGGAAAAGACCTGGCAGGGTGCTGAGCGCGAGGAAGGCCGAGTGGCGCGCACCGTAGTGCTCAAGCTCAAGACGGCCGACTTCCGTGTGCTCACGCGCAGTTTTACGCCGCAGACTCGCCTGTATTCGGCGCGCGCACTGGCCGATATTGCCTGCGCGCTGCGTGCGCGAGTAGAACGTCCGGCCGATTGTCTGTACCGCTTGGTGGGGGTGGGACTGTCCGGCTTCGTCGACGAAGCCGATTTTGCCGCGCAGGAAGAACTGTTCTCCTCGGCACGGAATGCGGGTGCGTGGCCAGTCGGATAAAATAGTCGGGAAACGACAGCGAACCGGACTTTGACCATGCCCCAGCCATCCGCCGGTGCCCGCTTCCGGGCCGCGCTTGAAGCTGAACGCCCGCTGCAGGTGGTGGGTGCGATTACCGCCTATGCCGCGCGCCTGGCAAAGAATGCCGGGCACAAGGCGCTGTATCTCTCCGGTGGTGGCGTGGCCGCCAATTCGCTCGGCATGCCGGACCTCGGTATCTCCACTCTGGACGACGTGCTGACCGATATCCGCCGCATTACCGATGCTTGCGATCTGCCACTGCTGGTGGATGCGGACACGGGCTGGGGCGGCGCCTTCAACATCGCCCGCACCGTGCGCTCCTTCACCAAGTTCGGCGCCGCGGGTCTGCACATCGAGGACCAGGTGGCGGCCAAGCGCTGTGGCCACCGGCCGAACAAGGAGATCGTTTCGAAGGACGAGATGGTCGACCGCGTCAAGGCCGCGGTGGACGCGCGCACCGACGATCAATTCGTGATCATGGCGCGCACCGACGCGATCGCCAGCGAGGGGATGGAGGCGGGCATCGAGCGCGCACTGGCTTGTGTGGAAGCCGGGGCCGACATGATCTTCCCGGAAGCGGTGCGCACGCTGGACGAATACAAGCAGTTCAAGGATGCGGTCAAGGTGCCGATCCTCGCCAACATCACCGAGTTCGGGAAGACACCGTTGTTCACCCGCGAGGAGCTGGCCGGCGCGGGCGTCGACATCCAGCTCTTGTGCTGCGGGGCCTACCGGATGATGAACAAGGCCGCGCTCGCCTTCTACGAGACCGTGCTCCGCGAGGGTACGCAAAAAAGCGTCGTGCCCGAAATGCAGACCCGTGAGGAACTGTACGAGCACCTCGACTACCACCGCTATGAGCGGACCCTGGACGAGTTGTTCGGCGGCAAGGAGGGCTAAGACCCCATGTCCGAGCGCAATTACAACTGGGACGCCATCGCGGCCATCATCGCCGCGTTGATCGGATTATTGGCAATTTTCATTTCGGGTTATACGGCCTGGAACGTGCGCCAGCAGACGCGCGCGCAGGTCTGGCCTTACCTCGAACTGGGGGAAAGCGATTCACTGCCGACCGACCAGGTAAACGGACAAAGTCATGGCGGCCTCCTCGTGGCGATGAACCAAGGAGTCGGTCCGGCCCATGTGCGGAGCCTCGAAGTACTGGTGGATGGCAAACCCCAGCCCGATTGGAACCATGTTTTTGCAGCACTCGGCGTTGAGCCGGGCTCGTTCAGCACTTCCACGTTCAACCACACGGTTCTGTCACCGGGCGAAAAACTCGACTACCTGGTGATAATCGGACACAAGGATTGGCTCCGTTTCAAATCCAAGCTGGGCGGTGACATCGTGGTTCGGGCATGCTACTGCTCGACGCTTGGCGACTGTTGGACAAGCGCCTTGAATTATCGCAAGACGCTTCACCAGGGGCAGCCGGTCGACTCCTGTTCACGAGTGCCTAACGCTGAGCAGTTCCGAAACTGACAATTCGTTTTCCAGAGAGGTTTGATCGATGAGCGAGGACACGAAACAGAATTTACCCAGGCCAAAGAAATCCGTCGCCCTGTCCGGCGTCGCCGCCGGCAACACGGCGCTGTGCACCGTGGGCCGCAGCGGCAACGACCTGCACTACCGTGGCTACGACATTCTCGACATCGCCGAGAAGTGCGAGTTCGAAGAAGTCGCCTACCTGCTGGTCCACGGCAAGCTGCCGAACCGGGCCGAGCTTGCCGCCTACAAGATGAAGCTCGCCCGCCTGCGCGGCCTGCCCGAGGTGGTACGCGCTACCTTGGAGGAGTTGCCGGCCTCCGCGCACCCGATGGACGTGATGCGCACGGGCGTCTCCGCGCTGGGCTGCACGCTGCCGGAAAAGGACGACCACAATGCCGCAGGCGCGCGCGACATCGCCGACCGCCTGATCGCCTCGCTCGGATCCATGCTCTGCTACTGGTATCACTGGAGCCACAACGGTCGCATGATCGACGTCGAGACCGACGACGATTCCGTCGGCGGACACTTCCTGCATCTGCTGCATGGCGAGGCGCCGTCCAAGTCGCACGTGCGGGCCATGCACACCTCGCTGATCCTCTATGCCGAGCACGAATTCAACGCCTCGACCTTCACCTCGCGTGTGATCGCAGGCACCGGCGCGGACATGTACTCCGCGATCACCGGTGCGATCGGCGCATTGCGCGGACCCAAGCACGGCGGTGCCAACGAGGTCGCTTTCGACATCCAGAGCCGCTACGACGATCCGGACGCGGCGGAGGCCGACATCCGCAAGCGCGTGGAAGCCAGGGAGATCGTGATCGGCTTCGGGCACCCGGTCTACACTATCAGCGACCCGCGCAACAAGGTGATCAAGAAGGTCGCCGAGGATCTCTCCGAGGAAGCCGGAGACATGAAGCTGTTCAAGGTGGCCGAGCGGATCGAGTCGGTGATGTGGGACGCCAAGAAGATGTTCCCCAACCTCGACTGGTTCTCGGCGGTGTCGTACCACATGCTGGGCGTGCCCACGGCGATGTTCACGCCGTTGTTCGTCGTCGCACGCACCACCGGCTGGAGCGCTCACGTAATTGAGCAGCGCGCCGACGGCAAGATCATCCGCCCGAGCGCCAACTACACCGGGTCCGAGGACAAGAAGTTCGTCCCCATCGACAAGCGCCCGTAAATCGAAGCCACCTGTAGGAGCGACGGCCCCCGTCGCGATCGCGGCCGGGACGGACGCTCCTACGCAAGTATGGAGAAAAGCATTGTCTGCACACGACATCAAATCCGCCAAGCGCCCCGATCCCGAAAAAGTCCTGACCGATATCGCCGACTACGTCATCGACTACACCATCGGCAGCAGCGAAGCTTACGAGACGGCGCGCTACGATCTTATGGACACGTTGGCCTGCGGCATGCTGGCGTTGAGCTACTCGGCATGCACCAAGCTGCTGGGTCCGGTGGTACCGGGCGCGACACTGGAAAATGGTGCGCGGGTGCCAGGGACATCTCATGAACTGGACCCGGTGCAGGCGGCGTTCAATATTGGCACGATGATCCGTTGGTTGGACTTCAACGACACTTGGCTCGCGGCGGAGTGGGGGCACCCTTCGGATAATCTTGGCGGCATACTTTCGGTCGCGGATTACGTCTCGCGCCGCAACGCGGAGGCGGGCAAGGCGCCGCTTGGCATGAAAGCCGTGCTCGCGGCCATGATCAAGGCGCACGAAATCCAGGGCATCATCGCGTTGGAAAATTCCTTCAACCGTGTCGGACTCGATCACGTATTGCTGGTGCGCCTGGCGACCGCCGCCGTGGTGACCGAAATGCTCGGCGGCACACGCGAGCAGATCGTCAACGCGGTCTCGCACGCTTTCATCGACGGCGGTGCGTTGCGTACCTACCGTCATGCCCCGAACGCCGGTTCGCGCAAGAGCTGGGCAGCAGGCGATGCCACCTCGCGCGGCGTGCGCCTGGCGCTCATCGCGCTGACCGGCGAGATGGGCTACCCCACGGCGCTGTCGGCGAAGACCTGGGGTTTTTACGACGTGTTGTTCAAGGGGCAACCGTTCCAGTTCCAGCGCGACTACGGCAGCTACGTGATGGAGAACGTGCTGCTGAAGATATCCTTCCCGGCCGAGTTCCACGCCCAGACCGCCGTGGAATGTGCCATGGCGCTGCACCCCGAGGTGAAGGGCCGCCTCGACGACGTAGAGAAGATCGTGATCGAGACGCAGGAGCCGGGTGTGCGCATCATCGACAAGACCGGCGAGCTCAACAACCCGGCTGACCGCGACCACTGCATCCAGTACATGACCGCGGTGCCGCTGATCTTCGGTCGTCTCACAGCGAGCGACTACGAAGACGAGATAGCTGCCGATCCGCGCGTCGATAAGCTGCGCGCTAAAATGAGCGTGCAGGAAAACGAACAGTTCACGAAGGACTACTACGATCCGGCCAAGCGCTACATCGGTAACGCCATCCAGGTGTTCTTCAAGGACGGCACGCAGACAGAGCGGGTGGAAGTGGAGTTCCCCATCGGCCATCGCAAGCGTCGCGCCGAAGGCATTCCGGTGCTGGTGAAGAAATTCGAGAACGCTATTGACGGCCGGCTGTCCACCGAGCAATGCGAAACGCTCAAGGCGCTATGCGCTGATCAACAGACCCTGGAAGCCGCCTCCGTCACCGATTTCATGGCCCTCTGGCAGGTCTGACTGCAAGTCCATGAAGCTATAAAGTAGGACTACTTGCAGGAACCGCCCGGGTGAATGCCATGTTCAAACGGCCCGATGTATTGCAGACGCGTGATATGTCGCCACAGACGCTGGCTGAGGCGACGGCGCTGCCAGCGTATGCATATGCCGATCCGGCGTTTCATGCCTTTGAGCAGCAGTGTATTTTTGCCAGTAGCTGGCAATTGGTGGGGCGTGTCGACCAGTTGCTCGACGCCGGGGATCATGTCGTGGCCGAAGTGACTGGCAAGCCGATCTTGGTTGTACGCGGATCCGACGGCGAGCTGCGCGGTTTCTTCAACGTGTGCCGCCACCGCGCCGGGCCGCTGGCGCTTGAGAACGGCAACGCCCGGCAGTTGCGCTGCCAGTACCACGGCTGGACTTACACGCTGGAAGGACAGTTGCGTTCCGCGCACGAGATGGAGGCCGCGCGGGACTTCGACGTGTCCTGCATCCATCTAGAGGCTGTCCACGTGGCGGAATGGGAAGGATTTGTCTTCGCCGCTGTCGAACAGCCTCCGGTGGGAATCGAAGAGCTTATGGGGGGCATCCGCGAGCGCATCCGGCCCATCGAACTGCCGAAGATGCATTTCCAGATACGCGATGTCTACGACATCGATTGCAACTGGAAGGCCTACGTGGACAATTACCTGGAGGGCTATCACCTCCCGCACGTGCACCCAGGCCTGAACAAGTTATTGGATTACCGCAGCTACGCGACGCATACGGCGGAGTGGAATTCCTGGCAGCACAGCCCGCTCGACGGCAACCGGGGGCCGTACAAGGCGGGCGAGGCGTTCTACTATTTCGTCTGGCCCAACCTGATGCTCAACATCCTGCCCGATCGCTTGCAGGTCAATCAGGTTGTGCCCGTCTCGCAGCGTCGCTGTCGTGTCATTTTCGATTACTGGTACGCGGACAAGGCATTGGACGCTGACATCACGGCGGACATCCGCTTCAGCGACGAAGTACAGAAGGAAGACATAGGTATCTGTGAGCGCGTGCAGCTTGGGTTGGAATCCGGCGCCTACCGCGCGGGCCGCCTGTCACCGAAGCGCGAAGCGGGCGTACATCATTTTCAGGAACTCGCGCGTGCTGCCTACCGCGGCAGCAAGGCTTCCTGACTCGGGGCTACTCCGTCGCCGCAGTTTCTTTCTTGTGGCGGGTTTGCCACACGTAGACCGGGATGCCGGCGAGGAGCAGCAGACCGCCCCAGTAGATCGAATCCTTGCCGGTGCCCGCCGCGGCCCACAGCGCGAAAGCGAAGGCGAGCGAGGCCAGTATGACGTTACGCCAGGGCGCCCGGGCTTCGCGGCCGTGACGGCGCGCCAGCACCACTTCCGCCATCGCACAGAACATGTAGGGCACCAGGGTGAAAAAGGTCGTGAGCAGGATGATGATGTTGAACATCGCCACGAGGCCGTGACTGTAGTTCGCCAGTATCAGAAGCGTTGCCAGGATGCTGGAGACGACCAGTGCGACCACCGGCGTGCCGAACCGGGATTCCCTGGCGAGCACCTTGGGGAAGAGGCCGTCACGTGCCACTGCCTGGGGCAGCTGTCCCTGCATGAGGATCCAGCCGTTCAGTGCTCCGAAGCAGGACACCAGTGCAGCTCCGGCGATGAGGTAGCCGGCCCAGCTGCCCCAGATGAGTTTGGCGGCGTCCGCGAACGGAGCATTGGAATGCGCGAGTGAAGTGCTCGGGATAATGCCCATGATTACCGTGGTGCTGGCGATGTAAAAAACTGCGGCGATGACGGTGCCGATCATCGTGGCGCGCGGGATGGTCTTGCTGGCATTGCGTACGTGTCCGGCCGGCACCGTGGCGCACTCCAGTCCCAGGAAGGCCCACATGGTGAACGCCGCTGCGGTGTTGATGGACTCGGCCGGCGAGGCCGTGCTGTGCCCGGCGGCCATGACGTGGGGGTTGAAATAGAACAGGCCCGCCACGGCCAGGGCGAGCAAGGGCGAGAGCTTGAGGACTACGGTGATGACCTGCACCTTGCCCGCCGCGTGCACGCCCCAGATGTTCACGCCGGTCAGAATCCAGGTCGTGACGATGGCGGCCAGGCCGCCGAGCAGCGGCGAGGCATGCAGGGCGGGGAAGAAGGGAACGAGATAGCTTGCGAAGGCGACTGCGATCGCGGCGTTGGTGCCGAGGATGCTCAGCCAGTAGATCCAGGCGATCAGGAAGCCGCCGAAGTCGCCAAAAGCTTCGCGGGGATAGGCGTAGGGTCCGCCCGCGCGCGACAGGCGGCGCGACAGGCTGGCGAACACCCAGGCCAGGACAAGGGCGCCCCCTGTGCTGAGGAGCCAGCCCCATAGGCTGTAGATTCCGTAGGGGGCGAGCGAGGCGGGGAGCAGGAAGATGCCCGAACCCACCATGTTTCCGATGACCAGCGCTGTGGCGGTGACAAGGCCGATCTGGCGTCCGGTGACCCGTGTTGTCATTGTTCGCTCCCGCACACTGAAAAAACAGGGGGCCATATTACACAACCCGGTGCGCTCGCCGGGTTCCGGCGGCTATTGCGTAAACTAGGATGAGGCACGATGAACGGCTGCGCAGGTAAAGGCCGGGGTGCGTGCCCGCGATAGGCCGTCGGTGCCAAGGAGAGTTGAATGCGCTTTTTCACTTTCGGTTTGATGCTTTTCCTGACGATCGCCTTTACCCTGCTGGGCGCGTTCGTCGGATGGCCCTGGTTGTTGGGCCTGTCCCTCACCCTGCCGTTGACCCTGGTCGGAATCGTTGATCTCGTGCAGCGCGAACACAACGTGTTGCGCAACTACCCGATTCTCGCCCGTGTTCGTTTCCTGGCGGAATACATTCGCCACCAGGTCCGCCAGTATTTCGTCGAGAGCGATATCGACGGCACGCCGTTCGACCACAACGAACGCAACATCATCTACAAGCGTGCCCGCAACATCTCCGCCGCCAAACCGTTCGGCACCGAGCTCGACGTATACGACGAGGAATACGAATGGTTGAATCATTCGATCGCGGCCACGCGCGAACGGGCAGTCGATGACATGCCGCGCGTCGGCATCGGTGGGCCGCAATGCGACAAGCCGTACTCGGCTTCCGTGTTCAACATCTCGGCGATGAGTTTCGGCGCACTCGGCCCGCACGCGATCATGGCGCTCAACAAGGGCGCCAGCCTCGGCGGTTTCGCCCACGACACCGGCGAGGGCGGTATCAGTCCCTATCACCGCAAATACGGGGGAGACCTGATCTGGGAGATCGGCAGCGGCTATTTCGGCTGCCGCAACGACGACGGCGGTTTCAATGCCGACATGTTCCGCGACCAGGCCCGGGACGAGCAGGTGAAGATGATTGAGGTCAAGCTGTCCCAGGGTGCCAAGCCGGGCCACGGCGGATTGTTGCCGGGCGCCAAGGTCACCGCCGAAATCGCGGCCGCCCGCAAGGTGGCGCAAGGCGAGGACTGTATTTCGCCATCCTCGCACCCGGCTTTTTCTACTCCGGTCGGCCTGTTGGAATTCGTGGCCCGCCTGCGTGAACTCTCCGGCGGAAAGCCTACCGGCTTCAAGCTTTGCATCGGTCATCGCTGGGAATTTCTTGCGGTCTGCAAAGCGATGCTGGAAACCGGCATCCTGCCGGACTTCATCGTCGTTGACGGCGCCGAGGGCGGGACGGGGGCAGCGCCGCTGGAATTGTCGGACGGCCTGGGGACGCCGTTGCGAGAAGGGTTGCTGTTTGCACACAACGCGCTGGTCGGCACCGGCCTGCGGGAAAAAATCCGCATTGGTGCCAGCGGCAAGGCGGTGACCGGGTTCAGGATCGCCGTGAACCTGGCCATCGGCGCGGACTGGTGCAACTCCGCGCGCGGCTTCATGTTTTCGCTCGGCTGCATCCAGTCTCAGAATTGCCATACCGGACGCTGTCCGACCGGCATCACGACGATGGATCCGCGCCGCCAGCGTTCCCTGGACGTCGAGGACAAGGCCCGGCATGTGTATCGTTTCCATCACCATACGGTGCGTGCCTTGGGTGTGGTCACGTCGGCCACGGGGCTGGACCATCCGGGCGAGCTCAAGCCGTATCACCTCAACCTCAGGATTTCCTCCGACGAGGTGCGTACTGCAGCCGAATTCTATGATTACCTGCAGGCGGGGGAACTGGTCGACGGCAGCGCCCATCCGATGTATCGGCGCTATTGGGGCATGGCGCGCGCCGACAGCTTTGCGCCGGCCCTGTGAGATGGAACGGATGAGCCGAGCGGACCAAAGGCAGTTGCAGGAGGACATCGAGGCCGGGCTGAACCGGCAGCGGATCAGTGCCGCGCCGGAGACCGTGGAAGCACTGGCCCGTTATCTCGGTCTGATAGCCGAGTGGAACCGCGCCTACAATCTCACGGCCGTGCGCGATCCCGGCGACATGGTACGCCGCCACGTGCTCGATTCGGCCGCCGCGTTGCCCTATCTGCGCGGCACGCGGATGCTCGATGCCGGCAGCGGCGCCGGCCTGCCGGGTATGGTGCTGGCCCTGCTGGCCCCTGCGACGCAGTGGGTCCTGGCCGAGTCGACCGGGAAGAAAGCCCGGTTCCTGGAGCACGCGGTGCGCGAGCTGGGGCTGTCCGGGCGGGTCGGTGTGCATGCCGGACGCGTCGAGTCCTGTCGTCCGGATCGGGGTTTTGATACCGTCACGGCACGGGCGCTGGCCGAGCTGTCGCAATTGCTCGGATGGATCGCGCCAAGCCTGGCCCCCGGCGGGCGCCTGGTGGCGCTCAAGGGCCAGCGCGCAACGGTCGAGACCGAGTTCGCCGCCCTGCCGGGCGGCTGGCGTTCATGCCTCAACCCGGTTACTCTGCCGGATCAGGAAGCCGAGCGTTGTATCGTGATAGTGGAACGCGGGGCGCAGGAATCGAGAAGGTAATCATGGGACGGATCATCGCGGTGGCGAACCAGAAGGGCGGGGTGGGAAAGACCACCACCGCCGTCAATCTCGCGGCGTCGCTGGCCGCCACCCGCCGCCGCGTTTTGTTGATAGACCTCGATCCGCAGAGCAACGCGACCACGGGCAGCGGCATCGACAAGCGCCAATTGTCCGCCACCATGGCCGATGTGCTGCTCGGCGACGCGGCGCTGGCCGACATTGTGCAAACGCTCGATTTCAACCAGGCGAGTTTCGATATTGCCCCCACCAGCGGCGATCTCACCACAGCCGAAGTGCGGCTGGTCACTGAACTGGGCCGCGAGCACCGGTTGAAAAAGGCGCTGGAACCGGTAGTCGAAAACTATGATTATCTTTTTATCGATTGCCCGCCGGCCCTGAATCTGCTCACCGTCAATGCTCTGAGTGCGGCCGATGGTGTACTGATTCCCATGCAGTGCGAGTTCTATGCGCTCGAAGGCTTGTCCGCATTGACCGAAACCATCCAGCGCATCCGCGAGACAGTCAACCCGCGTCTCAAGCTGGAAGGGATACTGCGCACGCTTTACGACCCGCGCAGCAATCTCACGAGCGACGTGTCCGCCCAGCTCATCATGCATTTCAAGGATCGAGTGTACCGTACGGTGATTCCGCGCAACGTGCGTCTCGCGGAGGCACCGAGTCACGGCACGCCGGTACTGATTTATGATCGCGCCTCGCGTGGCGCGCTGGCCTACCTTGCGCTGGCGGGTGAGGTGTTGCGCCGCGAGCAGACGCCGTTGCCAGTGGCGGCTGCCTTGTGAACGTGCGACTTCCATGCGCTGTTAAAATTCCGGCACGATCATGCGCGAGGCAGACTTGAAGTGACAGCAAAACGGCGTGGCTTGGGACGCGGGCTCGATGCCTTGCTGAGTGATGTCGAAACGGCACAGGCAGAGCCGCGCCAGGGCGAACGGCTGTTGCGTCTGCCGGTGGAACAACTGGAACGCGGTCGCTATCAGCCGCGCAAGGATATCCAGCCCGAGGCGCTGCGCAGCCTGGCCGATTCGATCAAGGCACAGGGCGTAGTCCAGCCGCTCATCGTGCGACCGCTCGGCAAGGACCACTACGAAATCATAGCCGGCGAGCGGCGCTGGCGGGCCTCGCAGCTGGCGGGCCTGGCCGAAGTGCCGGTGGTGGTGCGCGAGATTCCCGATCAGGCGGCGGTAGCCATCGCTCTGATCGAAAATATTCAGCGAGAGGATCTCAATCCGCTGGAAGAAGCGGATGCCCTGATCCGCCTGACCGAGGAATTTGAACTCACGCATGCCGAGGCGGCAGATGCAGTTGGCCGTTCGCGGGCCGCGGTGACCAACCTGGTGCGTTTGACAGAACTCTGCGCCGAGGCCAAGCGCCTGGTGCGCGAGGGCAAGCTCGCGATGGGTCACGCACGTGCCCTGTTGTCTCTGCCGCCTCGCCAGCAGGCCGAAGCGGCACGTCATATAGCCGCGCGCGGTATGTCCGCACGCGAGGCGGAAGCCCTGGTGCGTCGTCTCAAGCGTCCCAAGGTAGAGGGCGAATCGCCTCGGCGCGATCCCAATGTTGCGGCGTTGGAGCGCGAACTCACCGAGCGTCTGGCCACCAAGGTGGTGGTGCAGGCCAGCGGAAAGGGCCGTGGCAAGCTGGTGGTTCATTACACCAGTTTCGATCAGCTCGACGGTATCCTCAAGAAGCTGCGCTGATAAACAGGTCAACTCTGAAAAATTCGTTCCGAATTTTTCAGATCCGCAAAGTCCGGAACATGCCTGGACTTTGCTTACGCTGAATCAATCACTTACGTGCCTGATTTGTGGCGAACGGTCTTTGACCTACAGGAAACCCTGAATAATCAGAGTTTCCTGATTTTTTAGTCAGTTGCGCTAATTCGTCGCACGCGCTAGGCTTTATCCCATGAACAGGAAAACACAGGCGTGGTTGCTGGTGTTGGCATTGGTGCCAACCTTGGCTGTGGCCGGCACCACTATCTATCGCTGGGTCGATGCCCAAGGCGTGGTGCATTATTCCGATCAGCCGCACAAAGGTGCCAAGCAGGTTCAGCCCGGTGCGTTGTCAGTTATCGATTACAAGACGCAACCGGCTTCAAGCTCGAATGCCGGAATGTCGGCCCCCCCCGCGCAGACCGCAGCCGGTCCCGCCTATCAGGTCAGGATCCTTACCCCGTCCGCAGGCACCACGCTCTGGCCGGTAAATTACAAGGTGGATGTGCAGGTACAGGTCACGCCCTCCTTGCAGGGCGCCGCCTTGCTGCAATATGGCTACGATGGCAAGAACGTGGGCAAGCCTACGGCAGATACCCGGGTGGAATTGCACAAGGTGTATCGCGGCACGCACACGCTAACGGTCACTGTGATGGGTCCAAAGGGGCAGAGCGAAGGGCAGGCCAGCTCGACGTTTTATGTGCGCCAGCATTCGATCCTGCATCCCGGTCGCCCCCGACCCAGCGGCAACGGCGGCGACTGAGCAGGGTAGGTTGCGGGCGTTACATTCGCTTCAAGTCCCGAGTTTACGCTTCAACTGGCGAACGAGAGCGGTCAGCGCTTGGGCTCGATGGCTTAACTTGTTCTTGAGTTCGGGACCGATTTCGGCCGCGGTGAGGTCGCGGTCGGGGAGCAGGAACAACGGGTCGTAGCCAAAGCCCGTGTTGCCGCAAGGTGCTTTGGCAATCTTGCCGTGCCAGATGCCTTCGCCGATAACGGGAGCCGGATCATCCGCGTGATGCAGATATACCGCAATGCAGCGAAAGCTGGCCTGGCGCGAAGCATCCGGGCGCTCTCTCAGTGCTGCGAGCAGCTTTTCGTTGTTCGCGGCGTCGTTGCCGTGCTCTCCAGCATAGCGCGCAGACTGTACGCCGGGTGCGCCGTTGAGGGCTGAGACTTCCAAGCCGGAATCATCGGCGATGGCGGGCAGGCCTGTGGCGCGTGCCGCAGCACGGGCCTTTGCCAGCGCATTTTCGATAAAGGTAGGGGCCTCCTCGGCGACGCCGACAAGGCCGAATTCCGATTGAGCGATGGGCTCCAGGCCGAGTGGTGCAAGCAGGGGGATCAATTCGGCGAGTTTGCCTCGGTTGCCGGTGGCGATGACCACCCGACGTTTCACGCAGTCACGCTCAGGCAGTCGCGCTGTGCCGCGAGTAGAAGGTCAATGCCCTTGTGTGCGAGGGCGAGCATGCGGGTCAGCGCCGAGTCGTCGAACGTGGCACCCTCGGCCGTGCCCTGAATCTCGACAAAGTGACCGACCGCGTTCATCACGAAATTGCAATCGACATCGGCATCCTTGTCCTCGACATAGGCCAGGTCGAGCACGGGCTCGCCGCGCCAGACGCCGACCGACACGGCGGCCACCTGGGCCGTTACTGGCGTTGCCTTGCAGCGGCCTTCCTTCACCAGCCAGTCGCCGGCCTCGGCCAGGGCCACCCAAGCGCCGGTGATGGCGGCGGTACGGGTGCCGCCGTCTGCCTGCAGAACATCGCAGTCGAGTGTGATAGTGCGCTCGCCCAGCAGCTCGAAGTCCACGGTGGTGCGTAGGCTGCGCCCAATCAGGCGCTGGATTTCCTGGGTGCGCCCGCCCTGCTTTCCGCGTGCGGCTTCGCGTTCGCTGCGGGTGCCGGTGGCACGCGGCAACATGCCGTATTGTGCTGTCGTCCAACCGCGTTTGCTGCCGCGCAGAAACGGCGGCACTCGTTCTTCCACCGAGGCGGTGCACAGCACCTTGGTCGCGCCGCATTCGATCAGCGCCGAGCCCTCGGCATGGCAATTGACCGCACGGCTGATTCTGAGCGGGCGCAGTTCATCCGGTTGGCGGTTATCGGGTCGCATGGTCATCCCCTCAGGTCAAGCATTGTGAACAGGCCCTAATCCAAGGCTCGCAAGGCCACGGCGGTAACGTTGTCGCTGTGCGGATAACCGGCGCTTACGGCATCTTCGGCGAGGGATTGCAGAGTGATCTGCAGATCGTCCGCGTTGCTGAGTCGTTCCGCCATAAAGGCCTCGCCGAGTTGACTCCACAACCCGTCACTGCACAGTAACACAATGTCGCCTGCCTCCAGTTTACGCGGCACGATGGTTGGAATGGGCGGTGTATTCTCGTCTACCCCAAGGCAATATTCGACCATATGCCGTTCCGGGTGCAGTAGCGCTTGTTCGGTGCTGATTTCTCCGGCAGCAAGCAATGTTCCGACGACCGATTGATCCTGCGTGCGGGTAAGAACGTGACCATTGCGCACATGGTAAGCACGGCTGTCGCCAACATGTGCCCATCTCAATTGATTACCGGTAACCAGGGCACACACGATGATGGTGCCGGGACGAATTTCCGGCCGCATACCAGCACCCAGCGCGAGTACTTCCTCGTGAGCCGTGGCAAGGGCGGTGTTGAAGAAATCCTCCGGTGGCAGAGGATGTTGGCGCAGCCGACGGAAGCTGTTGACCAGTGAGGCGACCGCCGTCTCTGCCGCCAGATCGCCACGTGCATGCCCGCCCATGCCATCGGCGACTATGGCCAGTTGACTTTCATCGCCGAACAGCACTTCGGCTCGGTCCTGATTGTCTTGACGGTGCCCGATGAGACTGATCTGGGCGCTGTCTAGCTCCATAATGCGTTTATTCCCGAGTCAGGTGGTTTCACTCGGAGAAAGCTTAGCGTAACATGCCAGCTTTCAGGTCAGGATGATCGACGATGCGCAGCATGACAGGCTTTGCGCTGGCCCGTCGCGAGGGCGGATGGGGGGAACTCGCGCTGGAATTACGCGCCGTCAATCACCGCTATCTCGACCTGAAAATTTCACTGCCCGAGACCTTGCGTGCCCTGGAAGACCCACTGCGCGAACGTTTACGCGCAGGTCTGACGCGGGGCCGCATCGAGGCCCAGTTGCGCTGGCGCGCGGCGGCGGGTGCGGGGTTTGTCGTGAACGAGGCGCTGGCGAGTGATCTAATGCAGGCCGCACGCCGGCTGGAGCGTGAAACACAAACCGACATACCGCTGGCTACGGATGTCTTGAGTCTGCTTACCTGGCCCGGCGTAGTGGAGCCGCCCGTGGTCGCCACCGATACGTTGCAACCGGTGCTCGCAGCCTTGAGCGAGGAAGCGATAATCGGGCTGGTCGCGGCCCGCGAGCGCGAAGGGGCGGCGCTGGCAGCGGCGCTGGTGCAGCGGCTCGACCGGCTGGGCGCTTGCGTGGCTGCCATTGCCGAGCATTTGCCCACAGCGAAAACCCAACTCAAGTCACGTCTGACGGCGCGGCTGGAGGCTTTGGGCGAGGACGTCGATGCGGCGCGCGTGGCGCAGGAAGCCGCTGTGCTCATCGTGCGCCAGGATATAAGCGAGGAACTCGACCGGCTGGTGGCGCATGCAACCGAAGTCCGACGGCTGCTCGGCGCGGACAAGCCTGTGGGCCGGCGGCTGGATTTTCTGATGCAGGAACTCGGGCGCGAAGCGGGGACGCTGGCCTCCAAGGCGGGCGATCTGGAGATCAACCGTTGGGCACTGGATTGCCGGGTGCTGGTCGAGGAGATGCGCGAGCAGGTACAGAACATTGAGTGAAAGCGAGGCCAAGACACCTGCGCGCGGTCAGTTGTTCGTCGTCTCGGCGCCGTCCGGGGCGGGCAAAACCTCCCTGCTCAAGGCGTTGATCGCGCGCAATCCGGCGCTCACGTTTTCTGTTTCCTACACCACGCGCGCGCCGCGCTTCGGCGAGGAGGGCGGGCGCGATTATCACTTCATCGATGCGGCGCGTTTCGAGGCGATGCAGGCTGCCGATGCTTTTCTCGAATCGGCCCGGGTGTTCGGCAACGGTTACGGAACCGCGGCGGCGGATGTGGAACGGGAGCGGGCTGGCGGACGCGATGTGGTGCTGGAAATCGACTGGCAGGGCGCGCGCCAGGTGCGGCGCAGGCGACCAGAAACGGTGTCAATTTTCATTCTCCCGCCGTCGCGGGAGAGTCTGCGGGCCCGCCTGACCGGGCGCGGCACGGACAGCGAGAGCATTATCGACCGGCGCATGGCCGCGGCCGCTACCGAAATGGCACATTGGGATGAATACGATTATGTCGTTGTCAACGACGAATTCGAGCGCGCCCTGGCCGATCTGGCCGCTATTGTGGACGGCAAGGGGGCGGCGACCGAACGTTCGCGCCCGGAGCTGAAGGATCTGGCATCCAAATTGCTGGCATCGACTTGACGTATCACTTAAACTATCGAATACCTTTCAAAAGCCGCTTGCGCGGCGGTAAGCACACCATGGCCAGAGTAACCGTCGAAGACTGCACTGACAAAATCGATAACCTGTTCGACCTCGTACTGGTCGCTTCCAAGCGCGCGCGGCAGCTTGCCCATGGCCGCGAAGCCCGGGTGGAGCTGGAAGGCGACAAACCCACTGTGGTGGCGTTGCGCGAGATAGCGGAGGGCTTGGTGGATCGCTCGATTCTGGAAGAATCCGACGAGCCGAGTGAGCGCGAGATTTTCACGCTGCCTGATGTGGATGACATTGAAGTCGATCTATCCGTGGACGATGACGAGGAAGACGAGGAGGACATCGGCGAAGAAGAAGCGGCCGGCGAGGCGGAGGACAGCGCCGGGGAAAAGCCCGCAAAGGCTTGAACGGAGTCTGATTTATGCGTGCCCTGCACCGTCCCGGGCCGCATGCAAACACCGGTGAAACCACGCTCGCCGATTTGACTGACGAGCTGGCACGGTATCTCGCGCCGGCCGAAGTAGAACAAGTGCGCCGCGCCTACATCTACGCGCAGGAGGCCCACAGCGATCAGCGCCGGATGAGCGGCGAACCCTACATCACCCATCCGCTGGCAGTGTCACTCATCCTGGCCCGGATGTCGCTCGATGCAGCCACGCTGGAAGCCGCGCTGCTACACGACGTCATTGAGGATACGCCGGCGGAACGGACCGAACTCGCAGAGCTGTTCGGCGAGGAAGTGGCGCGTTTGGTCGACGGGGTATCCAAGCTGACCCAGATCCGCTTCGAGAGTCATCGCGAGGCCCAGGCCGAGAACTTCCGCAAGATGGTGCTTGCCATGGTGGCCGACGTGCGGGTAATCCTGATCAAGCTTGCCGACCGCCTGCACAACATGCGCACGCTGGGTGTGATGCCGCCCGAGAAGCGGCGCCGCATCGCGCGCGAAACGCTGGAAATCTATGCGCCCATTGCGCATCGGCTTGGTATGCGCAGGATCCGTCTGGAACTCGAGGATCTCGGGTTCCGCAGCCTGTACCCGGATCGCTACCGGGTGCTGCGACGTGCGGTGCGCCGCGAACGCGGCCTGCGAGTAAGCGCCGTGCCGAAGATGATCAAGACGCTCGCCACCCGCTGTGTGGCGGGCGGCTTGAATGCCGAGGTCAGCGGACGCGACAAGGCGCTCTATAGCGTGTATCGCAAGATGCGCGACAAGAGTTTGCGTTTGAGCGAAGTAATGGATATCCACGGCATCCGCATCGTGACCGGGGACGTGGACGAGTGCTACCGTGTGCTGGGCCTGGTGCACGGCGTGTATCGGCCGGTGCCTGGGCGGTTCAAGGACTACATTGCACTACCCAAGGCCAACGGCTACCAGTCGCTGCATACCGTGATCGTGGGGCCGACAGGACAACCCGTGGAGGCCCAGATTCGCACAGAGGCCATGGAGCAGGTCGCGGAGAACGGCGTATCTGCGCACTGGATGTACAAGACCGGCCAGGGCGCGGGCCCCGACGAGGTCAGGGCGCGGGATTTGTTGCGCAGTCTGGACGAAATCAACGCCGAAAGCGCAACGCCTATAGAGTTTCTCGAACACGCCAAGATCGATCTCGCGCCCAACGAAATCTACGTCTTTACCCCCAAGGGTGAAATTATAGAATTGCCACGCGGTGCCACGCCGGTGGATTTTGCCTACGCCGTGCATACCGATATAGGCAATGCCTGCGTATCGGCCAAGGTGGATCGGCGCGTGGTGCCGCTGCGCACACAACTGCATACCGGCCAGACGGTGGAAATCATCACCGCGCGAAGCGCCCGACCTAATCCTGCCTGGCTCAATTTCGTGGCGAGCGCCAAGGCACGCTCGGCGCTCCGCCGTTTCCTGCGCGACCTGCGTTCCGAGGACGCCCAACGCATGGGCCGACGCATGCTGCAACAGGCACTGGCCAGTTACAATCTTGATCTCAAACGCAAAAACAGACAACTGGCGCGCGTCGCAAGCGAGCTCAAGATCGAGGAACCGACGGAACTGTTGCGCCGCATCGGCACCGGGGAATTGCCAGCGTTGCTGGTGGCCCGGCATTTCGTGACCGATAGCGATTCCGAGCCACAGTCCGCCACGGCGCCGATCGAAATACGCGGCACCGAGGGGCTTGCCGTGTCGCTCGCGCGTTGCTGTCATCCCATTCCCGGCGACCGTATTGCGGGACTTTTAACGCGCGGCAAGGGTTTAGTGGTGCACCGGGTTGATTGCGGTAATCTGATGGCGCAAAAGGACAGCGACCGTGTGGTCGATATCGCTTTCCAGCAGGAAGGCCAGCGCGACTACCCCGCAGAACTCCGTCTGGAATTGGAAGACCAACGCGGCGTGCTCGCTGCCGTGGCGGCCACCGTGTCGACGGAAGGTTCCAACATCCATCATGCGCAGGTCAGCGAACGCGAAGACGGCACCTCGCTGTTGATGCTGGAAGTGACAGTGCATGACCGGGTGCATCTTGCCCGCATCATCCGCCGATTGCGCAAGACGGCTTCGGTGCTGCGCGTCACACGAACTTAGAGCAAGAGTTACCTTAACTGATCATTTGCAAGCGCGCTACCGAGGCGAGCAGCCACTTGGTGCCGCCGTTTTCGAAGGCGATCTTCAGGCGCAGACGCGGACCGTCGCCTTCGCTGTCGAGGATCACGCCTTCGCCGAAACTGGCATGCTGCACTCGCTGTCCGAGTTTGGCGCCACGGCCGTCGTCGGCCGATTCCCTGCCGCGGGTGAGCCGGCGGGGGCCGATTTCCTCGTAGGTGTCTTCGGGCAATTCGGCGAGAAAGCGTGACGGCCGAGCATACAGCGTCTGCCCGTGCAGGCGGCGCAGTTCCGCCCACGACAACACCAATTGCGTCCGAGCGCGGGTCATGCCGACATAGAATAGGCGGCGCTCCTCTTCCAGTCGCGCCGGTGCGTCTATGCTTTTCTGATGCGGAAAAAGTCCCTCCTCGATTCCGGCAATGATCACCAGCGGAAATTCGAGTCCCTTGGCCGAGTGCAGCGTCATCAGCTTGACGAAGGCTTTCCATTCGTCGGCCTGCGCTTCGCCCGCCTCCAGTGCGGCCTGGGCCAGAAAGGCATCGATTGGTGCGAGATCGCCCTCGGGTGTGAACTCGCTGGCCGCATTGACCAGTTCCGCCAGGTTCTCCAGACGCGCCGCGCCAAGTTCGCCACCTTCGCTGCCGTGGTGGTCGGCTAGACCGCTACGGGCGATGAGCGTTTCCATTGCCACGCCCAATTCGCACTCGTGTGTGGCGTCGGCGAGTTGTTCGATCAGACGCATGAAATTTGCCAGTGCGTTGCGCGCCCGCGCATTCAACTCATCGGATTCGACGGTCATCTCCCGGCACGCTTTCCACAGGGAAAAACGCTGTGCCCGGGCGTGTACGCGTAATTTTTGCAGGGTGGTCGCGCCGATACCGCGGGTGGGAGTATTCACAATGCGCTCAAAGGCCGTGTCGTCGTTGCGGTTTGCCACTAGGCGCAGGTAGGCGAGTGCGTCCTTGATCTCCATGCGGTCGAAAAACCGTTGCCCGCCGTACACCCGGTACGGGATGCCGCGCGCGATCAGTATTTCCTCGAATATGCGTGATTGGGCGTTGGAACGGTACAGGATGGCGGCCTCGTTTGCGTTGCCGCCATCGGCGATCCAGCGCTCGATGCGGGCCACCGCGTGCAGCGCCTCGTCGCGCTCGTCACCCGCGGCATAGAGTTCGATCGGTGAGCCCGTGTTGCCCTCGGTCCACAATGTTTTGCCCATGCGTTCGCTGTTTTTGGCGATCACCGCATTGGCAGCGCCGAGAATATTGCCGGTAGAGCGGTAGTTCTGTTCCAGGCGCATGATGCGGACCGGTGCGTAATCGCGCTGAAAGCGGTCCATATTGCCGACCTGCGCACCGCGCCAGCCGTAGATCGACTGGTCGTCGTCGCCCACCACGAACGGTCGGATCGTCTCGCCGGCGAGCGCGCGCACCCACAGGTACTGCGTCGTGTTGGTGTCCTGAAACTCGTCCACTAGGAGATGCCGGAAATGATTCTGGTAACGCGCCGCGATACCGTTGTCGGCGGTGAACAGCCTTACCGTGCGCAGAATCAGTTCCGCAAAATCTACCAGGCCACCGCGTTCGCATGTCTCCTGATATGCAGCGAGGATGGCGTCCACCGTGCGCCCGTGCTCGTCGTGTCCCGCTTCGCGTTCGTCAAGACGGTGGCCTTCGTCCTTGGTGCGGTTGATAATGCCGGCAAGCTGACGAGGCGGATAGAGTTTGTCATCCAGCGCCTGTGCCTTCAACAAACGCTTGATGAGACGCAACTGATCGTCGCTGTCGAGAATCTGGAAATTTGACGGCAGATGCGCCGCCTCGGCATGGCGCCGCAGAAGACGATGGCACAAGCCGTGAAAGGTACCGATCCACAGCGTGTTCGCAGGTTGCTTGAGCATATGTTCGACGCGCGCGCGCATTTCCGCGGCCGCCTTGTTCGTGAACGTGACCGCCAGCACCCGGTCGGGCGTGATTGACTCGGTGGCGATTACCCAGGCCAGACGGCGTGTCAGTACGCGGGTTTTTCCGCTGCCGGCGCCGGCGAGCACCAGCACGGCACCCAGAGGGGCGGTTACGGCTTCGCGCTGGGCGTCGTTCAGCCCGTCGAGGATCAGATCATCTTGCATTTGCCTATTCTACTGACTCGGGACTCGGCGGCACGCTACACTGACGCTCTCCCGAAAAGCATGGAACCCAGTGCCGAACTCGAAGAACAGCGTTGTGGGCATTGCGCGGCGTCTTGGTCGTGACGTAGAGAAACTCGAGTTCACTACGCCAAGTCATGCCTACAATCCGCTGCGCTATGCATGGCCGGCGCATCAAACCTATCTCGAACGGTTCGGCAATGTTACCGGCCGTGTGTTTCTGCTCGGCATGAACCCCGGCCCCTGGGGTATGGCGCAGACCGGAGTGCCGTTCGGCGACGTGGTGCTGGTGCGCGACTGGTTGGGCATTGAAGCGCCGCTGGTGCCGCCGCTGCCCGAACAGCACCCCAAGTACCCAATCATGGGTTTCGATAGTTATCGCCGTGAGGGCAGCGGCAGCCGGCTGTGGGGCTGGGCACGTGATCGTTTCGGTGGTGCCGATGATTTTTTCGAGCGCTTCTTCGTGTGGAATTATTGTCCGCTGTTGTTCATCGGAGAGGGTCGGAATCTCACGCCTGAAAAGCTCAAGGGTGATGAAGCCGCGCCGTTGTTGGCTGCTTGCAACCAGGCTTTGAGCACGCTGATCAAGGCGTTATCCCCGACTGTCGTGGTCGGTGTTGGGCGGTATGCCGAGCGCCGGGCACGTGAAGTGCTGGGCGGGCGCCTGAGCGTTGGCTACCTGCCGCATCCCAGCCCGGCCAGTCCCGCCGCTAACCGCGGTTGGCCCGAACTGGCCGAACAGGCGCTCGCGCCTTGGTTGACTTAAGGGATATATGGGACGGTAACAGCATAAATGTAATTGGTGGGCCTGCAAGGACTCGAACCTTGGACCAAGGGATTATGAGTCCCCTGCTCTAACCAACTGAGCTACAGGCCCGCAAGCGGTTTAAAACCCTACCTATATAATAACTGCTTGTCAGACGTTTCCCGGCAGGGATCGCTCCATGTGGTTATTAAAACTGGATCGCACCCCGAGGTTGCTCATCATGAGCCTGTTCCTTGGCATCGTGGGCGGTCTGGGAGCCGAGCTGTTTCTGCTTGCACTGCATTGGGCCGACATTTATATTCTCGGATTTTTCGGGCATTATCAACCAATTAACGTGGCCGATGCCCATGCTTTGGGTGCGGCACCCAAACCTTTTATGCATTGGTACTGGTGGGTTCCGATCTCAACCACCCTAGGCGGTTTGGTCACCGGCATCCTGGTCTATACGTTGGCGCCGGAAGCCGAGGGTCACGGTACCGATGCCGCAGTGAAGGCCTTTCATCAAACCAACGGCCGCATGCGCGCGCGGGTGCCGCTAGTGAAGGGTATTGCGAGCGCAATCACCATTGGTTCCGGCGGTTCGGCCGGGCGCGAGGGCCCGACGGCGCAGATCGCGGCCGGTATCGGCGCCATCGTCGGCGCGTTTTTCAAGCTACCTGACGACGAACGCCGCTATATCGTGCTTATGGGCATGGCGGCAGGCTTGTCGGCCATTTTCAAAAGCCCACTCGGCACGGCGATCTTCGCGGTGGAAATTCTCTATTCGCGCATGGCGTTCGAAGGCGGCGCGCTGATCTATACGCTGATTTCAGCCGCCGTAGCCTACGCGATTATCGGCGTGTTCCAGGGTTTTACGCCGCTGTTCATACTGCACCCTGGAATCGGCATTGGTCCTTCCTACAACTTGGTGTGGTTCGCGGTGCTGGGGCTTGCGGCCGGCTTGCTGGGTGCGGTGTTGCCCACGGTGTTCTACCGGATACGCGACTGGTTCAGCGGCATCAAGATACCTAATCATTTCAAGCCGGCGATCGGTGGCCTTGCCGTGGGGTTGATCGGTATTGCCTTGCCGCCGTTGCTGGGTGGTGGTTATGGCTACATTCAGTTTGCGCTTTCTGGCGGAGCGGGACTTGCCGTCTGGTTCCTGTTGTTGCTTTCGCTGGGCAAGGTACTTGCACTCTCTCTGACCATCGGGTCCGGCGGGGCGGGCGGTGTGTTTGCGCCGAGTCTGTATGTGGGCGCGATGTTGGGGGCAGCCTTTGCCGCGTTGCTGGGACTGTTTCACCTCGACATCAATTCTTCCGCGTTGGCCGTGGTCGGTATGGCGGCATTGTTCGCGGGTGCGGCGCGTATCCCGATTGCCTCGTTGGTGATGGTGGTGGAAATGACGGGCGGTTACGGACTGATTATGCCCACCATGATCGCTGTGGCGCTCGCCTTCGTGGTGCAATTTACGCTGACTCGGCGCGCGCGCTACCCTACGTTGTACGAAGCTCAGGTGTCCACGCCGGCGGACAGCCCCGTGTATCGGGATCTTTATTATCAAACGGCTGCGGATCTGCTGCGCCGTCAGCAGGTCAGTCTGGACCGCGACATTCTCAACAGCGAATTGCAGTTTGCGCTTGATCGCGGCGAAGGCGTGGCGCTGCGCCGGCGCAAGGAACAGCTCTATAGCCTCAATCTTGCGGCAGGCACGGCGGTGGCGGGTAAGGAAGTGCGCAGTCTCGGGCTCGCCGACATGGGCGTGTTGATCGTCGGTCTGATTCGCGGCGAGAGCGAAATCGTGCCTCACGGTGGCACCAAGCTCCAGGTGGGTGACGGCTTGCTGGTGGCGGCTTCGAGCGATTCTATAGGCCAGTTCCGCGCCCTGGTCGCGCCGTCCAAGACCGGCGGCGAAAAACTTTTTGAGGAAGATAGCCCGGAAACGCCGGCTGCCTGAAACTCTGCTTTGCCTGTGTGCAGCCTTTGACGCGAAGCGGCATGGCGCTGCATTATAAGAAGGATTGACCGGCGCACAGAGGGAAGCGATACGGGTAATGCGGACATGACGGGCAAAAAGCGAGGGGATACGAGGCGCCCATTGAGCCGCTTGCGGGCCCGCCGTTCGCTCGGACATCAGCGCATTTACCGTTCACGCACCTCGTTCAGCCGCGCTCTCGAACAGGCTTCGCTCGGGTTCATCGGCCTGGCCGTGCTCACCGGTCTGATTGCCGGTTTCGGTGCGGTTGGTTTCCGCATGCTGATCGGGTTGTTCCACAACCTGGCCTTTCTCGGCATACTCTCCACACAATACGCGGCGCGCACGCATACGGTTGCTGCCGCCTGGGGGCCGTGGCATATCCCGTGGGGTGCATGGATCATCCTGGTGCCGATTGTCGGTGCCGTGTTGGTGGCGTTTCTGGTCAAGACTTTTGCTCCCGAGGCCAAGGGTCATGGCGTGCCCGAGGTCATGGACGCCATCTACTACAAGCGTGGGGTTATCCGTCCGATCGTTGCCGCAATAAAGGCGCTGGCTTCGGCGTTATCGATCGGCACTGGCGGTTCGGTCGGGCGAGAGGGGCCCATCATCCAGATCGGTTCGGCTTTCGGTTCGACTGTGGGCCAGATACTGCCAGTGACCGAGTGGCAGCGCATGACATTGATTGCCTGCGGTTCGGCAGGCGGTATCGCCGCGACCTTCAATACGCCCATCGGCGGCGTACTGTTCGCCGTCGAGCTGATCATGCCCGAAATCAGTGCCCGTACCCTGATTCCGGTGGCATTGGCCAGCGGAGCCGCGACCTTTATTTCACGTTTTTTCCTCGGCAACCATCCCGCTTTCTCGATTCCTCCGCTCAATATCCATGCTGGCACTTTTGCCAATCCCATGAGCTGGATCGTCTATCTGGTATTCGGCATTGTGCTCGGACTGTGGTCGGTGCTGTTCATTCGTACCATTTACAAAACCGAGGACTGGTTCGACAAAATCCCCGGCGGCTACTACGTGCGCCACATTATCGGAATGGCGCTCGTCGGGATCATTATTTATCTGTTGATGCGCTTTGCCGGGCACTATTACGTCGAGGGCGTGGGCTATGCGGCCGTGCAGGATGTGCTTAACAACCAGCTTACGGTGCCTGTTCTGCTGGCGCTGATCCTGGTGCTCAAACTGGTGGCGACTTCGCTCACGCTTGGCTCGGGCGGCTCGGGCGGCATCTTTTCGCCTTCGCTGTTTATGGGGGCGACTCTGGGTGCCTTTTATGCCTGGGCGGTCAATCAGTTTTTCCCCAACCTTGGAGTGGATCCCGTCAGCGCCGGCGTGATCGGCATGGCAGGATTGGTCGGCGGTGCGACCGGCGCGGTGGTGACGGCCATCGTGATGATTTTCGAGATGACGCGCGATTACGACGTCATTATTCCGTTAATGATCGCCGTGTCCGTTGCCTACGGGGTACGCCGTGCATTTATGGAGGCAAGCATTTACGACATGAAACTGCGGCGCCGCGGACATTTCATTCCCAATGTGCTACAAACTAATCTCTATTTACTTGGCCTCGCACGCGATCGCATTCGGGCGCCGGTGCTGCGCGTCAGCCCGCAACCGAATCTGCGCCGTCTGCAACGGCTACTCGGGAAAGTGCGGCGGGTACCGCACATAGTTGTGGTGGAGCGCGGGCGCGTACAGGCGGTCATCCCGGCCGGCATCGTGCGCGGCTTCAAGGATTCAAGGTCCTTGGCTAACGCCATTGAGCATCATGCGCATTTGCCGTATGTCGTCGTTGCGGCTGACGACTTGCTGTTCGATGTGATCGCTCAGTTACGCAATGCGGCCTGCGAGGTGGCGCTCGTCACGGAAACAGGCGAGATGGAAAGCGCCGATGAGGTGCGCGGCGTATTGACGCTCTCCGATGTGGTTCAGGGGACCCAGCTACCGCGGCTCCTGCTGGGACGACGCCGCAAGGCGAAGACGGCCTACCGCGAAGGGAGCGAAGAACAGAAAAAGGTTTGAGCCAGCGATCAGAGGCGGGGCGTCATATTCCTGAACTCGAAAGCGGACGGCACGGGACACTCGCGAGTGAGGGCAATGGCCTTGAAGGCTTCGCCCATTTCCGACGGTAGCGTGAGCCGCTTGATCTCACTGGTGAGGCGCAGGCGTGCGGGCTCGTCCTGTGTCTGTTCCAGTGCGTCGGTGATGCCGCCGCCGAGCAGGTAATGAGCTTGCGTGGTATAGCCGGCGACCTCGAGGCCGGCTTGCCGTGCCGCGCGGGCAAGCGCGGAAAAATCCACCCAGGCCGTGATGTCGGTCAGCCCCGGCCACAGAAAGGGATTGTCGTGCGCGCGGTGGCGATAGTGACAGATCAGGGTGCCTTGGTCGCGTTGCGGATGGTAATACTCGTGCTCCGGCAGGCCGTAGTCGAACAGCAGCACCGCGCCGCGTTCGAGCGTATTGGCCAGCGCCTCGATCCAGCCGCCGAGTTCGGGGCACAGTTCGGACTGGTAGCCGTCCGGCCAGCCGTAACGGGAGGCGAGGGTCAAGGCGCGTGTGCCGAGATCCTCGGATGGAGTCATGTCGCACCAGGCAAAGCCGTTGCCTTCGGATTGCACACCGCGACCGACGACCCGCCCATCGGCGTAGGCGAAACAGTCCACGGGCAGGGCATCGGCAACCTCGTTGGCGAGGATGACGCCCTCGATGGGAGTTTTGGGCAGGTATTCGATCCATTCGACGCGGGCTGCCAGCGCCGGTTCGGTGGCGAGTGCCGCTTTCTGGCGCGCGGCCAGTTCGCCGCTCACTTCGAGAATCAAATAGCGGGTTGGCAGTTGTTCTCTCTCTGCCAGCGTGCGCAAAATGGTGAGCGCCAACTGTCCGCTGCCGGCACCGAGTTCGAGCACCGTATCGCCGCCCGTAGCCGTGAGCGTTTCTGCGATCTGGAGCGCAACAACCTGACCGAACAAGGGGGATATTTCAGGCGCGGTGACGAAGTCGCCCGCCGCGCCGAACTTCTCCGTTCCGGCGCGATAGTAACCGAGTCCCGGCGCATAGAGCGCAAGGCGCATGTAATCGGTAAACGTCAGGGTGCCGCCGGCGTTGGCGATGGCTTCGCGAATGTGGGTGGCGAGGCGTACGCTGTGTTCGCATGCTGCGGCGCCAGGTACGGGTAAATCTTCGATACGTTCGGGCATACTGGATGAGAGCGCTGGGAGTGCACGGATGAGTAGTGACGATTTTACGGGACGCGTGGCCTTGGTTACCGGCGGCGCACGGCGGTTGGGCGCGGCCATCGTGCGCGAACTGCATGGTCGCGGCATGCAGGTGGTCGTTCATTACGGCACTTCGAGCGCCGAGGCCGGTGCGTTGGTCGCTGAGCTTGAAGCGCGGCGCACGGGCGATGCCTCGGCCGTGACGGCTGATCTGTCGGATGCGGCGGCACCGGCGGAACTGGCAGCCTTCGTGCGCGAACGCTTCGGTCGCCTGGATATGCTGGTCAACAACGCATCGGTTTTCCGTTCGACGCCGCTAGCGGAACTCACGCGCCTGAACTGGACGCGGACCCAAGATGTCAATCTGACCGCATGCGTGTTTCTCGTTCAGGCGTTGGCCCCCATGCTCGCGGAACATTCGGGCAGCGTCGTCAACGTGACCGATGCGTATCTGGTGCGCCCGCGCGCAAAGTACGCGGCCTACGTGGCGGCCAAGGCCGGGCTCGCGGCGCTGACCCAGGCGCTCGCGCTTGAGTTGGCGCCCGATGTGCGCGTCAATGCAGTCGCACCCGGTGCACTGCTCTGGCCCGAGCCGGAGCCGCCGCAAACCGTCAAGGATAAGGTTCTGACTCGCATTCCGCTGGGACGCTTGGGCGCGCCCGCTGACCTCGCGCGGGCCGTGGCCTATCTCGCCAGCGAGCCGTATCTCACCGGCGTCACGATTCCGGTGGATGGCGGCTTCAGTTGCGGTTAATCGGTGGCGCGCCGTCGGGCGCGGTGTCGAACGGTTTCAGTTTACGTGTCTGGGGAACTGGAACAGGTGTACCACATCGAGAAACCTGAAATAAAGCGGTCAAGGATTGACCCGCCGGGGGGCAATCCGCGATAATAAACGGCTACGCGCCCGTAGCTCAGTTGGATAGAGTACCTGGCTACGAACCAGGCGGTCGGGAGTTCGAATCTCTCCGGGCGCGCCACATAGAAAGGCCCCGCATCAAGCGGGGCTTTTATTTTTTGGGTGGCGTCGGCAGACGTTTGCCGAGTCGCCAGGTGACGTTGTGTGCGTCAAATTCGCCTTGCAGTTGGGCGATGGCGGGATCGACCTGTTGCGCTGGTCCCTTGAGCCCGATTTCCACCATCCAGCCCTGTTTGTGGGCCGATGGCAGGCTGGAGAGTCGAATACCGGGATAGTCTGCGAGGATGTGGTCCATGTGTGGCACCAGTTCGCTTTCAGGCACGCCCTCCACTTCAATCAGCTGCTCGACGGGCGGCGTATGCCGAAGCGCCCGGTAGCGTTCGTCGAGCGTCCACGTGAGCATGCCGGCCGACATGTCGGGGAAACCGGGCAGGAAATGGTGGTGCCCGAGATAAAAACCGGGTACCAGGTAGGGCGGGTTGGGAATCAGGCCCGCGCCCTCGGGGATTTCGGCCATGCGGATACGGTAGGGGTGCGCCTCCGAGCCGTAGCGCTTTTCCAGGTCCGCGGCGATCCGTGGATGCCGGACCAGCGGAACCCCGGCGGCGGCCGCGGCGGCGGCCCGCGTCACGTCGTCGGGCGTCGCCCCGATGCCGCCGTAACTGAATACGATGTCGCCGGCGGCCATGGTCTCGCGAAAGACGCTGGCAAGCCGCGCCAGGTCGTCATGCTCTATGCGCACCCAGTCGATCTCCAACCCGCGTTCGGCCGTGATGCGCGCGGCGTTGGCAAGGTGTTCATCCCGGCGTTTCCCGGAGAGCAGTTCGTCCCCGATCAGGACCAGTCCGATGTGCTGACTCATGCCCGCATTATAGGCGTGGCAGTGGTCGGTGCTGTGGGTGCGGCTAAGCTATGGGCCATGTCGGAAAACGATTTCAAATCCTCCGCCACGTCGCGGCAACAGCCTGCCTGGCCGGCACGATTGTTCCTGCTCGGTTTTGACCGTATCGTGCGCGCCCTGTTCAGGATCGAGGAAAGCGGGCTGCCGGAACGGGTGCCCGCGCCGTGTATGATCGTGGCCAACCATCGGCGCGACGCCGACATTCCGGTGCTCGGCACGTTTCTGGGCCGCGCGCGGGGGAAGCGCATCAGCGGGGTGCTGCCGCATTTCGTGGCGCGTGAGGACCTGTTCGAACCCGGTTTCCTGTGGCACTACTGGCGCTCGCCCTGGTTGGCGCTGCCGCGGTTGATCTCGCCCGCGATCCCGCTTGCGCGCATCATGACCGTGTTCAAGGCCCATCCCATCCACCGCATCCCGGAGCAAAGCCTGGCGATCGTGCTGGGCGATATCCGTCGTTACCTTGGTGAGCGCCCGCTTGGCAGTGCGCTTAATTGGCGCTGGGCGGCACGCCTGGAGGCAGCGGGAGCGGATTTATCGCAACCGATTGCCTGGCTGCTGAAGCGCGAGCGCCGTTTTGCCTCCCTGGTGGGAGGTGGTTGGGGGCATCGACGGCTCAATCGCGCCACTTTTCGCGAATTCAAACCAGTGGAGCGGACGCGCATCAATGCGCATCTCGCGGTTTTTGCGGCGGCGCTTGAATGCGGCGAAGCCGTGATGGTGGCACCGGAAGGAGCGAACAGCCCCGACGGTCATTTCCAGCGCCCGCGAGCTGGCCCCTGGCGGCTGGCCTCCGGCGCCGAGCGCGGGTTGCCCGTGCTGCCGGTCGGACTGGCCTACGATCCCTCGCTTTCCGGGTGGCGCATGCGGGTGTTCGTGCACGCCGGAGCGCCTTTCCAAGCCGACGACTACACTAGCCGCCGCGCTTTCGACGCCGCCGTGGCCAGGGGCATTCTCGCAGCCACCACGGTGACCGGGACTCACTTGGCAGCGCACTGGATATTACGGACGCCACCCGGGAGGGCGCTATCGGCCGTCGAATTCGAGGCGTTCGCGTCCGGGCTGGGAGAGGCCTTGAGTGCCGCGGGCCTGCGCGTGGCTCCCGATGCCCCGGCGTTCGCGGTGCGCCGGTTCGGATGGTTTGTCCGTGCCGGATTGGTGGAAAGGCATGGCGGGGAACTCATGCGCAGCGCACGGCCGGAACCGGTGCCGGGCTGGGATTCACGCGCGGCACTCGCTGTTTTTCTGCGCAACGAGCTGGCCTCGGTGGCGGGCCTTGCCCCGGAAGTGGCGGCACGTTTTGGCTTGGACGTGCCCCCGTATTTGCCCGCAACGGGCGGCGTGGATGCATTGCGATGAGGTCATGACGGCGTTTTCCCGCCAAGGGCGCGGGCGATTTTACTTTTTTGCGTCGGCAAGTCTTGAAGCCTGCGCGGTAACTCTTTAAAATACGCGGATTCGGGGACGTATCAGGCGCGTGGGCCGCGCCGCCAGACGCGGATGCGCAAAGTCATGCTAAGCCTGTGGGCGATCCAGGCCATCGCAACCTTCGTGGTTGCGGGTGGTTTTTTCGCTTATATGGGTCTGGGAGCCGCGCTGGCCGCGCTCTACGGCGGGGCGGTCGGGCTGGTGGTCTCGGCCCTGTTGGCGTGGCGCATGAACCGGGCTTCGCGGCCTGGAGCAAGCGCCGCAGGGCTTTATCTGAGTACGTTGGAGCGCATGGTATTCGTGGCCGCGGCCTTTGTGCTCGCGCTGGTGGTGCTCAAGCTCCAGCCGCTGGCACTGATTGCGGGCTTCATAGGCGCCGAATTGGCTTATTACATCGCGGCCGGAGTGCTCCGGCGACAGGTTTGACAGGACTGGGGGGTTAAAAGTTGGCCAAGGGCGGCGAAAGCGCGGGCGAATACATCACGCACCATCTGACCGATTGGTGCATCGGCTGCAATCCGCAGACGCATCAACCGAATGGTCTGGTGGATTTCCACGCCTTCAACTTCGATCTCATCCTGATCTCGCTGCTCTGTGCCATCGGTCTCATCGTCTTCGCCTGGTTCATGCGTCGTCGCTGGAGCGTGGGCAATTCCGGACGTTTGCAGGCTGCGCTCGAATTTATCGTTGAATACATCGGTGATCAGATTCGCGAGGTTTTCCCCAAGGCCAACAACTATGTCGGTGCGATGGCGCTCACCATCTTCACCTGGGTCTTTCTGATGAATGTGATGGATCTGGTTCCCATCGATCTGATCCCGACGATCGCTGGCGGGGTCGGGCACCTGGTTGGCGCCAAGCACGCCTATTTCCGCGATGTGCCGACCGCTTCACTCGACACGCCGTTCGCGATGGCGATCGTGATTTTCGTACTGATGGTGTTCTATCAGTTCAAGGCCAACGGCCCGGTCGGTTATCTCAAGCGCTTTCTGTTTCATCCCTACGGGAAGTTCGGTGGCCCGGCCAACATCGTGACCACGCTGATCGACGATCTGGCCAAGCCGGTGAGCCTGGCCCTGCGACTGTTCGGCAATATGTTTTCCGGAGAGCTGATTTTTGCCCTGTTGGCTTTGCTTACGTTGTCGGCGCTAAAGCCTATTGGTTGGAGTATCGCGATCTGGGCTCCGGTGCATTTTTTGACGGGCATCGCGTGGACCCTCTTCGATCTTTTGATCGCGACGCTGCAGGCGTTCATTTTCGGCGTACTCGCGATTGTCTATCTGGGCATGGCCCAGCAAACGGCGGAGCACTAGTGGGCCGTTGAACGGCTGCTGTTTTGTAATTTTTCGATTGGTTTTTTGAGGAGTAAAGTAACGTGAATCCAAGCCTTATTGCAGAGATCGTCACCGGCACGGCCATCGGTGTCGGCGCCATGTTTGCCGCCGCGGGTCTGGGCTCGGCCATCGGCTGGGGCCTGATCTGTTCCAAGACACTGGAAGGCATTGCCCGCCAGCCAGAGATGCGCGGTTCGCTGATGGTGAACATGTTCATTTTTGCCGGCCTGATGGAATCCTTCCCGTTCATCCTGTTCGGCGTGGCGATGTGGTTCCTGTTCGCCAACCCCTTCGTGAGCACCTTCGTGACCACTTCGGCCAAGCTGGCGGCAAAAGCTGCCGGTGCGGGTTGATCGTCGTTACGGCAAGGATTAAAGAGAGGATGCAATGGTAGCCATTACCGGAACTCTTATTGTCCAGATCATCGTTTTCCTGGTTACGATCTGGCTGCTCAAGCGTTGGTTGTGGGGCCCGCTGATGGCCGTCATGGACGAGCGCAGGAAGCGCATCGCCGACGGGATCGCGGCCGCAGAGAAGGGCCAGAAGGAACTGGAAGAGGCCGAGGTGCGGGTCGAAGAAGCCATCGAGGAAGCGCGTAGGCGGGCGACGGAGATTATCGATAACTCCAACCGACGCGGACGCGAAATCATCGAGGCGGCGCGCAGCGAGGCGGAAGCCGAGCGCGCACGCGAGCTGGAACGGGCCCGCGAGGAGATCGACCAGGCTTCGCGTCAGGCGCGGGAAAGCCTGCGGGGCGACTTCGCGCGCATCGCCGCGGCCGCCGCGGGACGCATCCTGGAACGCGAGATCGATGCCGGGACGCATGCCTCGCTGTTAGACGAATTTGCGGAAAAGCTCGCCAATGGCTGATAACGCAACACTCGCCCGACCGTATGCCCGTGCTGCCTTCGAGTATGCCCGTGCAGCGGATGCACTCGAGCCGTGGCGAGATTTTTTCGACCGGCTGGCGCAACTGGTTGCGCTCCAGCCGGTGCGGGATCTCATCACCAGCCCCGAGGCGGAACGCGACGAGCGTGCGGCGCTGATTGCCGAACTGGCGGGTGAGCCCCGGCCGGAAGGCGCGGCCAATCTGCTCAAGCTCATGGCCGAAAACGGCCGGCTCGAAGTCATACCGGCGGTGGCCGCGGAGTTCGGACGCCTGGCGACCGAGGCGGAGACCACCATCGACGTCACGATCGAGACCGCGGAAAAGCTGGGAGAAGACTCTTCCGAGCGGTTGGTTGCGGCGCTCGGCAAGCGCTTCGGGCGCCGGATTGAGGCGAGCTTCGAGGTGGTGCCCGCAATCATCGGTGGAGTCGTGATGCGGATCGGCGATCACGTAATAGACGCTTCGCTCGCCACGCGCCTGCGGCGGCTTGCGAAAACCATGACCGGTTAAGGAATTTCAGAGGACCTGTTCAGATATGGATCAACTAAACCCATCGGAAATCACCGCGCTCATCAAGGAACGCATCGAGCAGTTCAAGCCCGCGGTCGAGGAACGCAACATCGGCACGGTTGTCGCCGTATTCGACGGCATCGTGCGCATTCACGGACTCGGCGACGTGCAGTACGGCGAAATGATCGAGTTCGAAAACGAGACCTACGGCTTGGCGCTCAACCTCGAGCGTGATTCGGTCGGCGCCGTGATACTAGGCGATTACACCGGCATTACCGAGGGCGGTATCGCCAAGACCACCGGACGCATCCTCGAGGTGCCGGTAGGCGAGGCCCTGCTCGGCCGCGTGGTCGACGCCTTGGGCAATCCCCTCGACGGACGCGGCCCGATCAAGGCCGAGAAGACCTACCCGATCGAGCAGGTCGCGCCGGGCGTGATCACGCGCCAGTCGGTGTCCCAGCCGGTCCAGACCGGCCTCAAGGCGGTCGACGCCATGGTGCCGGTGGGCCGCGGTCAGCGTGAGCTGATCATCGGCGACCGCCAGACCGGTAAGACCGCGGTGGCGGTGGACACGATCATCAACCAGCGCGGTGTGGACATCAAGTGCATCTATGTCGCCATCGGGCAGAAGGCCTCTTCGGTGGCCAGCGTGGTGGCGAAACTGGAAGAGACCGGCGCCCTTGCGCATACGATTGTGGTCGTCGCTTCGGCCGCGGAATCCGCCGCACTGCAGTACATCGCCCCCTACGCGGGCTGCGCAATGGGCGAGTACTTCCGCGACAACGGCCAGGACGCGCTGATCATCTACGACGATCTCACCAAGCAGGCTTGGGCCTATCGCCAGATCTCGCTGCTGTTGCGCCGTCCGCCGGGCCGCGAGGCCTACCCGGGCGACGTGTTCTACCTGCATTCGCGCTTGCTCGAGCGTGCGGCCCGCGTGAACGCGGAATACGTCGAGAAGATGACCGACGGCAAGGTGAAGGGCAAGACGGGTTCGTTGACGGCGCTGCCGATCATTGAGACCCAGGCGGGCGACGTCTCCGCCTTCGTGCCCACCAACGTGATTTCGATCACCGACGGCCAGATCTTCCTGGAGTCCGACCTGTTCAACGCCGGCAACCGCCCGGCGATCAACGCCGGACTCTCGGTCTCGCGCGTGGGCGGCGCGGCCCAGACCAAGATCATCAAGAAGCTCGGCGGTGGCGTGCGTATCGCTCTCGCCCAGTACCGTGAGCTCGCGGCCTTCGCCCAGTTCGCCTCCGATCTCGACGACGCTACGCGGCGCCAGCTCGAACGGGGCCAGCGCGTCATGGAGCTGATGAAGCAGAAGCAGTATTCGCCGCTATCGGTGGCGGAAATGGCCTTTTCCCTGTTTGCCGCCAACGAGGGTTTCCTCGACGACATCGAGATCGAGAAGATCGGCGGCTTCGAGGATGCGCTTCACGGCTACCTCAAATCCGAGCAGAAGGATCTGCTCAAGAAGATCAACACCACGGGCGATTTCAACGACGAAATCGCCGCCTCGATGCGCGCAGTACTGGAACACTTCAAGTCCAACGGGGCTTGGTAGGAGAGCGTTATGGCCGCTGGCAAGGAAATCCGCACCAAGATCGGCAGCATCCAGAACACGCAGAAGATCACCAAGGCGATGGAGATGGTGGCTGCGAGCAAGATGCGCCGTGCCCAGGAGCGCATGGCCGCGGCACGTCCGTATGCCGACCGTATCCGGGTGGTGGCGCGTCACATTGCACGCGCCCTGACGGAGTATCGCCATCCGTTCCTCAAGGAGCGTGAAGTCAGGAACGTCGGTATCATCGTGATTGCCACTGATCGGGGCCTGTGCGGGGGGTTGAACGTCAACCTCTTCCGACGCACGCTGCAAGTCGCTAGCGAATGGAAGGAGAAGGGCGCCGGCGTCAAGCTGGGCCTGCTCGGCACCAAGGCGGGCGCCTTTTTCAGGCACGTGGGCGGCGACGTGATCGCCCAGGCTGACCGTATCGGCGACAGGCCCGGCATGGGCGACCTCGTCGGTCTCATGAGCGTGATGATCACGGCTTACGACAAGGGCGAAATCGATCGACTGGTGATCGTGGAGAACCGCTTCGTCAACACCATGACCCAGACGCCGCAGGCGGTAACGCTGCTTCCCATCCCACCGGCCGAAGACACCTCCATCAGCGAGTCACAGTGGGACTATATTTACGAGCCGGAAGCGCGCGAGGTGCTCGATTTCGCCCTGCGCCGCTACGTCGAATCGCTGATCTTCCAGGCCGTGGTGGAGAACGTGGCGTGCGAAATGGCGGCCCGTATGGTGGCCATGAAGAGCGCTTCGGAGAACGCGGGTGAGTTGATCGATGAACTTCAACTGGCCTACAACAAGGCGCGCCAGGCAGCGATCACGCAGGAGATCGCGGAAATCGTCGGTGGCGCGGCGGCAGTTTGACGGAATACGCAGTTTTCAAGAATTGGAGAAGACCTTGAGTAAGGAAGAAATGAGCAAAGGAAACATTGTGCAGATCATCGGCGCGGTGATCGATGTGGAATTTCCTCGCGATAACGTGCCTCACATTTACGACGCACTGATAGTCGACGAGGCGGGGCTGACGCTGGAAGTACAGCAGCAGCTCGGCGACGGCGTGGTACGCGCGATCGCGATGGGCGTTTCCGAAGGGCTCCGGCGCGGACTTGATGTCACCAACACGCGCGAGCCGATCAAGGTGCCCGTGGGCACGGGTACACTGGGCCGCATTCTGAACGTACTCGGCGAGCCCGTGGACGAGGCCGGCGAGGTGAAGGCCGACGAACACTGGTCGATCCATCGCAAGCCGCCGGGCTTCGAGGAGCAGGCCGGCAGTCAGGAACT
The DNA here is from genome assembly GCA_049581885.1 of Gammaproteobacteria bacterium. Lineage (GTDB taxonomy): Bacteria > Pseudomonadota > Gammaproteobacteria > JAKDMP01 > JAKDMP01 > JBAUSV01. Next base: position 27,653 of record JBAUSV010000184.1, on the reverse strand, counting down.
GCTCGAGACCGGCATCAAGGTGATCGACCTGCTGTGCCCGTTCGCCAAGGGCGGCAAGGTCGGCCTGTTCGGCGGCGCCGGGGTGGGCAAGACAGTGAACATGCTTGAGCTCATCCGCAACATCGCCGCCGAGCATTCCGGGTTGTCCGTGTTTGCCGGCGTAGGTGAGCGCACCCGCGAGGGCAACGACTTCTATCACGAGATGAAGGACTCCAACGTCATCGACAAGGTGTCGATGGTCTACGGCCAGATGAACGAGCCGCCGGGCAACCGCCTGCGCGTGGCGCTGACCGGCCTGACCCAGGCGGAGTATTTCCGCGACGAGGGCCGCGACGTACTGATGTTTATCGATAACATCTACCGCTACACGCTGGCCGGCGTGGAAGTCTCGGCGCTGCTCGGGCGCATGCCTTCCGCGGTAGGCTATCAGCCCACGCTGGCCGAGGAAATGGGCCAGCTCCAGGAACGCATCACCTCCACCAAGACCGGCTCGATTACCTCGGTGCAGGCCGTGTACGTGCCAGCAGACGATTTGACCGACCCGTCTCCGGCCACCACCTTCGCGCACCTGGACGCCACCATCGTGCTCTCGCGCGCGATCGCCGAGCAGGGCATCTACCCGGCCGTGGATCCGCTCGACTCCACCAGTCGCCAGCTCGATCCAAACGTCATCGGCCAGGAGCACTACGACACGGCGCGGGCGGTGCAAAACACGCTGCAGCGTTACAAGGAGCTGCGCGACATCATCGCGATTCTGGGCATGGACGAACTCTCCGAGGAAGACAAGCTGGTCGTGGCGCGCGCGCGCAAGATCTCGCGCTTCCTCTCCCAGCCCTTCTTCGTGGCCGAGGTCTTCACCGGCATGTCCGGCAAGTACGTGCCGCTTGCCGAAACCATCCGCGGCTTCAAGGGCATCGTCGAGGGCGAATACGACCACCTGCCGGAGCAGGCCTTCCTCATGGTGGGCAGCATCGACGAGGCGGTGGCGAAAGCGAAGGAAGTCGCCTAGTGTCCGTCATTCACGTCAACATCGTCAGCGCCGGCGAAGCCATCTTCGACGGCGAGGCCGAAATGGTCTTCGCCCCGGCGGAGATGGGTGAAGTCGGCATCCTGCCCCAGCACACCCCGTTATTGACGCGGCTCAAGCCGGGTGCGGTACGGCTCCGGCTCGAGGGCGGCGAGGAGCGCGAGTTCTTCGTCACCGGCGGCTTGCTCGAAGTGCAGCCGCATGTGGTGTCGGTCCTTGCCGATACGCTGGTGCGGGCGCGAGAACTCGACGAACAAGCCGCGCGGGAGGCCAAGGAACGAGCGGAAGAGACGCTGGCCGGCAAGCACGGCGAGATTGACCTGGACCGCGCCCGCGAGGAGCTGATTCAGGCCGAGGCGCAGCTGCGCATGATCGAGGAACTGCGCAAGGAACGGCGCGGTAGCTAGCCGCCTTTCACAATCAGCCATGCACGGCGTCGGCGTTTGCGGCGGGAAGTCGAGACAGCGGCCGCAAATATCACTATTCCCGACCAATAAGGTATCGTATTCAGTCTTGTAAGCTTGCAGGGAGTAGTCTCCGCATGGCGCTGAGCATCGTGATACTTGCCGCGGGCGAGGGCAAGCGCATGCGCTCGACTCGACCCAAGGTGATGGCCGAGTTGGCCGGACGTCCATTGTTGGGCCATGTAATCGAAACCGCGCGAGCCCTGGCCCCCGAACGCATCGTGGTCGTGGTGCACGGCGCGGGCGGTCGGCAGATACGCGAGGCCTTCCCCGATGCCGACCTGACCTGGGCCGAACAGTCCGAGCGCCGTGGCACGGCCGATGCGCTCGGTGCGGCGTTGCCCGCCCTGCCCGCCCTGGGCACAGTCCTGACTCTCTATGGCGACGTGCCACTCTTGGGTGCCGATACATTGACGGCGCTGACGGAGAAGGCCGGACAAGGCGCTTTTGCGCTGCTTACGGCCCGGTTCACTGATCCCGCCGGATACGGGCGCGTCGTCCGCAGCGCGGCAGGCGAGGTCACGCGTATCATCGAGGACCGCGATGCCAGCGACGAGCAGCGCGCGATTACCGAGGTCAATACCGGCGTGATCGCAGCCCCCGTTGCGAAACTGCGCGACTGGCTACCGCGCATCGGCAACGACAATGCCCAGGGCGAGTACTACCTCACCGACGCGCTGGCGCTTGCAGTGGCCGACAGCGTGGCCGTGGCCCCGGTCATGGCCGACGATCCGGCGGCAACCCGCGGGGTCAATACGCGCGCCCAGCTGGCCGCGGTCGAAGCCGAATTGAGACGCCGTTGTGCAGACGAGCTGATGCAGGCAGGGGTCAGCCTGGTCGATCCACTGCGGATCGATGTGCGCGGCACGCTTGAATGCGGCCCTGATGTGGTCATCGAACCCAATTGCGTGTTCGCGGGCCGCGTGGTGCTCGGCGCGGGTGTACGAGTCGGCGTGGGTGTCGTGCTGCGCGACTCCGTAATCGACGATAACGTGGAACTGAGGCCATATAGCGTGATAGAAAATGCGCGGGTAGGGGCGCAATCGGTTATAGGCCCTTTTGCGCGTCTCCGGCCCGGAACGGAATTGAGAGAAGGGGCGCACGTAGGCAATTTCGTAGAGCTGAAAAACACGCGCTTGGGCGCGGGCTCCAAGGCTAATCACCTGGCCTATCTAGGCGATGCCGATATCGGCAGCGAAGTCAACGTGGGTGCCGGGGTCATTACCTGTAATTACGATGGGGCTAACAAGCACAAGACGGTGATCGGCGATGGGGCTTTTATCGGTTCCGATTGTCCGTTGGTGGCGCCACTCACAATTGGCGCAGGCGCAACCATCGGTGCGGGTTCGACCGTGACCGCGGATGTGCCGCCCGGCAAGCTGGTGCTGGCCCGCCCACGCCAAACCATAATCGAAGGCTGGGAACGGCCCAGTAAAAAGTAAGGAACGAGCATGAACCGTCGCCATGACGAGAGCACTTCTTCGGACACTGTCTGTAGGAGTGAGCTTGCCAGCGATAAGTCGTCTTACCCCTTACCCTTTGCCTTATACCTCTTACAGATCGGAGCGTCAATATGTGCGGCATAGTGGGTGGTGTGGCCGAGCGCGATGTGGTGCCAATCCTGATGGAGGGCCTGCGCCGACTCGAGTACCGCGGTTACGATTCGGCCGGTATCGCCGTTGTCGATGACGCAGGCGTGTTACGCCGCGCGCGTGCAGTGGGCAAGGTGGTCGAACTCGCCGGGTGTCTGGACAAGTCGCCCTTGAGCGCGCGCACGGGTATTGCACATACGCGATGGGCAACCCACGGTGCACCGCATGAAAACAATGCGCACCCGCATTTTTCGTACGACCTGCTGGCCATTGTGCATAACGGAATTATCGAGAATCACGAGGCCTTGCGTTCCGAACTCGTTGCCGACGGTTACATATTCGATTCGGAAACTGATACCGAGGTCGTTGCCCACTGCATTCATCGCGAATTGCGTTCGGGGCTTGCACTTGCCGATGCGGTCAGCCGTGCATTGCAGCGGCTCGAAGGCGCGTATGCCCTGGCGGTAATTTCACGCGAGGAACCGCAGACTCTGGTGGCCGCACGTATGGGGTGCCCGGTGGTGATCGGGCGCGGCATAGGCGAGAATTTCGTGGCCTCGGATATAAGCGCACTGCTTCCGGTCACCAGCGATTTCCAGTTCCTGGAAGATGGCGATATCGTTACCCTGACCCGCGATGCAGTGGATATCCGTAGTGTGGCAGGCGAGGTGATCGAACGTCCGATCAAACGCAGTGCACTCAGCGGCGATGCGGTTGATCGCGGGGCATTCCGTCATTACATGGCCAAGGAGATACACGAGCAGCCGCGCGTCATCGGCGAAACTCTGGAAGAGCGCATCGCCAACAACCATGTGCTCAGCGCGGCTTTCGGCCCCGGTGCGGAGAAACTGTTCGCGCAGACACGGGCAGTGCATATCGTGGCTTGCGGTACCAGCTACCACGCTGGTTTTGTCGCTGGCTATCTGATCGAACAGCTCGCGGGGCTGCCGGTACGGGTGGAAGTGGCGAGCGAATACCGTTACCGCTCGCCGGCGGTTGCTGCAGGCACTTTGTTTGTCACAATTTCCCAATCCGGGGAAACAGCGGATACCCTCGCTGCGTTGCGCCTGGCCAAAACGCTGAACTATGTGGGTGCCTTGTCGGTGTGCAACGTGCCCGAATCTTCCCTCGTGCGCGAATCCGAACTGGTGCTCATGACGCGTGCCGGTCCCGAAATCGGTGTTGCCTCCACCAAGGCTTTCACCACCCAGTTGGTGGCCCTGATGCTGTTTACGCTGGCCTTGGCCCGGACGCACGGCATGAGCAGCGAAGACGAGGCACGCTACATACACCAGTTGCGTAGCCTGCCCGCCGAAGTGGATGCCTTGCTGCAGCGCGAGGATGAAATTGCTAGCCTGGCAGAATTGTTCGTCAACCGTGAACACGCACTGTTTCTGGGGCGTGGCCTGGCGTATCCGGTGGCACTCGAAGGAGCGCTCAAGCTCAAGGAAATATCTTATATACATGCGGAGGCCTATCCGGCAGGCGAACTCAAGCATGGACCGCTGGCGTTGATCGATGAAAATATGCCGGTGATTGCCTGTGCGCCCAGTGATGATACCCTGGACAAGGTTCGCTCCAACCTGGCTGAAGTTCGTGCGCGTGGCGGCGAGCTGTTGCTGTTCGTCGGGAAGGATACGGGGATCAATGCCGAACCCGGCGTGCATGTCATGACACTACCGGCCGAGCATGGCCTGTTTCTCGATCCGGTGCTGTATACGGTGCCGCTGCAACTACTGGCTTATCATGTAGCTCTGCTCAAGGGTAACGACGTCGATCAACCACGCAACCTTGCCAAATCCGTCACTGTCGAATAAGTCTCCGTATCGCGAAGGTGCACAATAGGGTTCATGGATGAAAGCCGGGAACCCGTGAATGAACGGGACGTAGCGCGGGCGCGAGTCGGGGCGCCGAGTATGGCGGGTGTGTTACGGGTAATTGCCCGACGGACGTTGCGCTTGATGGCCCACCCGTTGTACTGGCTATACGAGCGTCGCCTGGAGCGACGGCTCGATCCTGCAGCCATGCCGGCGCATATCGGGTTGATTCTCGATGGCAACCGGCGTTTTGCAAGGGGTATCGGGCTCGATGTAAGGCGCGGACATCAGTTCGGTGTGCGCAAACTCAAGACGTTTCTCGAGTGGTGCCTGGAATACGATGTGCGTCACGTGACACTATTTGTATTCAGCACGGAGAATTTTTCCCGCGCCCCGGAAGAAGTCCGTTATCTGCTCGACCTGTTCGTGCATGAAAGCGCTACGTTGCTCGACGACCTGCGTCTCGATACCGAGCAGGTGCGGGTGAAGATCATCGGCCAGCGCCACCGGTTGCCGCCCCACGTCATCGAAGCGAGCGAAGCGCTGGAGCTTTCCACCGCCGGGCACAAGGGTATGCTGCTCAATATCGCGCTGGCCTATGGTGGGCGAGAGGAAATTACCGATGCGGTCAAAGGGGTGCTCGAAGAAGCGGTGGCTGCGGGCAGGTCGTTGGAAACGGTTGCGGCTGAACTTAGCGCCGAACAGTTGAGCGCACACCTTTATACGGCCGGGATGCCGGATCCTGACTTCATTATCCGCACCAGTGGTGAACAGCGGTTGTCGGGTTTTCTGCTCTGGCAGTCGGCTTACAGTGAGTTTTATTTTTGCGATGCGCTGTGGCCGGAATTTCGGCGCATCGATTTTTTGCGGGCAGTGCGCGATTACCAGCGCCGCGAACGGCGCTACGGAAGCTGAATCGACGAGGTTTGGCGGTTGCCTTGAATGGTGGCCAGGGACAGAATCGAACTGCCGACACGAGGATTTTCAGTCCTCTGCTCTACCGACTGAGCTACCTGGCCGCCGGATTAAACGAATAAAAAGCCGTTAGCCAACGCTGTGTGCCCAACGCCAGCCACGGCTGGGGGCTATTAAAACGTTTGCAGTGGCTTTAGTCAAGCCTTGCAGGCCAGCGGATCAATAATGGCTACAATGAGCCGTGTGAATGTTGCCCCCGCCAAGGAGCCAGGGTGAGCGAAACCGCAAGCGCTACGCGTCCCAGGATTCGACTGGAAGGCAATACCGTTTACCTGAGCGGTACGTGGATTGCTGCCACGCTGGAGAAGGCGTATGCCGAAGCCCAGCGCAAGCTGCCGCTCAGCGGCATGCTCACCGTGGATTTTTCCGATGTGATCAAGCTCGACACTTCGGGAGCCTGGTTCATTGATCGGGCGTTGCGGGCGCTGCACCAAGCCGGGCGCGAGGTGGAATTCGTCAACATGAGTGCGGGCACTCGCAGTCTGCTTTCAATGGTCAGCGAGCAGCCGGATCCGCGCGACATCAAATTGACGCGCCCGCATTTCACCTTCCTGCAGCGTACCGGGCACGCCACCATGAAGGTGGGTGACAACGCCCTGGATTATCTTGCGTTCCTGGGTGAAACGGCACGGCATTGGTCGCAGGTGTTCACCCAGCGCCGACATTGGCGGCTACCGATGTTTTTCACCCACCTCGAGCAGACCGGTGTCAATGCGGTCCCGATCATCGGCCTGCTTTCGTTCTTGATCGGGGTGGTGATTGCCTACCAGGGGCTGTATCTGCTCCAGAATTACGGCGCTACCGCTCTGGTGGCCAAACTGGCCGGTTTGACGATTCTGCGCGAACTGGGGCCGCTGATTGCCGCCATTGTGGTGGCTGGCCGTACCAGTTCGGCCTTTACCGCCGAGATTGGCGCCATGCGGGTGTCGGAGGAAATCGACGCCATTGTGGCCATGGGGCTGAGTCCCGCCGAGATGCTGGTGCTGCCGCGTATTTTCGGACTGCTGATTGCTTTGCCGTTGCTCACGGTGCTGGCCGATTTTGCGGGCCTGGTCGGTGCCGGCCTTACTGCCCATTTTGTGGGAGGAATTGTCCCGCGTGCCTTTGCCGATGAGCTGGTGCGTGGCGTGAGCGTGGCCACGCTGCTGACCGGTCTGGCCAAGGCGCCAGTGTTTGCGGTGGTCATTGCCACTCTGGGTTGTTTCCACGGGTTCCGTGCCGAAAGCAATGCCGAAAGCGTCGGTCGGCGCACTACTCGCAGTGTGGTACAGAGCATTTTCTTCGTTATCGTGATTGATGCGGTATTCTCGGTTGCCTATAGCATGTTGAACATATGAGCGAAGTCACCGATTCGACCGGCCCGGTTGTGCGCATGCGCAATATCCGAACTTGGTTCGGTCACCGCGTCGTGCACGACGATATCAGCCTCGATTTGCGCCGTGGCGAAATCGTGGCCTTGCTGGGAGGCAGCGGCAGCGGCAAGACGACCTTGATGCGGCTGATGGCGCTTTTGCAGCGGCCGCAGTCGGGCACGGTGGAATTGTTCGGGCAACGCCTGCACCGGCAGGGTGCGGAATTGCAGGCATTGCGCGCGCGTATGGGCTACATGTTCCAGTTCGGGGCGTTGTTTGGTGGATTTACCGTCCGCCGTAACGTTGGTTTCCCGCTGATGGAACACACTTCCTTGCCGACGCGACTGGTCGAGGAGATCGCCCAACTCAAGATTCAGCTCGTGGGGCTCGACCCGGCCGTCGCAGGGTTGATGCCGAGCGAACTGTCGGGCGGTATGAAAAAGCGTGCCGCCCTGGCGCGTACCTTGGCCCTGGATCCGGAATTCCTGCTGCTGGACGAACCGGGGTCGGGCCTGGATCCGGCGAGTGCCCGCTCGCTCGACGAGTTGATCGGCCGCCTGCACGCCGCCATGGGCCCGACCGTGGTGATGGTGACTCATGATCTGACGTCGGTCCAGCGCCTGGCCGACCGTGCTATTCTCTTGCATGAAGGCAACATCCTGGCCGATGGATCGCCCCGCGAATTGCTGGCGAGCGATGATCCGCGGGTACGTTATTTCTTCCAGCTGGAATTAAAAAAGAGCCATTCGGTGTCTTCGACCATGGCCACACGGGGGGTCTGATGGAGAATCGTGTCAGCTATACGGTTATCGGCGCCTTTGTGCTCGTGCTCGGTGCCTTGCTGGTGGCTGCCCTGCTGTGGATTTCCGCGGGCGGCGCTTCCGGGAACGACACGGACTATGTGATTTATCTCCAATCCGGTGCGGGATCTCTCAACCGCAACTCGCCGGTGCAGTATCACGGAGTTCCGGTAGGACGAGTAGAAGATGTCACCCTCGATCCGAACAACCCTACCCGTGCCCGCGTGTTGCTCGCGATCCGCGAAAGTGCTCCCATCAAGGAGGACACGAGCGCCGAAGTGGATACCCGCGGAGTGACCGGTGCGGGCTACGTCAATTTGAGCGGTGGTTCACCCAACTCGCCGCGCCTGCATGCGAAGGCGGGCGAGGAGTTTCCCGTCATTCCCACGCAGGCATCCAGCGTGACCTCGCTGACGACCGCTGCGCAGCAAGTGGCCGGCAAGATCATGGGTATTGCCAACCGCCTGGACAAGATCCTCAGCGACAGGAACATTCAGTCGATTTCCGACAGCCTCCACAATATTTCCGTTGTAACGGACCAATTGGCGGCGCGCTCACGGGACCTCGATCAGGCGTTGCAGAATCTGAATGCCACGCTCGGCAGTACCCGCGAGGCTAGCAAGCAGCTTCCTCAGCTGATGACCCAGGTGCGTCACACCATCAGCAAATTCAACGCAGCCGCCGGACAGATCGGCAGTGCTGCGGGTGGCGTCAACAAGACAGCGACACGCCTGCGCCTGCTGGCCCCGCAGGCAAACGACCTGTTGCAGCAACTGGCTCAGACGAGCCGCAGCCTCGACGCCCTCGTCGAGGAACTCAAACGCCAGCCGAATACCCTGCTGTTCGGCAAACCCGCTAAGCTGGGTCCGGGCGAACATCCACAGCAAGGCTCGGGAGGATGACGATGCGTCGACTCATTCTTTGTTCCGCAATTGTGCTGGTTTCCGGTTGCGGGTTGCTTTCGCAGCCCAAGCCCCAGCCATTGACCCAGTACCAGTTGACCCCCGTGCCCGCAAGCGGTATGGCAGTGGCTGCCTCTTCGCAAACGGCGCCGGCCTGCATGCAGGTGCTGCGCGTACGCGGGGTGGAGGCCAGTCCGCCGTTTGCGGGCGAGAGCCTGCTTTACACCGAGACCCCCCAGGTGCTGGGGAGTTTCGCCTGGCACCGCTGGGCGACGCCGCCGGCCACTATGCTGACCGATGACATTCTCGACCAAGTCGCCGCCAGCGGTCTGTACCGGGCCGTGCTCGGCCCCACGGACCCAGGTGACGCAGGGTTGGTCCTGGCGGTGCGCATCAACCGCGGCCCCCTGCAGGTCTTTGCCGACGGCAAGGGCGATTCGCGCCGGAGCAGCGAACAGTTGAGCTACACGGCGACCCTGGCCGATGCCGGTGACGGCACGGTGATCGGGACGCGGGTGTTTGCAGCGTCGCGCGACGCGGATCCCACGCCGTATGGCGGCGTCAAGGCCGCCAATGCCATCGTCAGGCAACTTGATGGCCAACTGCTGGACTGGTTGCGCCAACTGAGCACGGACAAGGCCTGCAAGTAGCTGCATTCCAGCGGCCCGACGGCAGCGTGTACCGCGCGGTAGTCGCTTTTGACACCAATGCGGCCGCCGGTTAGGCTTGGCTCATGGCAGCAAATACCCGGATAATCGAGGCCGATTCGCTGGCGCTGCGCTTCCGCAGGGTGCGCAAGCACAGCGTGGCGCTGCTCGCCGGCCTGGCGCCCGAGGACACGGTCGTGCAGACCATGCCGGATGTGAGCCCCACCAAGTGGCATCTGGCCCATACGACCTGGTTTTTCGAGGAGTTCGTGCTGGCGGCCTTCGTGGACGGCTACCGCCGTGTCCACGCGGGCTACGACTACCTGTTCAACAGCTATTACGACCAGATCGGCCCCATGCACCTGCGGGCCCACCGCGGCTTCATTACGCGCCCGACCTTGGCCGAGGTGCTGGACTATCGCGAGCAGGTCGATGCTGCTGTGACGAAGCTGCTGGAGGCACCACCGCCCGGTGTGGCGGAGCGGGTCGAGCTGGGCTGCGAGCACGAGCAGCAGCACCAGGAACTGCTGGTCACCGACATCAAGCACGTGCTCGCGCAAAATCCGTTGGCACCGGCTTGGCGGTCATTGCCTCCGGTCGATTCGGCGCCACCTCCGGCCCTGCAGTGGCACGAACAGGCGGGTGGACTGGTGGCCATCGGACACGAAGGCGGCGGTTTCGCCTTCGATAACGAAACCCCGCGCCATCGGGTGTACCTGGGACCCTTCGAGCTGGCTGCGCGCCCGGTCACCAATGCCGAATACGCCGAGTTCATCGCCGACGGCGGCTACCAATCGCCCGCACTGTGGCTGGCCGATGGCTGGGCCCGGATCAAGGCCGAGGGCTGGCTCCGCCCGCTGTACTGGAGCGCGGACGACGCGGCCGAGTTTACCGTGGCCGGGATGCGCCCGTTGGAGCCGGCGGCACCGGTCTCCCACCTGAGCTACTACGAGGCCGATGCCTACGCGCGCTGGGCCGACGCCCGTCTGCCCACCGAGGCCGAATGGGAAACCGCGGCCGCCGGTTCGACGCCCGAGGGTAACTTCGCCGACAACGGTCGGCTGCATCCCGCGCCCTGTGGCGATGACCTGTGGGGCGACGTCTGGGTATGGACGGCGAGTGCCTATCTGGCCTATCCGGGCTACCGCCCGCCGGCGGGCGCGATCGGGGAGTACAACGGCAAGTTCATGAGCGGCCAGATGGTTCTGCGCGGCGGCTCGTGCGCGACGCCGCGCGAGCATGCGCGCGCCACCTACCGCAACTTTTTCTACCCCCATCAGCGCTGGCAGTTTACCGGCCTGCGCCTGGCCCGCGATGCCTGAGGAGAGCTCCATGGAAGAGCCCGATTCGGCGCCGGCGCTGGACGACCAGACGCCGGAGCACGAGCACGAACTACGCGAGTTGCTCCATGGTTTGAGTCAGCCTCGGAAATGGATTTCCTCGATCTATTTCTACGATGCGGAAGGCTCGTGGCTGTTCGACCGCATCACCGAGTTGCCCGAGTACTACCCGACGCGCACCGAGGTGTCGATACTGCGCGACAAGGGCGCCGAGATGGCGCGGGCGATCGGGCCCGGGGCGATGGTGATCGAGCCGGGCAGCGGGGCGGGCGAAAAGGTGCGCCTGCTGCTGCGCGCCTTCGAGGACCCGGTGGCCTACGTGCCGATCGAGATTGCGCGCGAGCACTTGAGGCATTCCGCGCAGGCGCTGGCGCAGGATTTTCCGCAACTCGAAGTGCTCCCCGTATGGGCGGATTTCACGCGGGAGCTGGAGATTCCGCTGGCGGAGCGCCGGGCACGGCGGCGGGTGGTGTATTTCCCCGGCTCCACGCTCGGCAACTTCGAGCCGGACGACGCGGTGGCGCTGCTGCGTAACTTCGCGGACATGGTGGGCGAGGGCGGCGCGGCGCTGATCGGGGTGGACCTGGCCAAGGATGCTGCCCTGATCGACCCGGCCTACAACGATTCACAAGGCGTCACCGCGGCGTTCAACCGTAACATGCTCACCCACCTCAACCACCGATTCGGCGCCGACTTCGACCCCGACACTTTCGCCCACCGGGCCTTCTACGACATTGCCGAGGAACGTATCGAGATGCACCTGGTGAGCCAGCGCGAACAGACCGCGCACCTCGGCGGCCAAGCGATCCATTTCGACGAAGGCGAATCCATCCACACCGAGTCGAGCTACAAATACGGCGACGAGCGTTTCGCGGCGCTGGCCGAGAAGGGGGGCTTCCGGCTGGAGAAAACCTGGAAGGATCCCGAAGGATTATTCAGCGTGCGCTATTTGGAACGCGATTGAGCAAACGGGTGGACTACCCCGACTCTAGTGGACACGGGCGTTGGGTTATTCGGGTTCGACGTAGCCTTCGGGTTTCTCGGAGCCGGCACCGAACAGGAACTTTTGCATTTCATCCTTCAGGAACTGGCGCGCCTTGGGCTCCACCGGGGTCAGGCGGTATTCGTTGATGAGCATGGTCTGGTGTTGCAACCATTGTTGCCAGGCCTCCTTCGAGACATTGTCGTAAATGCGCTGGCCGAGTTCGCCGGGGTAGGGTGGTTTGGCGAGCCCTTCGGCTTCACGGTCAAGCACGGTGCAATGAACGGTGCGGGACATGTCGGTTCCTTTTAAATTAAAACGTGTTCGCCGGGTTGACGCGGTCCGTCGATCAGGCGGCGTCCAGGTGGGCCTCGATATAGCGTCTGATCGGCGCGGGCAGGCCCGCGGCCAACGCGGCCTCCGGAGACAACCAGCGTAACATCGGCGTGTCCGTGATCGCGCGCTCCGGCGTGTCCAGGGCGACGACCTCGGCGCTCAGGCGGAAGTGGGTGAATTCGTGTTCGAACCCCGGCTGGCCGTTCACGGAGCGTGGCATGGAGCCGAACATCCGGCGGCACCAGGCATGCGGGGTTTGCGCGGCGGGGATCTCGGGCAGGCAGAGCAGCCCTCCCCAGATGCCGGTCGGCGGCCGCTGCTCGAGCAGCAGGTGGCCGTTGGACTCGACCCAGGCGAAGGCGGCCTTGCGTCTCGGCCGCGCGCGGCGGGGACGAGGCGCGGGATAAAGTGCTTGCGTGCCGTCCAGGTCGGCTGTGCAATCGCTCGCCAGCGGGCAGCGTCCGCAATCGGGCGAGGAGCGGGTGCACACGGTGGCGCCGAGATCCATGATGGCCTGGGTGTAGGCGGCGACGTTGCGCCGCGGCGTTTCCTGCTCGGCCAGTTCCCACAGGGTGCTTAGCGTGGCCGCCTTGCCGGGCCAGCCGGGCACGGCGTGATAGCGGGCGAGCACGCGCTTGACGTTGCCGTCGAGAATGGGAGCGCGCCGGCCGTGGCCGAGGGCGAGTACCGCACCTGCGGTGGAGCGTCCGATGCCCGGCAGCGCGACGAGTGCATCCAGCGTCGCTGGCAGTTCGCCGCCATGTGCTTCCATACAGCGGTGGGCGGCGATGTGCAGGTTGCGGGCCCGGGCGTAATAGCCCAGTCCCGACCACAGCGCGAGCACGTCGTCGAGTGGGGCGTCGGCCAGCGCCCGCAAGTCGGGCAGACGCTGCATGAAGCGTTCGAAATACGGAACGACGGTGGCTACCTGCGTCTGCTGCAGCATGATCTCCGAGACCCACACCCGGTAGGACGTGGCCGGATGCTGCCAGGGCAGGTCGTGGCGGCCATGCTCGCGCGCCCAGGCGATAACAGAGGGCGCTATGGGCGCCCGCTGCTCAGCCTCCGCCGCCGCCATTCAATAGATCCTGGAGTTTTTTCTTCAGCTTGTCCTGGGCGGATTTCTTCTGTTCGTCGAGTTTTTTCTGCACGGCGGCCTTGACGCGTGCTTCCAGTGCCTTCTTGATGTCGGGCACGCTGGAAATGTCGGAGAAGTCGCCGCTGACGTGCATCGGCACCGTCAAGCCTTTGAGCTTGGACAGATTGGCACTGCCGGTTTTGGGTGTCTTGACCACCTTGGCCAGCAGGTCGTAATTCAGATATTGCTTGACCAGATTCACTGTACCGTGTCCGGTGAGCGCGATAAACGGCAGGTCGGCTTCCAATGCATCGTTGGTGACTACGCCATGTGCAATGTTGGCCGAACCCTTGAAGTTTGCAAATTCGGTGCGGTTGGGGCCCGTGGCAGGCAGTTGCTTGTGTTCCTTGACCAATGCATAGGCCCGTTCCAGGGAATCCCACAAATTCAGTCCTTCGAGCGCACCGTGCAGGATGTCGAAAGTGGCGTTGCCCTTGAGCGTGTCGAGCATCTCGGCTACGGTGTCACCTTGGCCTTGCAGCTCGATCAGTGCATTGGCAGTGCCCGACAACCGGCTGCCGCCGCCCAGTGCCGTGATGATTTTCCCCGCATCGACATGATCCAGTTTCTGGCGGGTAGTCAGGGCGATGCCCTGCCCGGCGCGTACGAGCTTGATCGAGCCGACATAGTTACCACCATAAAGACTTGCTGTCAGCGGATCGAGCGTGACTACGCCGTTTGCCGCACTGAGCTTGAGCGTGAGTGCGCTGGCCTTGAGGCCGAAGCCGCTGAGCTGGCCGATTTTTATCTGCCCGGCCATGTTCAGTTTGCTCAGCAGACGCCCCGGCAGGCGGGTTTCCATGAACTTTTTGCTGTGGGTGGCAGCGGCGTGTTGGGCCGGACCTGAGCCGGCTGGCAGGTAGTGGTCGAGATCGATGGTATCGAGCGCCAGGTCGAAGCGCACAGCTTGCGCGGACAAGTCCGGCACGGCGAGTGTACCGGTGAGTGTGGAGTCGTCCAGCTTCAGGTTCATGTGATCTAGGCTTACGCCTTTGTCGGCATAGTGCAGATCGGTGTCGAGGCTCGCCTGATCAAAGCCCTGCAAGCTCGTAGGTAGAGGGTTTCCAAGCGTGGCCATCAGTTTGCGTGGCGAAAAAGGATCGACGGTCAAGTGTCCGTCGATGGTGGGCTTTGTGCGCAGTCCGCTGGCGGTGGCATCGAGATGCAGCGTGGTGTCGGCGAGCGTGGTTTGCAGGGCTTGCAGTTTGGCGGTGCCGGCTTTCGTGTCGAGTGCAATCTTTTGCCACTGCGTTTCGGCATCGAGCGTTCCTGACAGTCCGGCACCCGATATTTTGGCGCTCAGCGTGCCCTTGTCCAGTTCAATGTGTTCCAGGGCGCTATCGAACTGCACCTGCGCGTTGAGATCGAGTGCGGCGTTTATATGCGGCTGCCGGCTGTTGAACACCACCTGAAATTCGAGCGGGAACGGGTGGCCGCTCGCGATGTTGCTCGCTTTCAGATTGATGCCGGTCAAGGTGTAGTGTTTGTCGGCCCGGGCATCGTCGTAGTTGATCGCCATGTCATTCAGTGCGACGCGTCCCACCGAAAGATTCGCAAGGTTTGTGGTGCCGGATGTTGTTGTCTTCGATTGCCGTTGCCCGGCTTTGTTCGAACCAGCCATATCCTGCCAGTTGCTGACACCCCTGGAATTGCGTTCCAGGTTGAGCGTCATGTGATCCAGCGTGATGCCTGAAACCTTCACATGGTGAAAGATCAGAGGAATCAGTTCGGCATGAATATCAACTTCCTCAACGTGAATGAACGGTTTTTCCCCAAAGCCGGAAGCGTTTGACATTGTAACGTTCTCGGCGCCGAAACCCACCCACGGGAACAGCGACAGTGACAGCGGGCCGTCGATGGTTACCGTGCGCCCGGTGCTTTGGCTTGCTACATGCTCGATCTCGTGCTTGACCGGGCCGAGGTTGACCACGTGCGGGATGATGATTAGCGCAAGGATGATGAGGACCACCAGCGAGCCGAGCGTGATGCTGGTCCATTTCAGAATGCGGCGTGCCGGCGACCGGCGCGGTTTGGCGGTCTTAGGCGTGGGGGACTGCTCGGTCATGATGTGCTGCCTCGGAAGACGATAGCTTCACGATAACCCTATGCTATGCGCCGCACAAGCGCCCCGACCGGGAGTCTGAAGCGATGCGGTATGGAGCGGGTGATGGGAATCGAACCCACGTTAGAAGCTTGGGAAGCTCCTGTTCTACCATTGAACTACACCCGCCGAGCGGTCGTGAGCGACTATTGTACTGAAAAGCCGCTGACAATTGAGAGCTTGGCCTTGCTTTTTCTCATGAGAGTCGAGCGGGAAAAATATCAGTTTTCGCCCTCCGGCCAACGGAACAGATCCATGTAATTGGCACCGGTTCGGGCACAGGCACGCCATGCCAGGCCGCCTTCGGCTATTGCGTCCCTAATGCTCGGTGCAATTATCTTCAGTGATCGAGCGGCTACCTGATCACGCAGCCGCTCGCGCCGCGACTTCTCCATCAGGACCAGCGCCCAGTCCGGTAGCAGCGCCGCGCCGGCACCGAGGAACAGTCCACGGCTTATACCCGACAACGGAATCGGCAGATGAATGGTGTCCAGCACCCCGAGTACCGTACGAGTTCGCTCGTCGTAGACGAGCTCCGGACGCACGGCCTGGAAATAGGCCTCCAGTTCCGCGAGCGACTCAGGTACGTCGCGGGCGCCGAGTGCCTCGGCCACGTGCGCCGTTTCCTGGAGATAGCGGTCCTGCAATGTGCGGGGCACGGTATGGTGGCAATACGTCTGGTAGCCCTGCAGGAAACTCCAGGCCTCCGTGCAATGGACCCAATTGAGAAGTTGCGGGTCTTCGGCTCTGTAGGCTCGGCCGTCTGAGGCAACGCCGTGCACCTTGCGGTGAATGGCGCGCACCCGCTCGATGGCCTGCTCGGCCGGTGCGCGCGGTGCGTAGGTGGTACGGGCAACGAACGTGATGGTGCCACGCAGCCGGGCCAGCGTGTCGTTGCGAAAGTCGGAGTGATCCCACACGCCGGCGAGTGCCAGCGGATGCAGACTCTGCAGCATGAGAGCGCCGAGTCCGCCAGCCATCATGCTGGGGAAATCGGCATGGATCTTCCAGGTGACGGTGTCCGGCCCGAACAGGCCCGGATCGCCCAGCGGCAGGTCGTAGTCCGGCGCCGTCCCGTCTCGCCGCAGCACATTGATCACCCAACTGCGCAGATGATCACGCACGGGCGCCGGCAGGATTTTGACGCCAGGCAGACGCAGAGGTCGAGTCGAAGCATGACCTCTGCCGGCCCGTGCGTTAGCGCCTGTTTTCTGTTCCGCGGCCATCGTGACTACTCACTACGCCTTTACTTGTGAGGATTTTATCTGCAAGTCTGTTTGTCGAACGCGATATCAGGTGGCTGTGATTGCCTATGATCAGATCAGCGTTGCCACCCGGAAAAGCACGAGTGAAAAGGATATCGAAATACGTGGGGCCTGCACTCGCCATGCTGTTGCTGGCCGCCTGCGCGACGAACCCATGGGAAACCATCAATGTGCCAATAAATCCGAAAGGCTGGAAGATGGACTATACAAGAAAGGCCGAAGGCACAGGCTGGATCAAGGAGTACGTCAGGTCGCCTGAAACTGTAAACGACTGGACACAACTGATTACGCTGCAGTTCTTCGACAGTGTCTTTACGGCACCCAGGACGTTCATGAATCACATGAAATCTACGCTGAAGGGCAGTGCCCGAACGTCGACTGGCGCGTAATCAAGAGCGGCAAGAAACGCATTCTCTATGAATGGGAAATACGCAAATGCACGGGGCATCGCGACCAGCATGAAATTTCTCTGCTCCTTGTCGGAGACAATGGGCTTTACCGGACCGCCTATACGAAACGAAGTTCGCCGATGGATGCGTCCATCCGAAAACAGTGGATCCAATGGCTGTCCAAGGCGCGCATCATAAAAGACGGTTAATAATCAGGCACCTCGGTCTCGGAAAACCGACGCCGCGCTTTTGTGGTGCTACTATTGGCCGTGTATTCCTAACCTCTTGATGTGGGGTAAAGCCGATGAAGCAGGTGTCAGGCTTTCATGCGAAGTCCTTTCGTAACATGCCATTTTTCAGCTGGTTGTCGATCGGTGCGGCCTTGCTGCTTGTGGCAAGCGTTGTCGGCATGACGACCGCTTCCGCCGCGGGCATCAGCCGCGGCGACCGTTATGCGGGAGCGCCGTGGGCGTCGCGTTCTCCGGTGCTGGCGCAGCACGGCATGGCGGCCACAGAGCAGCCGATCGCCTCGCTCGCCGCCGTCGAGATATTGAAGAAAGGCGGCAGCGCGGTGGACGCCGCGATCGCGGCCAACGCGGTACTCGGGCTGATGCAGCCGGTGCTCAACGGTATCGGCGGCGACGCTTTCGCCATCGTGTACGACCCGAAGACCCACAAGCTCTATGGCTACAACGGCTCGGGCTGGTCGCCAAAGGATCGCGACCTCGCCAAAATGCGGGCCGAGGTGGCGGCCGCCTACAAGAAGGCGGGCATGAAGCCCTCGGACCAGATTCCCCTGTTCGGCTCGCTTGCGGTTACGGTGCCGGGTGTGGTCGATGCCTGGTTCGCGCTGCACAAGCGCTTCGGCAAGCTACCGATGAGCGAAGACCTCGCGCCAGCGATCCACTACGCCAAGGTCGGTTTTCCGGTCACAGAAATCGTATCGAAATACTGGAAGGGCAACTGGAAAGCGTTCCAGAAGAACCGCGGCCTGATCAATGAATTCGCCAACGCGAAGAAAACTTACCTGATCGACGGCCACACACCATACCAGGGCGAGGTGTTCCGCAATCCCGATCTCGCACACACGCTTTCGATGATCGCGAAAGGCGGACGCAACGTGTTCTACAAGGGCAAGATTGCGCACATCATGGCGGATTACTTCAGACGCATCGGCGGCGACCTGCGCTACTCTGATTTTGCCGACTTCCACGGTGCGTGGGTGCAGCCGCAGTCGGTCAACTACCGCGGATACGACGTGTACGAGCTGCCGCCGAACGGCCAGGGCTTTGCGGCGCTCGAGATGCTCAACATCCTGAAGGGCTTCGATCTGAAGAAGATGGGCGTCGGCACGGTCGATACGCTGACCGCGGAGATTGAAGCCAAGCGATTGGCCTTCGCCGACCTCGCGAAGTACTACGCCGACCCGCGTTTTTACAATGTGCCGATGAAGGGCTTGCTGTCGGATAAATACGCCGACGCGCGCCGCAAGCTGATCAACCTGAATCACGCCAACCCGAACATAGGCCCCGGCGACCCGCGCTTGTTCAACGGCGACACCACGGACTTCGAGACCGCCGACAGCAGCGGCATGATGGTGTCGATGATCCAGTCCAATTACGCCGGCATGGGCTCGGGCCTGGTCGCCGACGGGCTCGGCTTCATGTTCCAGGACCGCGGCGCGCTGTATTCGCTGCAGGGCGGTGCCGCGAACGTGTACGCGGCCCGCAAGCGCCCGTTCCACACGATCATCCCGGGCTTCGTAATGCATAACGGCGAGCCGTGGCTCGCGTTCGGAGTGATGGGCGGCTCCATGCAGCCGCAGGGTCACGTGCAGGTGCTGACCAACATGATCGACTTCGGCATGAACGTTCAGGAAGCCGGGGACGCCGCGCGCTGGCGGCATGTCGGCAGCGCCACACCTACCGGCCTGCCGGCGCAGGGCATCGGCACGGTGGAGCTGGAGTCGGGCTTCGACAAGACCCTCGGGGCTGAGCTGGAGAAGCGCGGCTACAAAGTGGATTGGGTAACGCCTGGAACCGGCGCCTTCGGCGGTTACGAGGCGATCATGTACGACGCCAAGGACCACGTGTACTGGGGCGCCAGCGAGATGCGCAAGGACGGCGAAGTTATCGGCTACTGATCAGGGCGTCTGCACATCGCTATCCTGCAAGGGTGACGAGTGTTGCTATGCTGGAATTTGTTTGATGAGCCTACAAATTAAAGGAGATCTAAGCTCTTGGTGCAGATCAATCGGTGTAGGCTCGATTGATATCGTCACCCTGATTTGTGGATTGCGTTCCTTCGATTTCCAAAGATGGTGGAATCAGGTGTTTCCCTGATTCACGATACCTTCGATTTCCACCAGAAGATCGGGTCGGCACACATCGGCCTGCAAATACAGCACGGGATGATCCGCCGGTAGCCGTGCGCTCAATTCCTGTCGCACGATCGGGTAATCGTCGCGGTGACGCACATACACCTTCAGCGGGTTGATGGCTGCTAGCCCGGAAGCTTCGGGGCCGCCATTGGTCACACCAGCGGTAATCAGGGCCTCAAGGTTGGCTAGGGTTTCGCGCGTTTGCGCGAGCACCGTGTCGTGCAGCGTGGCATGCCCGACTACGCTGGCCGTGCCGGAAATATAAAGCTGGCGCCGTCCATCCGGCCATTGCTTGGCCAGTGCGCGCGAGAACGAGGGCGAGGCCTTGCCGTATTGCGGTGGATAGTGAAAGGCGCTGATCTGACGTGGGTTTTCCACCTGTGTGCCTGGTGTTGAGGCCACCAGGGCATAAAGCAGGATGGAGTCGCCCTGATCGCCCAGCAGGCAGGCTGCAGGCAAGGCTGAATCCCGATGCTGACCAAGTTGTATCAAGGCGCGGCGCCGGCCCGCACAATAGGCTCGGTAGCGATCCTCCTCGCCCAGCGGTTCGGTAATGCGTGGCAGATACTGCCAGATACGCAGCACATGGGGGCAGTCCAGCTTCTCCGCAGCAGTGATCAAATCGTTGTACAGATCTTCGGCGGCTGCACCGGGAGCACCTTGGTCCATCGTCGTGGCCGCAAGCAATGCCAACCCGGGAGCGGCGTGTATGGCGAAGCGTCCGTCGCGGAAATGGCGCACAGGCACCCCAGCACGCCAGCACTGCACCGGAGTGGGGCCGGGGCCGAGCGACGAGAGCCCGGTATCCAGCCAAGGCGAATGTCCATCGCCTGCATCGCGCGGTGGGGCAAAGCGCACCAGGGCGAGAACGTTCGGGTCTGCAGCCAGCCGCTCGGCTGCTTGCAAAGTAACAAATTGAATGGAGGGGCTGAGAGGCTTGGCCATGGAGGCAGTTTCGGGCAATGAAAAAAAGTCATTTTAGACAACATGGGAATTTGTTCCATTGCTGTAGAATTGAGATCACTGGCTTGTGTTGATAATTATCTGAAAGTTTCCATAAAAATCAATCATCTGCAGCTTGTGTCGCTGTTTGTCGAATGATAAAATACGGACATGGAAATCCTGCTTAACGGCGTCGACCGCGAATTAGCACAAGGCGCCACGATCGCCGAATTGGTATCCGAGTTGGAGCTTGTCGGCCGCCGCGTTGCGGTTGAAGTGAACGGCCGCATTGTGCCGGCGAGCAAGCACGGCGAATACCCGCTTGGCGATGGTGATCGGGTTGAGCTGATCAGCGCCATTGGAGGTGGATGATGAGTGTGGCTGAAGAACGGTTGCGCCACGACTTAAGCGATACGCTCACGATTGCCGGCCGCGATTACGCTTCGCGTCTGCTGGTGGGTACCGGCAAGTACCGCGACCTCCAGGAAACACGGCGCGCCGTGGATGCCTCGGGTGCCGAGATTGTCACCGTGGCGATTCGGCGTACCAACATCGGCCAGAACCCCGACGAACCCAATCTGCTCGATGTGTTGCCGCCGGAGCAGTACACGATTCTGCCCAACACGGGGGGCTGCTATACGGTCGAAGAGGCTGTGCGCACAGCGCGGCTCGCGCGCGAGTTGCTGGACGGGGCGGCGCTCGTCAAACTTGAGGTGATCGGCGACAAGAACACGCTTTACCCCGACATGATCGCTACGCTGGAGGCCGCTGAGCTGTTGGCGCGAGAGGGTTTCGAGGTGATGGCCTACGTGAGCGACGATCCGTTAATGGCGCGCCGTGCCGAAGACGCCGGCTGCGTTGCGGTGATGCCTCTGGCAGCCCCGATCGGCTCCGGTTTGGGGATTCAGAACCGCTACAACGTGCGCGAGATTGTGGAGAGCATCAAGGTGCCGGTGTTGGTCGATGCCGGCGTGGGCACCGCCTCCGATGCCGCCATCGCCATGGAACTGGGCTGCGAGGGGGTACTCATGAATACTGCCATCGCCCAGGCGCGTGATCCGATCCTCATGGCGACCGCTATGCGCCATGCGATTATCGCGGGGCGAGCCGCTTGGCGGGCCGGGCGCATGCCTCGCAAACGCTATGCCAGCGCTTCCTCGCCTGAGACTGGACTGATCGACGCCTCATGAGTGAGGCATCCGCAGTCGCCACGCGGGCCGGGAAACGGTCGGTGCGCAGCTATGTGCGCCGGGAGGGACGCCTGACGCCCGCACAGTCGCGTGCGATTGACAATCTCCTGCCGGACTTTGAATTCCCAGCCAGCGAGGCGGCGGTGGATTTGCCTGCGGTGTTCGGACGCCGCGCCGAGACTGTGCTGGAAATTGGCTTCGGCGACGGCCAGATGCTGGCGCAACTAGCGGCCGAGCATCCGGAGCGCAATTACATCGGCGTCGAGGTGCATCGCCCCGGCATCGGTCGTTTGCTGATGCGCCTGCGCGATCACGGCGTGGAAAACGTGCGCATTGCCGCGCGCGATGCGACCGAAGTATTGCGCAACGAAATCCCCGACGACGCCTTGAAGCAGATTCTGATCTACTTTCCCGATCCCTGGCCAAAGAAACGGCATCACAAGCGGCGCCTGATCCAGCAGGAGTTCGTGTTGCTCGCGACCGCCAAACTGGAGGTCGGCGGGGAATTCAGGCTGGCTACGGACTGGCCCGAATATGCCGCGCAGATGCTCGAAATTCTCAACTCGCGCACTGACCTGGAGAATCTTTCTCCCGGCGGCGCCTATGTCGAGCGCCCCGGCGAACGCCCCGTGACCCGCTTCGAGCAGCGAGGGCGGAGCAAGGGACATCCGGTATTCGATTTGGCCTACCGGCGCGTAGTTTAAGTGTCAGGCTCAATGCGGATTCGCGCAGTTATAGTTGCGTCCTACACTTCTTACTGCTTACGTTCGTGTGAGCACGGCGTGCAGCCCGTCGATCACGAACTGCACCGCCATTGCTGCCAGTACCACGCCCAATAGTCGCCCCAGCACGTTAGCGCCGGTGACGCCGAGCAACTTCATCAGATAGCCGCTGGACAGCAGGGCTATGAAAGCGAGCGCAAGGATAATGCCGAGGATGACCAGCACTGAAATAAACTGCCACGGGTGACCGCTCGCGTTGCCCGCCAGCAGGATCACGGTGGTCAGTGCCCCGGGGCCGGCGAGCAACGGGAATGCCAGTGGGAACACCGAGATGTCTTCCTTGAAGCGAGCCTCTTCCTGCTCGCGCACGGTGGCTGAGCGCAGGCCCGACTGGCGCGCGAAAATCATGTCGATTGCGACTAGGAACAAGAGGATGCCGCCGGCGATCTTGAAGGCTGGTACGCTCACTCCGAGCGCCTCGAGCAGGCGTGCGCCGATGAAGGCGAAGACGTAGAGAATGCCGGTCGCGAGCAACGTCGCCTTGATCGCCATGCGTCGGCGATAGGCGTTGTCGCCGCCGCGGGTAAGCGCGGCAAACATAGCGGCCAGACCCGGTGGGTCGATGACCACAAAGAAAACGATCAGGTCGTTGACCCACTGATGTGGCGACATAAGCGGTACCGGACTTGCCGAATAGTCTCACAAGGACTATAAAGGTATTAACAGGGCGCGTTCGCATGAAGACGCTTGGGCGCGCATGATACTACTGTTGACCCTGGCAAAGCCACACCAGGCAGGGGGTAAGCGATGGAGCCGATGCGATTGAATGCGCCCGAAATCGGGCAATGGTACCGGGGTTCGCACTGCGAGCCGTTCGTGGTGATTGCCATGGAGCCTGAGGTTGCGGACATCGAAGGCGGAATTGAAATCCAGTATTTCGACGGCACGCTGGAAGAACTCGGTCATGATGAATGGAGCACACTGGGGGCGCAGCCGGTTGCGGCCCCAGAAGACTATTCAGGCGCCTTGGATCTGGGCGGAAAAAGCGATGCCGGAATCGGTTTGATAGCGGAAGACGAAGGTGAGTGGGTTGATCCCATGAGCGTCATTGACCGGCTGTGACGGGAACTGATCCCCAGTGCTAATACCTCTCAGGTGAGAAGACCAGCGGCGGCCAGGCAGCCGGCAAAGCGTTCCCAGGTGGCTTCGATATTGGCGTCGAGGCCAATCGAGAAACGCAGCAGGCCGGGCGAAAGGCCCATCTGGTTCTGCATCTCGGGCGGGATTTCCGAGGATGTGCTCGAACCCGATGGGCTGAACAACGTGCGGTAGAAGCCAAGGCTCACGGCGAGCATGCCCACGCCGGCCGCCTGCAGGCGCCGGGCCAGGTGATCGGCCGTTTCAGCGCTGCCAGCGTCGAGCGCGAGCATCCCGCCGTGGCCGTAACCCGGGTTGGACAGCCGTGCGAAGCGCTCGTGGTCGGGGTGGGCCTCCAGTCCCGGGTAAATCACTCTCAACCCTTCCCCCGCCAGCCGCTCGGCCAGGAACAGGGCATTGCGCGAATGTCGGGTCATGCGCACGTCCAGCGTTCCCATGTTCTTGTAGATGCTCTGTGCCCGCAGGCTGTCAAGCACCGGTCCGAGCAGCATCGCCGGGCCGTCGGCCACGTCGCCCAGGCTGGCGACGAAGGCTTCGTCGGCGCAGATGGCGCCGGCCACGCAGTCGCTCGCTCCGTTGATGTACTTGGTCAGGCTGTGCACGACGATGTCGGCGCCGTGCGCCAGTGGTGAGACGAGCAGCGGCGAGAAGGTGTTGTCCACGACCAGCGTGGCGTCGCTCTCGCGTGCCAGTTCCGCCAGGGCCGGCAGGTCGGGTATGCGCAGCATCGGATTGGATAGCGTTTCGCAGTAGATCGCTGCTGTTTTCTGCGTGATCGCGTCACGAACCGCGTCGATATCGTTAGTATCCACGAACCGGGTCTCGATCCCGAAGCGCGGCAGCAGATTTGCAAGCAGCGCCCAGGTCCCGCCGTAAATCGTATGGCTGGCGACGATCTGGTTGCCGGCGCTGGCCAGTTGCAGCAGTGTTACGGCAATGGCGCTGATGCCGGAAGCCGTGACATGGCCTGCTTCGCTGTCTTCCAGTGCGGCCACGGCGCCTGCCAGCATGCGGGTCGAAGCATTGCCTGAGCGCGAGTACAGGAAGCAGCCGGGCGCCTCGTCATGGAAAGCCGCCTTGAGCAGGTCGGGGTCGGGAAACTCGAATGTGGCGGAGTCGGAGATCGGCGGGTTCACTCCGTCGTCGCTGCATTCGGGGCGGTAGCGTTCGAGACGTTCGGCGGGGTCGGTGCTCATGTCAGGGTGTCTTTTCTGCAGGGGGAACGCGCACTATTATGCGGCCATTGCTTATCCGCACCGGCCAGCTCGTCAGCCCGCGCCCGTTGCAGGGACCGCCCCGGCATTCACCGTTGAGCGCATCGTAGGTCGCGCCGTGCGCCGGACAGACGACGTATTCCCCGCTTTTGTTGAGGAAGCGATTCGGTGCCCAGTTCAGCGGTTGCTGCATGTGGGTACAGATGTTGGAGAAGCAGGCGAGTCGGGTGCCCCGGCGCACCACGAAATAATCATCGGGAAAACGCGCACCAGGCGGCGAGAATTCGCTGGCCCCGGGGTCGGGAAGTTCCGCCAGCGGGCCGAGATCGAGTTCGAGGAGCGCCACGTCGTTCATGCCTGCTCGGCGCCGGTAGAGGCAGCGGGTTTGTCGAGGAACGGTATCAGTGACAGGCCGGGGATCGCTATCAACCCGCAGACGATGAAGAAAAGCGGCCAGCCGAGCGCTGCCGCCATGAAACCGGTGAACGACGACAGGATAACGCGGGGCACGCTCGCCAAGCTGGAAAGCAACGCGAATTGGGTGGCGGTATAGCGGCGGTCGGTCAAGGTTGCCATGTAGCCGAGCAGTGCGGCGGTGCCCAGGCCTGCGCTGAAGTTTTCCAGGGTAATTACGGCGGTAAGCCAACTGATCTGGGGGCCGGTCTGCGTGAGTACGGCATAGCTGGCGCTGGCGATCATCTGCATCACGCCAAAAACGAACAGCCCGCGGATCAGGCCCAGGCGCAGGATCAGCGCGCCGCCGGCGAATACGCCGCCCATCAGCGCCCAGAAGCCGAAGAGTTTGGCGACGGTACCGATGGTTTCGGTACTGAAGCCGAGCGTGAGGTAGTAGGCGGTGGTCAGGTTGGTGGCCATGGCTTCGCCCAGTTTGTAGAGCAGGATGAAGGCCAGGATCAGCAAGGCCTGCCGGTGGGCCCGGAAGAAGGCCACGAAGGGCTCGATTACCGCCTGTGTGATCCTTTGCGGGGCACCGCCCGTTTCCTTCGGTTCTCGCGCGATGAACGTGGTGACAATGCCGACGCTCATGGTCGCCGCCATGATGTAGAAGACATCGCGGAACGGCATGTGCGAGGCGAATATCAGGCCACCGCCGCCCGCGAACAGCATGGCGGCACGGTAGCCCCAGACGTAGAGCGAGGCACCCAGGCTCTGCTCGTCATCGGCGAGCGATTCGCGACGGTAGGCATCGATCATCGTGTCCTGCGAGGCTGAGAAGAACGACATCACGAGCGTTGTTGCTGCGATCGCCACCAATCCCGGCATCAGGCTGCCGAGTGCGTCGATCCAGGTCGCCAGCACCGAGGGCAGCATGGCGAGCGGCGGCGTGAAGGGGCGGGCGGCAATGACTCGTGACGGATCTGCCGTGATCAACAGGTGCGCATCGGGAACGCCGACCAGCCCGATGGCTGCGATCGAGAGCGCGAGGAGGACCTGCAGGGTAAGTAGCCAGCCGCGGCGGCGGCCGAGAAAACCCATTCGGTAGCGGTCGAACAGTGGGGACCACAAGAACTTGAAGGTATAGGGCAGCCCGACCAGGGCGAACAGGCCGATCACCTTGATGGAGACGCCGCGCTCGGTCATCCATGCCTGGACCAACGTAAGTGGAAGCAGCAGCGGCAGGCCCGAGGAAAACCCCATGAGCAGCGCGGCCAGCATGCGCCGGGAGAAAATGACCCTCGCCATTCCGCGCCAGCGGTCGATGTTCACAGCTTGCCCGTGTAGTCGACGATATAGGGCGCGTGGTCGGAAAATTTCTCGTCGTTGTAGATCGAGCAGTTCTTCAGCCGCTTACGCAGGGGGGGCGTGACGACCTGGTAATCGATGCGCCACCCTACGTTGTTCTCGCGCGCCCGTCCGCGCTGCGACCACCAGGTGTATTCCACGGCATCCGGCTTGAGCTCGCGGAAGCTGTCCACCCAGCCGCCGTCCTCGATCAGCGCGTTGAGCCAGGCGCGTTCCTCGGGCAGGCAGCCGGAATTCTTCTGGTTGCCCTTCCAGTTCTTGATGTCGTTCTCGCCGCGCACGATGTTCCAGTCCCCGCACAGCACGTAGTCGCGTTTGCCCGCGAGCCACTCGTCAAAGATGGGCTTCATCCACTCCATCGCCCGGTACTTGAACTGCTGGCGCTTTTCGTCCGAGGAACCGGACGGCACGTAGAGCGACACCACCGAGAGTTTGCCGAAGCGGGCCTCAATGTAGCGCCCTTCCTCGTCGAAAGCTTCCCAGCCCAGTTCAGTCAGCACCTCGTCGGGCTCGCGCCGGGCATAGATTGCTACCCCGCTGTAACCTTTCTTGACGGTGGCGTCGCGGTAGAAGCACGAGTAGCCGTCCGGGCAGAAGATGGGGTCATTGAGCTGGTGTTCCTGCGCCTTGGTTTCCTGGATGCAGACAACGTCGGCGTCCTGATCTGCGAGCCAGTCGAAGAAGCCTTTTCTGGCGGCGGCCCGGATGCCATTGGCGTTGAGGCTGATAATTCGCAAGTCCTCGCTCCCTCTTCGTGACCGTTATCATACCGGGGCAGTTTCCGAGGCACGCCTGCCATGACCGAACTCAACGCGGAAAAACGCCGCTTTATCGACTTCGCCATTGAGGCAGGCGTGCTGCGCTTCGGGCGCTTCACCCTCAAGTCGGGCCGCGAAAGCCCCTATTTCTTCAACCTGGGCATGATCGCGAGCGGCGCCCGTCTGGCCCGGCTGGGCGAATTCTACGCGGGGGCCCTGCAGGCCCTCAAGCCCCGGCCCGATGTATTGTTCGGCCCCGCCTACAAGGGCATTCCGCTCGCGGTGGCCGCCGCCTGTGCCTATGCCCGGGACGGGGCGGACATAGCGGTTGCCTACAACCGCAAGGAAGCCAAGGACCACGGCGAGGGCGGGCACCTGGTCGGCGCACCGCTCGAGGG
>JBAUSV010000183.1:0-1885 GCA_049581885.1 Gammaproteobacteria bacterium | reverse complement strand
ATATTGTCCCCATAAATATTACCTATTATCCCCTGAGATTCCATGAGAACAGGTTCAGCGCACTCCTGGAAAAGACCATTGACGATCTCTCCGAACGAGGCATTGAAGAGATCATGGCCGAAAGCAGCATGATTCTTTCAGGTGTGGATGTGGACATCCGATTCGGAAAACCGATCGAGATGGGGAAGTTCCTTCAAAAACCATTCATTTTAAAAGATATTGCATCCACGCGCAGGATAGATTTCGATGATCCCATTCCGTCCAGACGCTCCATGCGCAGAATAACGCTAAAGATCATGCTCCAATATATGTCGGCCATCTACCATCTGACCACGGTAAATCACGATCACCTGTTTGCCACCCTGCTCAGGGCGATCCCCAACACGAAAATCGATGAAATGGATTTGAGACGAAGGGCCTTCCTTGCCGCCACCCTGCCTTTCAAAAAAGCGGGTATTTATCCCCATGGAGATCTTGAAAAAGATCAGGTTCATCTCCTTACGGACGATCGTTTTCACAAGTGCGAATCGTTCCTGTCCCTGGCCCTGGACAAGGGTGTTGTGAAAAGGGAAGGAAAATTTCTCAGAAAGGATCCGGCAAAATTCAAAAGCGTATTGGATTTTCACAGGGTACGTGTTGATAATCCGATTCAGGTTATGACGAACGAGGTGGAACCCCTGCAAAAACTCCAACGCAAAATCCGCTTTATCGCGTGGCGCCCGGCTTTCCGGGTGAGGCGCCGCATTGCGGGTAGCCTGATGAAATCCGCCGTTCAACGGTTTGAGGATGCGTATGCGGCCTTCCATAGGGAAGGGGAATCCAAGGATAAGGGAGTGGGGATGCCTTATCTTATCGGGAGCCGATTGAGGCGGACGGGTATCGTCCTGGTTCATGGATATATGGCGGCGCCCCCGGAGGTAAGGGAACTGGCGGAGTACCTGGGGAAAAGGGGGTTTCTGGTCTATGCCCCCCGCGTGAGCGGGCACGGAACATCGCCCGACGACCTGGCCACCAGGACCTGTAAGGACTGGATAGAAGCGGTCGATGAAGGGTATGCCATTGTCAGGAGTCTGTGCAAAAAGGTGGTGGTCGGGGGGTTCTCCACCGGAGCGGGTCTGGCGCTTGATCTCGGGGCAACGGGAGATAATATCACGGCTCTGTTCGCCGTATCCCCTCCCCTTCGACTCCAGGACTTCTCGGTTCGATTTCTCCCCGCCGTTGGCGTGTGGAACCGGTCCATGGATTTCATGAAAATCGAAAGAGCAAAACTGGAGTTTATTGAAAACAGACCGGAAAATCCCCACATCAACTATTTTCGAAATCCCGTAAGCGGCGTCAGGGAATTGGGTCTGCTCATGGAATCCCTGGAGAAGAAACTGCCTCGGATAACGATCCCCGCCCTTGTGATCCAGGCGGACGGCGACCCCATCGTGAACCCGAAAGGCTCAAGAAAGGTTTTCAGGCTTCTGGGCTCCACCGACAAGGAATACCTGCTTTTCAACTTCAGCCGTCACGGCATCCTGCTGGGAGAGGGTTCGGAGAGGGTCCACCGGGCTATCGCGGACTTCGTGGAAAGGGTAACGGCCAGGTAGAAAGGGGCGGGGAGGGGATATGGTCTCGGAAACGATTGGCAAGATAGAAGGATTGCTGTCGGAAGCGGTTGCTCTCCAGAAAGAATATGTGGAACGGATATGTGTGAAATGTGAAGCCCCTTGCTGTCTGAGAGTTCATTATCTGTACAACGATAAAGACATCCTTTTTCTTAAATTGTCGGGACGGCGGCTTAGGTGGAGAAGGGAAGCATTTTCGAAGAAAGGGTGTTGGTTCTTCGGTGACCAGGGATGCACTCTTGGCCATGAATCCAGGCCGTTTCTATGTCATACGT
>JBAUSV010000182.1:0-13460 GCA_049581885.1 Gammaproteobacteria bacterium | reverse complement strand
CGAAGAGGAGCGCCGTCGCCAGCAGCAGCGGCAGCGCAAAACGGGGCGTTGAGATGCTCATGCGGTGACTCCTTTCAAAATGACAGGAGAAAAGCCCGCCCCGCAGGGCCTAGCTTGAGTCGCGTAGCCTGCGACTGTACCCCCCGGCAACCGGACAAGTGAAGCGTATGGCGCAGAGAATCGGCATCAAGACTGCCCAACATCGATATCGTTATTAACCGCTTTCACACCGTCAGTATCGCTGGCGATTTTTCCAGCAATTGTCTTTTTCTCAGCAGAGTCGACGGTTCCACTCAAGGTGACAACACCCTTTTCCGTTTTCACGTGGATCTGGAATGTCGTCAATCCTTGGTTGGCTGCCAGTTTGCTTTTGATCTTGGTCGTAATGACCGAATCCGATGCCACTTGGGCGGCATCGGACCCCGCCTGTTTCATTCCCTGGCCTATCTGCTGCGCACCCTCTTTCATCTGCTGACCCGCGCTACTTTCCTTCGGGTGACATGCCGACAACCCTATTGCAGCACACCCGATTGCAGCCGCCAGTACAACACTAATTTTCTTGTTCATGAGAACTCTCCCGCATGAGATGCGATTCAAATTTAATACCCCCCCGCAATGGAGGCGATTGCCTGTAATCCGTCTTCATGATGTGCTGTGCACGTGACGGAGACGACTTCGTCCATGGCGTCAAACGATCCGCCACAAACCCCAGGTAGTGGGGCGGTATTCCACCGGGCCTCAGGCTTGAAGCCCAATGCCGTGCCACAGAGGTCGCGGCACGTCCATGCAACATGAACTCGCGCTTTAACCTGCCCTTTTCAAATAAAACCCGCGTATTCCGCAAAGACTTGTTCCCCGGGACATTGTTATTCGTGCCACTCATATACGACGCTTTTTCATGAAATGCATCACCAGCATGATGACAAATACCACGAGGAAAATGAAAAACAGAATTTTGGCTATGGTGACGGCTCCCGCGGCAATGCCACCGAAACCAAAAACGGCTGCGATAATCGCGACCACCAGAAATGCAATGGCCCAACCAAGCATGATATTCCCCCAATCTCAACTGTGTGTAGGGAAATAATAATCGCACCCCCGGAAGAACTCCGTACGCTATCGCACTAAGCGGTTTTCGTGTGCCCTCCCGGGGAATTCCTCTGCATCTTCGTATTTAATACGGAGCATCAGGCCATGAGCGATCTGCTTGGGGTCAGCCGCACGTACTGCTCCTCTGGCTATGCCACACTGAATTACCGGAATGCCAGGCAGGCGAGAAGGCGGACCGAGGCCTCTAGGGGGCATGGAAACTGGCATTGTCTTGGGGTATATTAGGCTTGGTAGAACACATGAGGCCAGGTTAATTCTGAGGCCTCAGGAGAGGGGGGGATATAGCTTCATCACACCATCCCACTGGGAACCATTTACTAGCCGCCTTGCCGGAAGATGTTCAGGAACGCCTGTTCCCCTCACTCGACTTGGTCGAGTTGCCTCTGGGCAAGGTGCTGTATGAGGCCGGAGACACGATGAAGAGCCTCTACTTCCCCATTGATATGATCGTCTCCCTGCTCTACGTGATGGAAAACGGAAGCTCCGCGGAGATTTCTGTCGTGGGCAACGAGGGTGTCGTCGGAACCGCCGTGTTTATGGGTGGAATAAGCACACCCAACCAGGCGCTCGTCCAAAGCGCCGGCTCCGGGTACCGGATAGCGAAAAAGCCTCTCATCGACGAATTCAACAGGCACAGCGCTTTGATGAATCTGCTTTTGCGCTACACACTGGCCCTGATCACACAAATGTCGCAAACCGCCGTCTGCAACCGACACCACAACATTGATCAGCAACTGTGCCGCTGGCTCCTGCTTTCCCTGGACCGGCTACCTAGCAACCACCTGCAAATGACCCAGGATCTGATTGCCAATATGCTCGGCGTGCGTCGAGAAGGTGTCACCGTCGCTGCAGGAAAACTTGAGAAGCTGGGCATCATCACATATGAACGCGGCAAGATCACGGTACTGGATCGACCCAAGCTGGAAGAACGCTGTTGTGAATGCTACGCCGTAGTGGAGAAGGAAATGAAACGCCTACTCAATTACTTGCCTTCCTGACAGGCACCGCAAAAAATTATAGGCACTTTGACTTATACACCGTCCGGAAAACAGCAAGAACAGGAGTCGAGGCGGCCCCCACCCGGGGCCGCCTTTTACACTCTATAATCAATTGCACATGCACCATGGACCGCGAATCAGGATTCGCGCCGAACCTGCTTGATGCCCTCACCCTTGTCGAGGGTAGACCAGTGTGCCCCGTCTTTTGATACCTGGATCTTGACGTCGACACGGGTCGGCGAGGCATAAGCGTAAACGATGCGCTCCTTGATTTTCTTGGCGTTGTCCTCGCCGAACTCAACCCAGGTGTTGCCCTTGATGGTCATGCGGGACGAAAAGGGATGCTTGCCGCTGGCACCGGCGGAGAACATCTCGTAGTGCCAGTAGCTCTTATCCCGTGTGTTGTAGGTGTCCACCACGAGCGATTTGACGGCCTGCCCCGACCACGAATTGTCAAAGGTGCATACGAGATAGATGCGATCCGGCGACCAGCGGCAATTCTCGCGCCAAGTCCATGCTCCCGCCTTACTGTAGGGTGTATCCAGCGACTTGCCGTGAAAGATCCATTGCCCGGCGGCAATATCGAGTTTCTTGAGTTCCGGCGAGCGCAGCTGAGTCCCCGCAGCCTGCGCAATGGCAGCGGCAAACAGGCCGGCCAGGACCAGAAAAAATATCGTACGCTTCATCGATCAACTCCTTTGGTAATGGGCTGGGGGTACGTCAGGACAGCTCGGTCGCCAACGCCGGCACTGTATCGCCCGCTCGTTTCAAGCGTGACCAATGCCTGGTGTGCCGCCGCGCGGCGATCTTTTCGACAAAATTCCGGAACATGACGGGTGTTCGGCGTTTCCAGTTGCCGTCAGCATCACGGTAGTCGGGAATGCCGGAGTCGGTGCTGATGCCCGCGCCGGAAAAGGCGGCCACATTTCGACGTGCGCGCAACACTTTGGCCTGTTCGCCAAGCGTTTCCTTAGCGTCTACCGTGTCGGATTCGGGCATCACTATGGGGCGTCAATTCCCGCTACGTCCTACAATGATTGTATTACCTCGCCGCCCGCGGCGCACCCGATCACCACGCGCCCGTATCCCGGGGCCGCAACATCGGAGACCAATGCAGACATGAAAGTCGTTGCCATCTCACGACCCGGCGGACCGGAGGTCCTGAAAATCTCAGAGCGCCCACAGCCTCAACCCATGACCGACGAGCTCCTGGTGCGGGTCGCCGGCGCCGGCGTCAACCGCGCCGACTTGCTCCAGCGTGCCGGCGGCTATCCGCCGCCGCCGGGGATACCGGCTGACATGCCCGGACTGGAATACGCCGGCGAGGTAACGGCCACGGGCCCCAACGTCCGGCATTTCAAACCCGGCGACTGCGTCATGGGCCTGGTGCCCGGCGGCGCCTATGCTGAATATGTGTGCGTGCCCGAAACTACCGCCATGCGGGTGCCCGATAACATGGATCCGGTCTCCGCGGCCGCGATCCCCGAGGCCTTCCTGACTGCCTACCGAGCCCTCTTCCTTGAGGGTGGTCTGGAAGCCGGGGAAAGCGTACTGATCCGGGCGGCCACCTCCGGGGTCGGACAGGCAGCCGTGCAGCTTGGCGCCTTCGCCGGTGCCCGTGTTGTGGCGGGAAGCCGGCAACGCGATCGGCTGCCGGCGTTGGAAGAGCTGGGCGCGGCCACGGCGTTCGAGGATCACGGCGAGGCGGCACGCAAGGCCGTCGGTGTCGATGGCGCTGATCTCGCCCTGGAATTCCTCGGCGGCGACTATTTCACGGAAAACCTGAAGCTGCTGAACCGCGGAGGCCGACTGGTGCTGGTCGGCCTGATCGCAGGCCGCGAGGCGGCGCTCGATCTCGGCGCCTTCCTGATGCGACAGCTCCAGGTCCACGCCTTCACCATGCGCTCCCTGCCCATCTACCGGCGCGCCGACATCACACAGCGCTTCGCTGCACGCTACCTCCATGCCTTCGAATCCGGACGCCTTCATCCCGTTGTCGGTGCCACCTATCCCCTGGCCGAAGCTGCCCGTGCCCACATCGACATGCAAAACGGCAAGGTACTGGGGAAACTCATCCTGATTCCGTAGGCACGACAAAAAAGCCGGCCCCCGACAGGGCCGCCCGGATTTTGCAATCCTTATTTTGGTCGGGGCATACGGAACCAGGGATGGGTATACCAGTAATACCCGCCGCCAGGTGCAGGTGCCGTGCAGGTATACAGCGACCGGCCTTCGGGCAATGCAGAGTGCGCCCGGAGCACGATACGCGTGGCTGAGACTGGTGCGAATTGCATGCGCGCACCGTCGGAGCGGAAACAGGCCAGCCCGTGCAGCGGCCGAACCAGCCTGAGCGCGAGACGTGGCGGGTTGACGCCGGACTGCACCGCCGGACTCCATGGCTCGGCGGCGGCCAGCGGCAATGGTTGCGAGACCGCCCGCCGGGCAAAGCTGTCCAGGGCATCGAAGCGGGTATCGATGGGGAAGCGCGGCAAGGCACGGGGGTCCAGCGGCTCCCCCAGCGCGCCCGAGGCTTGGGCAAAGGCGACAAACCCAAGGCGGGTGACCAGCTTCGCCAGGGCTGGGTTGTATTCGCCATACGGATAGGCGAAGAGCTTCGGATCGGTGTTGGTTTTCGCACCCAGTTCCTGCTGCAAGCGTCGCTGTGCATCGAGCACCTCCGCGCGAATGCGTTTCAGCCAGGCGGTGCGACTTTCACCTGGTTTGCGTCCCAGCAGGTGTGGATGGGTCACGGTGTGGTCCGCGAAGCTGGCGCCCTGTGTCTGCATCGTGCGCATCTCCGCCCAGCTCATATAAGCGGGATAATGGCGGTCCACGGCCTGCGTGCTGACGAACACGGTGACGGGGAAGTGGTGCGCCAGCAACAGCGGCCAGGCTTTTTTATAGACGCTCTGGAATGCATCGTCCACGCTGAGCGCCACCGTCTTGTCGGGTACGGATCGTCCCGTCTGCAGGACGCGCACCAATCGCGGCAGCGTCCAGACATGGAAGCCGTGGGCGGACAGGTAATCGAGCTGCGCCTCGAAGGCGGCCACCGGCGTGCTCGTCGACGGATACTGCGATTCTCCGAAACGGTGATAGACAAACACCACCGCATGGTCGGCAGCGAACGCCGGGGGCGCCGCAATCAGCAAAGCGACCGACAAGGCCAGTGCCGAATACCGCAAAGCTACCCGCCTCATACCGGAACCGATGCAGCGGTTCGCAAGATCGTGGTTCCACTGTACGATCTGCATTGCGATAGCCATGGCACCGCGAAAAGGAGCCGCCCAATATGGCCTCCTGCCGCCCCTTTGTTACAACAGTTTTTTGGCGTTGTCCATCGCTTCGTCCAGACGGTGTTCGCCCGCCTTGGCCTGATGATCGAGATAGTGGAATACGGCGTACTGTGCCGGCGTCGGCTTGACATAGGCGAGTCCGATATCGGCCTGCAGATAGGCAAGGTGGCTGCGCAGCTTGGTTTCATGCAGCAGCGTACCTTCGCTCGATTGCACCTTCAACTGCACCAGCGAGCCAATTTCGTCGTTCAACGCGACAATTGCCCTGCCGGCGCGGGCGTGGCTCAGCTTGTGATGATCCACCGCCGTCTCGAGCTTGTCGCGCACGGCCATGGCCTGGTTGATGGTCCTGTCGAGTTCGTCTAGCGTCTTGTGAACCTTCATCTGCAACGCAAGGCGCGCCTGCAGGTCGGACTCGCTGGCATTCATGCGCGGGTCCAGCGAAACCGTCAGATCCTTCTGAGATTTGCTGCCACCATAGTCGAGCACCACGTGGTAAGTACCAGGCGCCACCACCGGACCTTCGGTCGAATCGGGCAGGCCGCCCGCCGGCACCGGTTCGTAAAAGCCGTTTACATCAGTCGCGTCGGCGTAGCGCAGGTTCCACTGGAAACGGTTCATGCCGGGTTCGATGGCCGTGTGCTTCTTCTCGGCATTCGCCTTGCGCTGCGCCGGCGTCAGATTTGGCTCGTTTTCCTCTTGCTGATGGCCGTCCTCGCTCATGGATTTCTGCTTGAGATGCAGATCGAAACTGCGTACGACGTTGCCCCGGTCATCGGTGAATTCGAGTTTCACCGGCGTCTTGCCGTCGTAATTCTCCGGCACGTGGAAGAATACGGTCGCGCCGAATGGCGGATTTTTGCCCGCACCCTTGCCCGCGCCCGGGAAATCGGGCCGGCCGTAAGCATGGGTCAACCACGCCCGCTCGGGCGCGAACAGCGCCGCATCGTTGGCGGCAATCGACCGGTTCTTCGTCAGCTGCTCGAGCAGCGAGAGGTTGTCAAGCACCCAGAAGGCCCGTCCGTGGGTTGCGACCACGACGTCGCCTTGGCGGTTGTTCACGGCGACTCCGCGTACCTGCACCTTGGGCAGATTCAGCGATAGCGGCTGCCAGTGCGCGCCGCCATCGAGGCTCACGTACACGGTGTTCTTGGTGCCCAGGAACAGCAGGTTGGCATCTTGCGGGTCCTGGCGCACGTCGAATACGTACTGCCGGTCTGGCAGCCCGTCCGTGATCTTCGTCCAGTGGCGACCGTAGTCGGTGGTCTTGAACACGTAGGGCTGGAAGTCGTCCCACATGTAGCGGCTGGCCGTCAGGTATGCCGTGCCTTTGTCCGTATGCGACGGTTCGATAGCATTGATATCGGTCCACTTCGGCAACATGGCTGGCGTGACCATGCGCCAGTGCCCGCCCCCGTCGGTCGTCACATGCACCAGGCCGTCGCTGGAGCCGGCCCAGATCACGTCGCCGTCCACCGGCGAGACCGCAAGCGCCGAGACGTTGGGATAGATCTCCGCACCCGACTGGTCGATATCGACCGGGCCGCCCGTCGGCCGTTCCGTACGCTTCACGTTACGGGTCAGATCGGGGCTGATCGTCTTCCAGGTCTGCCCATAATCGTCGCTCTTCATGACGTACTGGGAGCCGATCAGCAGTTCCTTTGGGTTCGTCGGACTGAAGACGATCGGATGCTCCCAGGCGAAGCGGTACTTGAGCTCGCCCGAAGAGGCGCCTTCCTGGTAGTTCGGCCATGGGCTCACGCTCTGGTACTGCGAAAGCGCCATGTTGTAGCGCAGGAAGATGCTGAAATAGCCGCTGCCGTAAGTGACGTTCGGATCCCCCGGCTGCGGCGCGACGACCGTGCTCTCGCCGTAGGCCACGCGATGCCAGGCGCCGAGCGGGATCATCCCCTCGCCGTCGGCGCTGGGCCCCTCGAACGAGCCTTCGTCCTGCTGCGCCCCGTAGATGTGGAATGGGAACTGGTCGTCCAAATTCACATGGTAGAACTGGCCCGTGGGCTGGTTATGCTCCGTGCTCCAGGTCTTGCCCGCATCCACAGACACGGTTGCCCCGCCGTCATTGCCCTCAAGCAGAATCTTCGGGTTGTGAGGGTTGATCCACACGATGTGGTTGTCGCCGTGGTGCGTGTGCAATTTCTTGAACGTCTTGCCGCCGTCGTGCGAAACGAACAGCGCATCCACTTGCGGCATGTACACGGTATCCGGATCGGTGGGATCGACGAATATCTCCATGTAGTAGAAGCCACGCTGGCGCAATTTCCACTCGTCGTTCACGCGCTTGAAGCTCTTGCCACCGTCGGTCGACCTGAACACCCCGCCGTGCTTCGCCTGGATCGTCGCGTAGACGACTTGCGGGTTGCTGGCGGACACGGCAATGCCGATCTTGCCCAGCGTCTCGTCCGGCAGCCCCGGGACATGGCTGATGTTGGTCCAGTGTTTGCCACCGTCCGTGGTCTTGTAGATACCACTTCCCGGCCCACCGCTGGAGAGTTTCCAGGGCCTGCGGTAGGCCTGCCAGGCTGCGGCATAAAGCACGTCGGGATTCTTCGGATCCATCACCAGGTTCACCACGCCCGTCTTGTCGTTGACGAACAGCACCTTCTTCCAGGTTTTTCCGCCATCCGTAGACTTGAACACGCCGCGATGCGGTCCGGGAACGAACACGTGCCCCATCGAAGCCGCATAGACTACGTCTGGATTTTTGGGATCCACCACCAGACCCATGGTGGTGTGGGTGTCCTTCAGGC
Source organism: Gammaproteobacteria bacterium (assembly GCA_049581885.1). Classification (GTDB taxonomy): domain Bacteria; phylum Pseudomonadota; class Gammaproteobacteria; order JAKDMP01; family JAKDMP01; genus JBAUSV01. The sequence goes on along the minus strand of JBAUSV010000182.1, from coordinate 5,288 downwards.
CCGCGTATTTCCACGTCTTGCCGCCGTCGGTCGTCTTGTAGATGCCGTCGCCGCTGATCATGTCGCCGCGGATATCGCTTTCCCCGGTACCAGCGTAGATTACCTTGGGATCGGAGGGCGCCACCGCGATCGCACCGATGCTATCGCTGGAACTGGGCCAACCATCGCTGATGTTCACCCAGGTGTTGCCATAGTTGGTACTTTTCCAGACGCCGCTGTCCACACCGCCCATGTAGAAAAGATCAGGCTGATTCGCGACCCCGTCTACGGCGACGACCCGTCCGCCGATATAGGGCCCGACGCTGCGCCAGTGCAGTTTGCTCATAAGGGTCTGGGTGGAAACAGTATCCGCACCGGCTACCTGCGGCACCAGGCACGCCACGGACAGCAATGCCAGACAGGCGATTTGCAGGAAAGAGCAGGAATTCGATGAATGCAAAATACGTTTCATTGCCGAACCTCCTATGGTCACGAGCCAACAAGAATCCACAGTCGACTGCGCCGATCGGATCCTGTTACCCAAGGGATAATAACGCGTCACGACCCCCAACGCCACTGCCGTTGGGGCGTTGACGGCAACCCTGAGACTCAGGTTTTTTTGTTCAAGTCTTTGAATACCGGTCGCCAGACCATCAAAAACAGCTCATGCCATCGTATGCAGGACCACCCACAAGGAAACGGAACTGATGACGCCCCATAGAATCAGTCCTTGCGCCAACGGTCGCCAGCCGACAGACTTGAGAGCCGCCACGGATAGCCCCGAACCGATAAGGAACAGCGCCACAGTGAGGCCCTTTTCGGCCGCGTCCTGAAGAACCGGAGCCGCAGTGCCAACCACCGGAATCCAGGTGCGAGCCACCGAAGCGAGGACGAAAAGTGCTATGAACCAGGGGATGGGGATGCGCAAGCCTCGCCCTCTTCGCCTGACCGTCCCGGTCGTGCGCCGATGATGGCTGGCAGCGGCCGCGGTCAGCGGCACAATCCACAAGGCCCGGGACAGTTTTACCGCCGTGGCGGTTACCAGAGCACCACCGCCATACAACGCCGCGGCCCCTACCACAGAAGAAATATCATGAATGGCGACGCCGGCCCACGTGCCGAACTCAGTCGGGGACAGGTGAAGCTGATGACCCAGCCAGGGAAACAGGTACAGTGCCACGGCGTTGAGCATGAACACCGTGCCCATCGCCACCGACATCTGCGCCTCCGAGGCCTCTATGCTGGAACCTATTGCTGCAATTGCGGACCCGCCGCAAATGGCGGTGCCGGCGGAAATCAGCAAAGAGGTTCGCGTCTCGATCCTCAGCATCCGGCCCGTGAACCAGCCGAGGATCAGTGTCCCGCTAATCGTTCCCGCGGCGAAGACAATGCCCTGCGTCCCGACGGCAAGCATGGTGTGCAAATTCATTACAAAACCGAGAAGCACCACGCTGATCTGCAGACTCCATCGGGACGCGATCGCACTTGCCTTTGCCAGGGGATTGCCGACGACCACCGCCACGGCAATACCCAGTGCCAATGCCGTGGCAGGCGAAGCCCACGGGGTGGCGCAAAATACCAGCCCCGCCAGCATGACGAGGTACGTGAAAGGACGAACGAGGGGAGCAAAAGCACTCCATCTTGCCCGTTGTGGCGATTCGGCAGCTTCCAGATCCACGGATCCAGTCCACAGGAAATGAGCGGACCACGATAGCCAGTGTTGTACATAATTAAAAATACATTATTATTATCTTACTCATAATTTATTTTATATATCTTGAATCTTCGCCAGCTCCACATCTTTCGAATCGTTGCCGAAACCGGGAATATCACTGCGGGTGCAGAACGCCTGCATATCAGCCAGCCTGCGGTATCCAAACACATCCACGACCTGGAGTCGGAACTGGGGGCACCGCTGCTGGATCGCCATCCGCGCGGGGTTACGTTAACCGCGGCTGGCGAGGTTCTGCTCCGCCATGCCCGGCGGATGCAGGCACTCCAGAAAGATGCACGAGACGAGTTGGCTTCGCTGAAGGGGGTCAACAGCGGCCGTCTGGCTATTGGCGCGAGCACCACCATCGGCAGCTATCTCCTCCCCGCTGCCCTGGAAAGGTTTCATCGAACCAATCCGGGCATCCGCATATCGCTTGTCGTGGAGAACACACGCCATATCCAGGCGCAATTACTGGATTATGCACTCGATGTCGGTCTGACCGAAGGCTTCGTCGACCCCGACTCTTTCGACGCCGAAGTGTTTGCACGCGACCGACTGATCCCCGTGACTTCTCCAAAATTCAAACAGGCGCACAAGATCCGTGACCTGCCGATGCTGGCTGAGCTGCCATGCATTCAACGCGAGAAAGGCTCGGGAACCCGCGCAGTGGTGGAACGGGCATTCGCACAGCATTCGGCGCGTCCGTCCACCTTGATGTCTCTGGGAAATGCCGAAGCGATAAAACGTATCGTGGCTTCAGGACTCGGATACACGGTCATCTCGGAACTGGCGGTGACCGAGGAACTATCGGATGGGCGGCTCGTAAGACTGCCCGTACGGGAACTGACGATTACCAGGCCTCTGCACCTGGTCCGACTCAAGGAGCGTTCTAAGTCGCCCGCGCTGGCGGCATTCGTGGATCTGCTGCGCCCCGGGCTTCCAGCGGAAGCGGTTGACTAATACCAGCAAATCCGGCTTGCGCTTCGGAAAACACATGAATCAGAAGTGGTAGTAAAGTCCGACCAGAAATCTCAGGGTATTCGTGTGGCCGACGATCAGGCTTCCGCTCACGCCACCGCCGAAATGGGTCATGTAGACTCCGCCGTCACCATGCAGTGTCCAACGAAATAACAACCGAAAGAGAATCCGAACTTTTCGTTGATGGTGGGTTGGTCGGTATACGCGGGCCGCCCAGGGCGCTGTCCTGTACGCGCATCAACAATATCGGTTTCGTCCGCGAAAAAAGCACTTTAGAGACTACGCACCTGCGGACATAAGCCTTTCTGAGCCCCTAGCGAATCCTTGGCCCTCACACACTACCCAATCGCGGTGTCCTGCCCGCACGTTCACGGCACCGATCGACATCCGTCTGCAGTCGTTTTTGAACCTTGGAGCCACGGGCCAGCGGACTTGTCCGCGTGCCGTTAGCCTTAAAGGGGCTCCTGAACGACCCAATCAGATCCGTGGACACTCCGGACAGGACACCATACGGCCACTTGATTTCGATCAACCCTCAGGCTGGCACGTAATGGGAAAATTGCATGATGAATCAACCTAGAAATACCCCCTCGACACGTGAAAGCATGACTCCAGTACGCCTACTTCTCATAAATCCACGATTCCCTGAAAGCTTCTGGAGCTTTCGCTGGGCTTTGCAGGAAATCCTGCCTTCGCGGCATGCGGTCAATCCACCGCTGGGGCTGGCTACGATAGCCGCCCTGACCCCTGATGAGTGGCTGGTCACCATCCTTGATGAAAACATCGAGGCATTACCCATGAACCCGGACGCCGACATCATCGGTGTCTGCGGCATGGCGGTCCAATACTCTCGCCAAAGGGAACTGCTGGACTACTACCGTAGCCGAGGGTATTACGTGGTAGCTGGCGGCAGTTACGCTTCACTGGCCCCCGAATCCTACTCCGGATACGCAAATACAATAGTCGTTGGAGAAGCGGAGCGTATCTGGCCGGAGTTTTGCCGGGATTTCATGGCTGATTCCACACAGCGCGTCTACAAGGAGACAGACTGGATCAGTCTTGAAGAGTCTCCCACGCCTCGCTTCGACCTGCTCAAGCTCGACCGCTACACAACTGCCAGCCTCCAGTTCTCCAGAGGATGCCCGTACCAATGCGAATTTTGTGACATTCCCCTCCTCTTTGGCCGCCGTCCCCGCACCAAAACACTGGATCAGATCGGCCGCGAGCTCGATGCATTGCGTGAAGCCGGAGCTCGGAACGTGTTCTTCGTCGATGACAACCTGATCGGCCATCAGCCGCGCGCCCGCGCGCTGCTGGAATATCTCGCGGGCTACCAAACCCGCCATGACTATCCATTCGAGCTGGGCACAGAAGCATCCGTCAACCTGGCAAGCAACCGCGAATTACTCGAGCTCTTCGGTGATGCCGGATTCAGATGGGTGTTTCTGGGTATCGAGACTCCTGATACCGAAAGCCTAGCCGAAGCGGGAAAGAAGCAGAACCTGAAAAGCGACTTGCTTGAAGCCGTTTACAATTTCTACCGCAACGGAATCAGTGTATTCAGCGGGTTTATCGTTGGTTTCGATAACGACACGCCCAAATCGTTTTCACTGCTATACGAGTTTATTCTCCGCTCGGGCATCCAGGTTGCCATGCTCGGGTTGTTGACCGCCGTCCCACGTACTCCACTATACAAACGCCTGGCGGATGAAGGTCGCCTACGCCATGACGTCCCACCGGGAGACAACACGGGCGGCTCCACGAATGTGATCCCGTTGGGCATGAGTTACGAAGAGATGGTTGGCGGATACGACCGCATCTATCGCGACTTGTGCAGAGACCAGGCGATTGCGAAAAGGGTTCGCAACAAACTACGCCACTTTGGAACGCCCCGTAGACCAGGAAAACAACACCATCGCGAATCACTGGTCCTGGCGTCACGTTTATTGGTAAATGGCATTCTGTGCGCCGGTCCTCGACGTGCTGCCGCTTTTGCCTGGAGCCTCGCTGGCTTTCCACCGAGGCTATGGCCGATTGCCATGCAAGATTGGGCTTACGCGCTTTCTATACGCGCCTACGCCCGGCGACACATTGGCGCAACGCGGGAGCACGAGCACGTAATGTTGCGGCAGTCAGTCAAGCATCTGACCAAACAGCTACGAAAGTACCATTTCAAGCACAAGCTGGACCTCATCATCGAACATGCGGGGAGCCGTTTACGCCTGAAAATTGTAGTCAGGGACAGTTTGGCCGGCCGCGAAGCGCGGGCTGTTTCGCGCTTGACCCGAAGGCTCCTCTCGCGTGCACCTGCCGTAATGGTCGCCCTTCAGTTTCACGAAGTCTCAACTCTGGGTCGGGCCTGCATCCGAGACCTGGTCGATCCACTGCGTCGGTATGCCGACCGGGTTACGGTGGAAAGCGACTTGTCACTTTTGCCATGGGTCGATTCCTCCGTGTTCCGGATTGCTACAATAGATGGGCTATGAAGAAGGGCGGATTCAACTTTGAAGTGCAACAGGGATGTTGAAGAATACTTCATGGGGCGTTTTCACGTCCAGGGTTTTTCGGGGTCGGTGATTGAGCTTGTTCATTACCCGCTCTAACTGCTGTTGGGTGA
>JBAUSV010000181.1:0-8974 GCA_049581885.1 Gammaproteobacteria bacterium | reverse complement strand
GCTTTGGCCGCTTCGACCTCGGCCAGCCCCGCCGGCCGCATCGCGCCGGCTGCGAGCAGCAGCTCGTCAGGCATCGGCGGCATTCTCGCTCTTGAACTCCGAAGGACTCACCCTCGCCTCCCGTTACCACGGCGAACCCCGAGCTCACGGCGAAGCGCGCTCGCCTGGCGCTTGGTCAAGCAACCGCCGTCCTCGCCTTGGTCGATCGCCTGTCCGACGAGCGCCGCGCCCAGGTGCGCCTTGTGCGCCTGGCGGATCGCATGCACCGGAGTGACGATCGCGCCGGTTCGAGAACCCTTGACATGCAGAAGCCTCCGACGTGCAGGGGCTTCTGCATAGTGGAGCTAGCCGGACTCGAACCGGTGACCTCCTGGGTGCGATCGCCAAAAGCTGGATTGGGGAGTCGTTTCTTGAGAGCGTGATTTGCAGGGCTTTTACCCTGTCTCGCTGCTCCGCTCGTTTCCTTCCGAAGTGCGGGGATTAGCGGCGATTCGGGCACTTCCCGGCAAGAAGTGCCTGGTTTCGCGCGCCGTTTCCAACCGCCGAAGCCGCGGTATCCTCCTATGCGATGGCCACCACCGCAAAGCAGGATGTCCGAAGGGTCCTCGACGGCCTCCCTGAGGAAGCCTCGCTTGAGGACATCCAGTACCACCTCTACGTCCTGCAGCGCATCGAGCGCGGCCGCGAAGACGTCGATGCAGGGAGAGTCCTGCCCCAGGACGAGGTCGAGCAGCGGTTGGCCCGGTGGCTCGACAAGTAGCGTGGGCCGAGACTGCCTGGCGAGACCTCGAGCGCATTGCCGACTACATCGCCGAGGACTCCCCAGGCTATGCGGCAGCGTTCGTGCGGCGCGTCCGCGATCGCGCCCGATCGCTTGAGGAGATGGCCGAGCGAGGGCGCGTGGTCCCCGAGCTGGAGGAGCCGGTGGTCCGCGAGCTGATCGTCGGAAGCTACCGCCTGATTTACGAGATTGTGGATGCGGATGTCCACATCCTTGGCCTGATCCACGGCGCGCGTGATCTTGCGGCTCTCTGGGGCAAGGAGCATCGCTCCGAGCCGGGAGCCGGTTGAACTTCAATGGCACTAGTCGGACCACTTTCGAACCCGAGCATTCGGCAGTCCTGGGCCGATTTGGCCGGGGTTATGGCTGAGGTGAGGGCTTCGGGAGCGCCGATCTGGCGTGCCAAGCGCACCTACAAGATCCGGCGTCCAGGCCAGGTTCGGAAAGTCATCGTCAAGCTGCTCAAAGTCAACGGCACGATGAGGACCAAGCAAATACACCAGGCCGTCGAGCACGAGCTAGGCGAAGCAGTAGCTTGGTCGTCGGTTGTCGGCTGCCTCAGTGCAAACTCGCGTGGCAAAGGAGCGCTATTCAGGAAGATCGGCCATGGGCGCTACCAAATCGAGGCCGCCCTTCACGGATCAGACTGAGCCAGCTGATCTCGAAAGGCTCCGTTCATTGGTGCCTGGCAGCCAGGCTCCAAGGGCGATTCCGCTTGATACCAGCGGGTCAGATTTGGTTGGTATCGCCTACGAAAACATCCTGGAGAGGACCGCTCCAGTTCCAAAGGGGTTCGGCTCAAGTCCATTCCGTTATCCTGACCAGCCGTGGCGGGGCGGCGATCACTATGGACACTCCTGTGCTTGGGAGCACTTCTGTGCTTTGGTGCGTCCACCGTAGACGCTGCGTCTGCGTCTCCGATCATCCTGCCACCGCGCCACAACTCCCGGCGAGGCACCAAAAGCGTGGTGTTCATTCCCCCGTCCCACGCCCACGCCTGCATCGCCAGGTTCGGCGGGGGCGGCCGGACCAGCCGCCCTTATGACGTTCGGCTTGGGGTCGGCCCGTCGCGCCGGATTCGCTGGCGGATTGGACGGGGAACGCGAGGGCGTTGGGCAGTCTACGTCAGCTGCGGCACCAGCAGGTCAAGGCCAGCCTCGCTCGGAACCGCCAGACGCCTCTTCGGACACGGGCGGGGTCGGCGACCGCGTGTCACGATCCGCCGCGGTTCCTTCCATTCGAGCCGTGGCTGGATACCCGCTCATCCCCCAAAGAGAAGGAGGCGGCGGCGGCGCAGAGTCGCACGCGCATCCATCGACAATGAGATCGAAACGGGATACGCCCAGTCCTGCTCCGGCCTCAGCCGCGTCTACATGAGCAAGGCGTACGCGGTTGGCTTTGGATACGGCGCGCGGATCGGCTTTTCGCCGACCTGGCTCGCCTACGACACCGAGAACGTCGAAGGTGTGTGGGAAGACCTGCACAACTGTGTGCGCTGGCCGCCGCTGACCGCATCCGAGACGGACTCGATCTACAAGCAGATGGTGTGCCACATCGCTTTCGCCATCCATGGAGGCGCAGGGCCGAGCTGGGACTTCGAGGCGTGGCGCTCTGATCCATCGTGGCCTACGGCGCTCAATCCGCACAACGGCTGTCAGAACTGGGGCAACGTCGCTGGGGCGGGTGACGAGTTCATCGGCGACATCGTTCAGGGCTCGCTTGATACGTCCAGTCAGAAGGAAGCATGGCTGGTGGAAAGCCAAGGCGGAAGAACCGTGCGAAGGCACATCCTCTCCAGCAAGGCATTCTACTGTCTGAAGTCACAAGGCAAGGCGGGTCCCTTCCTCCTGGCTTCTGACTTCCTCAACGATGAGCTCCCAAAGGGCCAGCCTCCAACGATCGGCGACGAGGCCTGTGGCGGCTCCACGCCTGCGCCAACGCCCAGCCCCACCCCGCCGCTCCCGACTGGCGAGTACTACGTGCAGAACGCCGACGGGGGAATCTATTGGCGCTCGGGTCCAGATTGGAACACTGCTGAGGCAACGCCTGGTAACGGCTTCTACCCGGGCACCGTCATCAAGCCGACGTGTTACAAGGCGGGTGCCGCCAACGTTCCGGGCTCCGCAGACGGGATGTGGGAGCAGGCGAGCCGAGTCAGCGGGCCGGGCAGTGGCAGTGGTTGGATCAACGAGCACTTCATCAGCGACGGTCAGCCGATAAACCAGCCATCACCCGGTGTTCCGGCCTGCGCGTCTCCTCCGGCTCCTTCACCCCCTCCTCCCCCTCCGGCCCCCCGGACTTGGGCAGAGCAAGAGACGCCGAATCATCCGGTCAACACGTTCAGGAACTACCACAACGCCTCAGGTATGGGTCAACCCATCGCGGCTGGCAAGTGGGTACAGGTTTCTTGCAAGGTCCACGATCCGACGATTGTGAGCGTAAACCCCGACGGTTACTGGTATCGGATCGCGAGTTCGCCGTGGAACAACGCATACTACTCGCCAGCTAACACGTTCATGAACGGCGATCCGTACGGCGGCCCATACACGCACAACACTGACTTCAGCGTTCCCAACTGCTAACGCCAGCTTGGGGAGAGGCGCTGGCAACGCCTGTCAACGCTGGGGAACGTCGTCCTGCACCAGCCGTGCCGGTTCCACCCCGAGGCCCCTGGCGAGACGCAGCACGTTCTTGTAGCTGAGATTGCGCTCCCCGCGCTCGACTTGGCCGATGTAGGTCCAGTGCAGGTCGGCGGCGTGAGCCAGCCCTTCTTGCGTCAGGTCGGCCTCTTTGCGCAGTGCGAGGAGCCGCTTGCCGAAGGCGACCATCTCCGGGTCCTTCTCGGCAACGCTTTCGTCGTCGGTGCCGGCGGGAGCCTCGGCCGGGCGAGCTGGCTTGGTCATGGCCTGCCATGACCTCACGACAGAGACTATTCATCCAGAGACTTTACGTATAGCGACGATTCGTATAGCCTGCCAAATCGCTAGAGCCAGGCAGCCCCGAAAGGGGCTGCCGCTCAGGGTTCGCCCCCGATGCCTTCAAACCCCGAGGAGAGTTCGCATGCCCCCATGGCAGTTCAGGTTCCCCCGACGTCTTGGCCGAAGTTTGTCGCTGTGCATGCTGGCGCTCGGTTTATGTGCTGGGCTCTCCCAGGCGGCGACGCCGCATGCTGGCGAGTGGTGGGGCGAAACCAAGCCGTCGGGTGGCAACGACAGCAGCGCGATGTTCCGTGTTGCGGGTAACTGGATGCTGCCTCATCGCTTCACCGGCAGGTGGCAGGTGATCGTCGCCCCAACCTCGTTCAAGTGCAATGAGGCATTGTTGCAGCTTCCGATCAAGCGGCTGCGTATCAAGCAGGGTCGCTTTACCTATCACGGCAAGGCGGTTGATGCAGCGGGCAACAAGCCAACCGGTGTCAAGGGCCAGCTTGATTGGACCGGCCGCTTTGCCTCGGCAACCAAGGTGCGCGGCAAAGTTCGCCTGCGAACCAAGGTCACGCCGGTGCTCGATCCGAACACATACAAGTACAAGCTGAAGAAGAAGCCATGTGACACGGGGTGGTTGAAGTGGTCGGGTGCCCGACTCGCCTCCGCGCAGTAGCCGCGCTCATCGCTGCCCTGGCCTTGAGCCAGGGGATTTCATTGGCGTCGGCGTCGCCACATGCCGAGTCGGCCGGCTCAAAGGTCCGGATGATCAACCCCTTCTACGAGGGCATTGCTGTCGTGCCGCCGAAGATCAGGTATTTCGACAACACCAACAACCTGCCGCCGATTGTGCATGACCTGAACTGGCATTCATGGGGCGGTCCTCGGGCCGAAGCAACCGGTCTCAACGAAAAGAGCGACCCCGTAGAAGTGGCGCTCTCGGCCAGGCGGCGCTGCGGTCTGGCGGAGGTGCGCTTCTACACCCGCATCACGGTGGATGGCTCAACCTATCGACTGCAATGCAAAGTCAGGATGATGAGCGGCGAAAATCTCGGCACCGTCTCCGAAAGCGTCTACGACTTTGACAAATCATTCTCGGACATATCGGTGCCGAAAGGCCACGTTCGAGCTGAAGCGTACGAGCTGCGCTGGAGTCGCTTCGGTAGGCCGACGATGACAGGGCGAGGCGTCAGTCCGCCTTGGTGGACCTTCCCTGATTTCCGCTGGGCGCCAGCGAAGCTCACCCTCAGCAAGCTCGGTTACTGCCGCCAACGTGGCGCGATCGCCTATCTAAGGGCCCGCCTCGTTGTCTACGGCAACGGCATCGAGATACACCCCGGCGACCGGGTGCAGCGGCACGCCAAGAAGCTACGCAGAGAAGTTGGCAAGCCAGGGCCACGCCACGTCGTGCAGTACAACTACCGGAACTGGTGCAAGCACGGCGAGGCTTATCCGGAAGAGGTCTGGCAGGAATGGCGCTGAGAGCGAGCCGACGCCAACTGACGACGTTTGTGTGCGACGTATAGACTGCGCTGGCGCAGGGGGTGTTTGACGCTTGACGACAAGACGTGCAGCCAGCCTCTGGCTGCTGGCCTGCCTTGCGGCGGGCGCACTCATGCTGAGCCCAGGCCGGGCCTGGTCCGCTCCAAGCTGGTCACCCGCGCAAGATATGCCTGGGTCTTGTAGCTCAGGCGACAACTGGAATGACCGGCTGCTCGGGGGTCCTGACGACACGATCACGGCCGTGGACTGCGATGGCGAAAGTGGAAGCCGGGTACAGCGCATCAGCGCCGATGGCTCGGTGGCGCCGGTCGGCGGCGTGGAACTCGAACCGATTGCCAAGCAAGCCAGCGCAATCACCGGCGACGGCACGGTGGAGGTGGCGACTGCGACAACCGCTCCGGGGGGAGCAACCGCGACCGTCAATACCGTCTACCTCCAGCGAATTAGCCCGACTGGCGTCGCCGGGCCACGACAGGTCGTGGCTTCAGAAGAACGGGAGATACCGCAGCGACCTCGCATTGCACTTGCCCCCAATGGCAGCGGGGCGATCATCTGGCCCGTGCATACGGCCAGCAGCGGATACGAACTGCGAGGCACGCGGCTCCATAGCGACGGTTCGATTGGACCTGCAGAACCGCTCGTCACAGGTGTTGAGGGGGCATCGGTTGAACTGGCCGCTACCAGCGACGGGACAGTCTTCGTCAGCTACTCGGCACCGGAAACCTTCGTACGGTCGCTGCTGCGGTGGCCGCCGAGCGGCGGACCGGCAACGCCGCAGATGCTTACGGAAGGCAAATCGATGGTGCGGTTGGCGGCGGATGGGAGCGGTGATCTGAGCGCAGCGGTGCTCGAGTATGAACATCAGGACTTCACGGAACCAGGTGATCCGTGGCTGCCTACTACGCTCCGCCTGATGCGCCTATCGGGAGCTGACAGTTCTGTACTTGGAGAAAGCCTCATCTACGAATGGCCAAACCCAGGCGTCCCGTATCAGATGCGCCCTGAAGATATCGAGCTTGCCAGTAGCGCTGACGGTCGTGCAATTGTGGCATGGGCATCGAACCAAAGACTCGGTTCCGGGTGTGAATTCAAGAAGCAAGTCTGGATACAGGCGGTGGATGCCATGGCTATCCCTATTGGCGACGAACAGGAACTATGGTCAGGCACCAACTCGACCTGCTGGGATACGGAAATTGCACCACGGGTGGCGGTTGACTCATCGGGCAGTGCCACGGTGCTGTGGTCAGAGTGGACCGGTGCGGCCCCGATCCCGGTTTACGCTGCGCGGCTCCCGCTCGATAACCCGGACGAACGCTCTACGACGATTCTCAGCGCAGATAGCAACTGTCTTTGTGGCTACGCCGAGTCGCTGACCACGACGCCTGACGGCGCGACCACGGCGCTGTGGGAGACCATTGACGGTGAAGAAGTGCATGGCGCGCAGTTCTCCCGCTTTGGAGAAGCAAAGTCAGCCCCGCCCGAAGGCGAGCCTGTCCCTGAACCAGCCAGCAATCCAGTTGTAGCTCCTTCGAACACCGACCCCCAAAGCGGCAGCGGCGGCAAACCAATAGATAGTCCGCCAACTGCGGCCACTCGGTGCCCCACGATCAAGCTCATCGGTGTGCGGGGCTCGGGCGAGCCGCAGGGGCTCGGCAGGCCGGTTGGGGCGTTTTCACGGGCGCTTGGTAGGCGCTTGCACTTGCGCCCGAACGATGGTGCGTTTGGAGTCGACCCCCTCCTCTACCCGGCCAAGCCAGTCGACTTCAAGCACGCCGGAAACCTCGGGCCGATCGACTTCGAAAAGGTCATGTTTGGCAGCCCTTACAAGCACAGCGTTGCCACCGGGGTGCGCCACTTGCTGGCAACCCTACGAGCAGATCCCTGCCGTCATGCGAGCCGCTACATCCTCGCTGGCTACTCCCAGGGTGCCGAAGTCGTGGGCAATGTGCTTGCCACAGGCCTTCCAAAGCGGATTCGTCGGCACATTGAGGCGGTTGTTTTCTTCGGCGATCCTAGATACAACAGCTGGGATAGGTCTCTGGAGCGGTTTGGCCTGCGCAATGCCCGATATCGTCAGGGCATACTAGGTAGACGCAAGCGAGGTGCCATCAAGGGTGCGCACCGTGATTTTCCAGTGTTGACCTACTGCACCAGGCATGCCGACTACATGTGCGGGTATAATCGCCAAGAACCCCCAATACTGTTGGAGTTGCCAGGTCGAGGACACCTTCATTACGCTGGCCACGCGGCAAGAAATGCAGCACTGCGCGTCGCTCGGTTATTGCGCCACCACACGCTAACGTCCTCAGCGAAGTTGTCGCAGGCGTTCGGCTAGCAGCATCGGTGCCGTCAGGGTGGTCACCATCAGAATGGCGATCACGTAGCTGCCATAGAAGATACCGACTCCAAATCCGCCATCTGTACCACTGCCCCACCCAGACACAGAGATAAGCAAGTAGGGTGCTACAAGGAGGACGATGTCAATACCGATGGTTTGGAACAGACTGCGACGGTAGTACGCAATGGCGCGAGGCACGGAACTATCGCCGAGGTTTCGGATACGCGAACCAGTGACGACCGCGAGTGGTAGATATTTCAAGACAACAAATACCGCCAGAAACATACTCAAAAGTACGCCGAGAATCACAGCGTCACCCGTGATGGAGCGGGAGACGGTGGCACCGCTGTCATCGGTAGCTGGTTGGATTAGGGCGATAATAGACAACACCAGCGTGCTAACAGCATACAAGGCCAACACCGGTAGCCAAATTGCTCGTGTATATGGCTGGCTTACCGGGCCTGTGATACTACTCATGTTACCTAACATAACATCAGATTCCTGTGTAATGCAATAGCTGAGTCGCCGAGGTACTACAGCCGGAGTGCTTCACTCCTCACCGCTGCCCTTGAGGCAAACAAGAAGTCGCCGTTGCGGTGGACGAGGCCCACTCGGATCAGGTCACGGATCGCCCGTTCGACCTGATCGACCACGCAGAAGACGGTGCTGGCGACAGTCATGTCGCGCACGACCTCGCCAATCGTCAGCTGCGCCGGGTATAGCTCGATGAGGTGCGAGAGAATCCCCTCCTGAACGCTCTCATCGCTGATGCTGGCGTCCTGGGGTCCGTAGACCTGTCGGTGGGGGCGGCTGGTACTTGGCATCGGATATGACCTCTCTATCTCGGGGTGCCCCCGGCGTGTCAGCGGCAACTGGGCATGAGCCGGAGCGTAGGTGTAGTGCGCTGGCACGTTAGGAAGCGCGCCCGCGAGTCGTCAAGCTGTGGAACTCCCGCCCACGGGAGGGCCGTCACGCACAACCGTCAGCGGCGTCGGTGAGGCTCGCGAAGCACACCTTGCGCCCTCAACTGGTACACGCCTATCGTCGGGTTCGCCTCTGCACCAGATCGGAAGGAACCTGTAACCACAATGCCCGACGACGATCCCTCGCTTCTCGCTGAACGCTTCGGCGCAAACCTGTTCCTCTTGCGCCGCCGAGCGGGCTTCTCGCAGGAGGAGCTTGCCCGCTACGCCGCCCTGCACCGCACTGAGATCGGCTTGCTGGAGCATGGCCGACGACTGGCTCGGGTGGACACGGTGGTCAAGTTGTCTGGGTCGCTCTCGGTGACGCCAGGCGAGCTGTTCACCGGCGTGGGCTGGGCGGTGGCTGGCGCTACGGACGGCCGCTTCTATAGCTCGACCCGCTCGGCGCGGTAGGTAGCCCGGGAGCCGGCGGGATAGCGAGGGCGCGTGCCGACCAGGCCACTAT
>JBAUSV010000180.1:0-28734 GCA_049581885.1 Gammaproteobacteria bacterium | reverse complement strand
GGCCGGGACAGCAACCCGGCCCCCGGACGCGCCTACTTGTCGGTTTGGCAGTCCCGCTTCGGGCTGACGTAGGTGCAGAAGAGTTTCCAGACTCGCCGGTATTCGTCGAGCCAGGCGATCGGCGCCTCGAAACCGTGATGTTCCATCGGATAGATCGCAACCTGAAAATTCGGGTTTTTCAGCTCGATCAGTTTCTGAACCATGTGCACGGTGTCCTGGAAGAATACATTGTTGTCTTCCACACCCTGCGAAATGAGCAGATGTCCCTTCAGGTTCTGGGCGTAGTGGATGGGTGAGCTGATGTCGTAGGCTTCGGGGTCGATCGCCGGGCGGTTGAGAATGTCTGACGTGTATAGATCATTGTAGTTAGCCCAATCGGCTACCGGGCGCAGCGCGGCTCCGGCTTGGAACAGATTGGGGCGGCGGAACATCATCATGTAGGTCATGAACCCGCCATAGGAGCCGCCGTAGACTCCAAGCCGGTTCGGGTCGACATGATAGTTCTTCTCCAGCCAGTGCATGCCGTCTGTGATGTCCTGCACTTCCGGGTGACCCATGTGCTGGTAGATTGCGGTGCGCCAGTCGCGCCCGTAGCCCTGAGAACCGCGGTAGTCCATGTCGATGACGACATAGCCGTGCTGGGCGAGGAAGTTGTTGAACATCATTTCGTGAAAGTAAAACGACCAGCCCTGGTAGGCTTCCTGAAGGTAGCCTGCGCCGTGGATAAAGGCGACGCCGGCATAGGATTTGCTCGGGTCGTAGTCATGCGGCAAATAGAGGCGCGCCTGGATGGTGCCGTCGAAATGGGTCGAGGGCACGTGCACGATCTTCGGCATAATCCAGTTGATGCTCGTGAAGCCGCTCTTTATCGTATGCGTCAGGCGTTGTGGTGTGCCGCCGGGCGTAGTGGAGACGACGTAAAGCTCCGGCGGGCGCAGCATGGTCGAGTGATAGAACAGGATCGATTGGCCATTCGGTGACAGCTTAAACCGGCTGTCGCCCCCTTCCAGCATAGAAAGCTGGGAACCGTTCATGCCGCCGAGGTGAGTCAGCGCAACGCTCTTGTCGTTGCTTAGGTTCAGCCGGTACAGGCTGTAAATGCCGGGCGAGACTTTGTTGGCCCGGTAGTAGATGTAGCGGCCGTGGGTGCCGGGCACCGGGTGATAGACCTCGAAGTGGCCCTGCGTCCACTGCCGGGTTTTGCCCGTGTCGACGTCGTCGGTATAAATCTGGGAATAATTGGTTTTTTCAGAAAGGTACCACAGGGTGTGGTTGTCGGGTAGCCAGCCAAAGTCGTTGAAATTCCAGTTGATCCAGGCCGGATCAGTGAGTCGATTACGGGTGACCAATTTCATGCCGTGGTCGAAATCGATGGTCGCAATCCAGCGGTCCTTGTTGTCGATGCTACGGAACATGATCGCCAGGTGTCCCCCGTCGTTGCTCCAGGCCAGGCCCCAGACCTGCACCGGGCGCACGGCGGGCGCCTTGACCGAGGCCTCGGCCTGAGTCTTGCTCACGCCGTGCTTCACGTCCCATGCGACCGCCTGTTTACGCAAGGCAGCGAGCGGGTCGTCCGTGATTCCCGGAAGCTGCTTTAGGTCAAGCGGGTACTGTTTATGCTGCGTCAGATCGAGCAGTACAGCCTGCATCGGTGCGGGTTTGTTCCAACCCACGCGCCGGTGTTCGGGCTTGAGCACGATGCGCCCGTCTTCGGTTATGTAGTCGGGCATCTGCCCGTGCGGACCCGCGTTGTAGTTTTTGGGCTCTGTGACGACGAGCATCCATTTCGCGTTCGGTGACAGCGACTGATTCACGATCTTGACATCGGAGCCGAGATAGAACGGCTCGGGACCGCGGCTTGAATCCGCTTGGGTCAATGTTTTCTGCTGCTCCTGAAGGGCGTTTTTGTCGGATTTCATTTTGTTCACAGCGGCGAACAATCGGGCTTGCTCGGCGCTGTAATAGTGATACGGTGTCTGCACATCATCGGGCGCAGTTTCGGCTTTTACGTCGGCTGCGAGCGTGCTCAGGCCGGTTGCCAGGTCCAGCACGTAATAACGGTGATTGAGGCTGTAGCTCACGGCCTTGCGTCCCCATACGAACTGTGGATCTGATATCTGCCCGAGGCCGCGCGTAAGCTGGCCGATGCGCCCATTTTTGACGTCTTTTATAAACAGGTCACCGTGGTTAACATAGAGTTCACGGGTGCGGGAGTAATTGAACACCGACTGCGTCGAACCGGTCGCGCTCCAGTCCGAATCGGGGACGGCGCTGACTTTGCCGCTTGCCAGATTGACGGCGTGCAGGCTGGCGGTCGGTGCCTGGTGGGCGCGTTGCCAGAAGTACACTGTCTTGCTGTCGGCGTTCCAGTAGGGATTCTCCGGGGTCAGGGCAATCCAGTCCGGGTTGGCCATGATCTGCGTCAACGTGAGTTGCGAGGATGACGAGGTTTCTGCCAATGCCGCCGACGTGGCGGTCAGGCAGAACAGGGGCAATAGCAAGGCGATGACATGACGACGCATAGTGTTCTCCGGGCAGTACGATGTATCGGCTCTGGCCGCGCGGCGCGCGGCCAGAGCGCTAAAGTTTACACGTCAGAAGCGGTTGGTGCTGCGTTTTCGCACTCAGGCGATGCGCAGTCCGAGGCGGCGGTATACCCAGGACAACAACCACAGCGGGCCGATCATAAGGAACTGCAAATCCTTGAAAAAGGCGGGTCGATTGTGTTCGAAGAAGCGATGGCCGATAAATTGCCCGATCCAGGAGGCGACGAAGATAATTGCTCCCGTAATCGCCAGTGACCACGGCAGTTGTTGCAAGCCCCAGGTCCCGAAGATCAGCGCAGCGCCAACCACGAGCATACCCAGCGCCAAACGCGGTGCCAGCACAAAGTAGTAGATCAACGCCAGCACGAGCAGCGCCGTGCCCCAATGAATCCAGGGCGAGAAGGTAAAACAGGTGGGGCGGGGAATGGCTGCGAACAAGACAATCAGTGACAGCATGATCAGGGGTACGCAGATCCAGTGGAATACTTTATTGGTGTGATTGCGGTGATATTCGCCGTACTCGGCGAGCCAGCCGTCAATGGTGCGCATAATCCTGTACCTTGAAGCGTCTTGTCTTATGGTGCAGCAAGGCGCGGGCAGCAATCAAGCGCCAAACCTCGTATTCACTATAATCTGTGTCCTATGGAGATCGGAGTGCAGCCATGAACCGCCGCCTGATTCGCGCCGCTTCCGCCATTGCCCTTATCGCCGGCGCTGCCGCAGTGAGCGGTTGTGGGCAATCGGGGCCACTGTATCTGCCGCCACCGGCGAAGCATGCTCCGACGCCAGCAGCTACGCATTCGCCGGCGCCCGTCACGGCTGCTTCGACGATCCCGGCGCCTGCGACGAGTAATCGATGAATAAGCGCCTGATCCTGGTCGACGGGTCGTCCTATCTGTACCGTGCCTTTCATGCGTTGCCGCCGTTTTCGACCAGTGCTGGTCAGCCCACCGGCGCGATCTACGGCGTGCTCAATATGCTGCGCCGCCTATTGAGAGAAGAACCGTACAGCCACATCGGCGTGGTATTCGATGCGCCTGGCCCGACGTTTCGTGACGAACTCTTCGAGCGCTACAAAGCCAATCGTGCGCCCATGCCCGATGATTTGCGTCCGCAGATCGAACCCCTGCTGGCCACCATCGACGCGCTGGGCCTGCCGTTGCTGCGCGAAGCGGGGGTGGAGGCGGATGACGTGATCGGTACGCTGGCCCGGCAGGCTGATACGGTGGGCTACGAGGTGGTGATAGTAACTGGCGACAAGGATATGGCGCAGCTCGTCAATGCGCGCATTACCCTGCTCGATACCATGCGTAACCGCCGTCTCGACAGCGTCGGGGTGGAAGAGAAATTCGGTGTCCCGCCGGGGTGCATCATCGATTTGCTGGCACTCATGGGCGACACATCCGACAACATTCCCGGCGTGCCTGGTGTAGGCCCGAAAACGGCCGCCAAGTGGCTGCAGGAATACGGCAGTCTGGACGAATTGCTGGCTCACACGGATGAGATCAAGGGCAAGGTGGGCGAGCGCCTGCGCGACAATCTGGATGAAGTCGGGTTATCGCGCGAATTGGCTACCATCAAGTGCGACGTGAAGCTCAAACTCGACCCCGACGCGTTGACCATGGGTACGCCCGATACCGCGCGGCTGCGAGAGTTGTACGGCGAACTGGAATTCAAGAGCTGGCTGGCCGAGTTGGGCGAAGAGAAAACGGCGCCGGAACGCGACTATGAAATTGTGACGACCGAGGCGCAACTGGGTTCCTGGTTGAAACGCCTGGAGCAAAGCGAGCTGTTCGCGGTGGACACCGAAACCACGAGCCTCGATTATCTGACCGCACGCATCGTAGGTATCTCCTTCGCCACCGCCGAGGGCGAGGCGACGTATGTGCCGCTCGCGCATACGTCGGCGCAACCGTTTGACCGCGACAGTGTGCTCGATCGTCTGCGGCCATTGCTGGAGAACGCCGATCTGGGCAAGGTGGGGCATCACCTCAAATATGATGCTCATGTTTTGGCCAATCACGGCATTACCCTCGCCGGGATTCGTCACGATACGCTGCTTGAATCCTATGTGCTCGATCCCACGGCGGGCCGTCATGACATGGATTCTCTTGCCGAACGTGCCTTGCACGAAAAGACCATCAGCTACGACGAGGTGACGGGAACCGGACGCAAGCGCATCGGTTTCGAGGACGTGCCCATCGAGACTGCAGGCCAGTATGCGGCCG
Source organism: Gammaproteobacteria bacterium (assembly GCA_049581885.1). Taxonomy (GTDB): domain Bacteria; phylum Pseudomonadota; class Gammaproteobacteria; order JAKDMP01; family JAKDMP01; genus JBAUSV01. The sequence continues at coordinate 23,960 of JBAUSV010000180.1, read as the reverse complement.
AGGACGCGGATATCACCTGGCGGCTGCACGAGAATCTGTGGCCGCGGTTACAGGCACTACCACGCGCCTGCGCGGTGTACGAATCCATCGAATTGCCCATCGTGTCCGTTCTTCTCGCCATGGAGCGCCACGGCGTTTTGATCGATTGCGATCGGTTGGCCAAACAGAGTACCGAGCTGGAACGGCGCATGGATGAATTGCAGCATGCGGCCTGGAAATGCGCCGGCACCGAGTTCAACTTGAGTTCACCTACGCAACTTGGTGAAATTCTGTATGAGCAACTCAAACTTCCCGTACGCCACAAGACGCCCAAGGGGCAGCCGTCCACGGCGGAAAAGGTACTGCTTGAACTGGCGGACGAGCACGAACTGCCGAAGTTGATTCTCGATTACCGCGAGGTGTCCAAGCTTCGCTCCACCTATACCGAAAAACTGCCGTCAAGTGTCAATCCGGCGACCGGGCGCGTGCACACCTCCTACAATCAGACCGGCACTTCGACGGGCCGACTGTCTTCATCCGATCCCAACCTGCAGAACATCCCGGTGCGCAGTGAGGAAGGGCGGCGTATCCGCCAGGCTTTCATTGCGCCGCCGGGCTGTGTGTTGCTCGCCGCCGATTATTCGCAGGTGGAGCTACGGATCATGGCGCATTTGTCGGGCGACGCGGGGCTGAGGCAGGCCTTCGCCGAAGGGCTCGATATTCACCGCGTCACGGCGGCCGAGGTGCTTGGCAAGAAGCCGGATGATGTCACCGGCGAAGAACGCCGTGCGGCCAAGGCCACCAACTTCGGTCTGATCTACGGGATGTCGGCCTTCGGTCTTGCGCGCCAGTTGGGCATCTCGCGCGGGGAAGCCGATGATTATATCGCGCGTTACTTTGACCGCTACCCTGGTGTGCGGCACTACATGGACAGCGCGCGCGAGCAGGCGCGACGAGATGGCTACGTGGAAACCCTGTTCGGGCGCCGCCTGTACGTGCCAGAAATTGCCAGCCGCAACATGCAGCGCCGCCAAGGCGCGGAGCGGGCCGCTATTAACGCGCCCATGCAGGGCACGGCGGCCGACATCATCAAGCGTGCCATGATAACGATTCACGAGTGGTGCGCGCGCGATGACGTGCCCGTGACGCTGATCATGCAGGTGCACGATGAACTGGTCTTCGAGGTGGAAGAAAAATTTGTCGATGCGGCGCGCGAGAAAATTCGCAGACATATGCAGGATGCAGCCGATTTGTCGGTTCCTCTGGTGGTTGATATAGACATCGGCGCCAACTGGGACGAAGCGCACTGAAAGAGCTATGGGTTGGACGGGCCTTCCTTGTATGCTGGAATGTGGCGTGGCGTTAAGGGCTGTCCCATTACGCCATGCAGGGATAATATGATGCAGGTTCTTTTTTTGTCACCTGAGCACTATACGTGAGGATTTGCGACTCATGAGGGCGGGAAACGATATAGCCGAAGAAGAACGAGCGTTTCACGTTCTGGGCATCAGCCGTGAGGCAGAGGATGTCTACCGTTGGCTGCTGATACATCAGGGCGCAATCTCGGCGGAAATTGCACGAGCGCTTGCGTTGTCTCGAAGCCGGGTCAAGCTGCTGCTTGACGGGATCGAAGCGAAAGGATTGGTTACTCATACACCGGAACGTCCACGTCGTTACATGGCAGTCTCTCCCGATATCGCCCTGGAAGCGCTGGCTCTCAGACATCAGGAAATGCTCAAACACGCACGTGTCGCTATCAACGAACTACAGCAGCACACGATAATAGAGCAGCGCCATGGCAGCGAGAGTGTAGTAGAACTGATCACCAGTCACGAAGCCGAACGCCAGATATTCGACAATCTGCATCGCACGGCGCGGGATGAGATCATCACACTGACCTGTCCACCGCTCAGGGTCACGCGGTTGGACACATCAGGCGGAAAGCAGAGTCACTTGCAAAGTGAGGCGCAGGCACGCGGCGTGCGTTACCGCAGTATCGTTGATGCCGAATTTCTTGCATTGCCTGGCGCAGTCGACAAGATGCGTAACGAGGCCGGAATCGGAGAACAATTCAGGTCGTTCCCCTCCCTGCCTTTCAAGATGGTGCTTGCCGACCGGCGGATAGCGATTATCCCTCTTAACCTGCAACAACCCGATAGCCCGTCGTTACTCGTGCGGTCTTCGGCTCTACTCGATGCCTTGTACGCTTTGTTCGAAATGTTCTGGAAGCACTCTTCGCCCGCCACTTTTACCGCTTCTGGGACATTAAAAATCAATGAAGATAAACTTGAGTTGGGCCCCCATACTGCGGACATCATTATGTTGATGTCCGCAGGTTTGAACGACAAATCCATCGCGCATGAGTTGAAAATCTCGTCGAGTACGCTCAATCGACGCATAGCGGAAATCATGCGCGCATTCAATGCACGCACACGTTTTCAGCTCGGCTGGCTGACTCGCAATCCCGAAACCCCGCCCAGTTAAAAGCCCACTCAGCGCGGCTGCGTAGGTAAGCGTGAAGGCACGCTGCTCTGGCTGACCATGCGTTACGGGCTTGCTCTGACATAAAACCAGCATGATATAAATCAGTCAAAATATCTATTGCGGCTGCATCGGGAAAAGTTATAAGGTTACTCACAACATTGCATGAATATGTGCAGTTCCGGGCCAATGGCCCCTGATTTTAGGAGGGAAAGAGATGGAGTTGAAGAAAAAGGGGTTCATGGCATGGGCATCGATCATAACGTTGGCGCTGTTTTCTACAGCAGCCTTCGCTCAAGTGCCGATTTTCGCTGCTGCATCGTCGACCACCCAGTGGTCCGGCGATCCTGCGGCAAACCTTCCTGTTGGCTATGGCACAGGTGATCAGGTTCAACCGAAGGTGGTTCCCACCTCCGATGGGGGTGTTTGGATCAGCTGGTATGACACTGGCACAAGCAACTATGACGTGCGGATTCAGCGGCTCGATGCGCTCGGCAACGAAATGCTTGGACCCAACGGTGTACTCGTTGCAAAACGGTATTTTTCCTCAACCGAGGATTACGATTTAAGCGTAGATGCCAACGACGATGCGGTGCTTGCGTTTCGAATTTCGGATTCCTCCGGTAATAACGTGCAGGTCGAGGCGCAGCTGGTGGCGCCGGACGGAACGCTTGTTTGGGGCGCAGGTGGCGTGAAACTCGGCAACACAGCAGATTTCATATCCGAACCGAAAATCGCCGCCACCTCGGACGGTCAGTATGTCGTTGGGTGGGGTGACAATGCGGATATCGACCTTGCTCGACTCGATAGCGCGGGCAACCCTGTTTGGAATTCGAACGTCGTCATCTCCGATCCTAATGGAGCTGAACTAATACCCGGTGCCTTGCATCGTTCGGACAACGGGTCAACGATTCTCTCCTATGTGTCCGAGAGCGGATTCAGCGGCCCCAAGTATCTGTATGCACAGAAAATAGGTGCTGACGGCACACTTGCGTGGACGCCGGCGGTAGCGGTTTTCAACGGCGGTTCGCTGCAATTTGGGAACTTTCCAGGTTTTGTCCCGGATGGTTCCGGCGGCGCAGTGTTCGCGTGGTATTCCGCGAGCCCGACGCTGCAGACTTACGTTCAACACCTGAAGTCCGATGGTACGGAAGTGTTCCCGCACAATGGTGTCCTGGCCTCTACAAATACGACTGATATCGAGGTTGAACCGAGCGTGTCCTACGACCCGAGCAGTCAGGATATTTTCGTATTCTGGACTGAAGCGGATGCGGCGACACAAGGTAATGTGGGCGTGTCGGGACAGATGATAGATGCGAACGGCAACCGCGCTTGGGGCGACAACGGCGTCAGCATACTGCCGCTCGTGACCAACGCCAACTATCTGACCAGTACGGTGGCTATGGGCGACAGTGCAGTTGTGTTCTATGTCGGCAGCGCCAACGGTTTCGGGCAGGATGTGATCAAGTCTGCGCGCCTGGGTGCGAATGGCAACTATATATGGACCCCGAGTACGATTGATGTGTCCTCGACACCGGCGGAGAAGTTCCGTCTGAATTCTGTTGTCGCGTCGAATGGCATGGCAGTGCTTGCTTGGGAAGACACGGGGACGGGTGACTCGGATATCCTTGCCCAAAACGTAAACGTTGATGGGCGGCTCGGAAACCACACGCCGGTTGCGAGCGACGCCACGCTCACGACCGATGCAAACACGCCGGCAAGCGGCACTCTGGCGGCGACTAATCCGGGTGGCGATGCTCTTGTCTTCAGTATCGACACTCCGCCAGCCCACGGGACGGTAGTAATCGACGACGCAAGCACCGGCAGCTATACTTACACGCCCGCTGCGGACTACTCGGGTAGTGATAGCTTCACCTTTATGGCGAGCGACGGCACTATCAACTCGAACGTCGCCACTGTAAGTGTCACCGTCAACGCGCCACCACCGGTTGCGAGCGATGCTACGCTCACGACCGATGCAAACACGCCGGTTAGCGGAACCCTGAAAGCGACCAACCCCGGTGGTGGTTCTCTCGTCTTCAGTATTGTTGCTCAGCCTTCTCACGGGACAGTAAAGCTAGATGACGCAAGCACCGGCAGCTACACTTACACGCCCGCTGCGGGCTATTCGGGTAGTGATAGCTTCACTTTTATGGCGAGCGACGGCACTATCAACTCGAACGCTGCCACGGTAAGCGTCACCGTCAAAGCGCCACCGCCATCGAGTAGCGGCGGTGGGTCCAGTACTCCGTTAGGGCTCGGACTACTCGGATTACTCAGTTTGTGCGCAGGGCTACGTCGACGGAGGTGCTCGTCAAGACGCCGGATGCGGTGAGCGACGAATAGCGCCGTGCGGTCAAGGCCACCAAGTTCAGTCTGATCTCTGGCATTCGGCCCTCGGCTTCGCGCGGTGAGACCGAGGGCTACACTGCCAGCTCCTACAAGGTTTACGGCGCTCGGTTTGGTGAAGGATGTAATCGCCCGGCTGAGCCGGGCGATTACATTTTCAGTGTGCGGTGGTGGCGCCGAGTTTTTCGGCGAGCTCGCCCGATCGATACATTTCCAGCAGGATGTCGGAACCGCCGAGCAACTCGCCGTTCACGTACAGTTGCGGATAGGTGGGCCAGTTGGAATGCTGTTTGAGTGCTTCGCGCAGTTCCTGGTCTTCGAGAATATTGACATGTGTAAACTTTGCGCCCACGGCACGCAGAACCTGTACGCTCTGGGCGCTGAATCCGCATTGAGGAAAGTCGGGCGTGCCTTTCATGAACAGTACCACCGGATTGGCCAGATTGTCGCGGATGCGATCTTCTACAGTCATCGTTGCTCTCCCGGCCTAGCGGCCGTCAGTCAGTGTTCAGTGTGTGTTCGCGCTCTTTCAAGCGGGCGAATACTGCCGCCCGGTCCGGCTTGTTCATCGAGCCCCAGGCGGCGATTTCGTCGAGCGTTCGCAGGCAGCCTTCGCAGTATCCGCGTTCGTCGATGCGGCAAATTCCCACGCACGGGCTTTCGGGGTAACTCTTGGTTCTGGCTTCAGTCACCGAATTGCTTGGACGCAAACTCCCAATTGGCGAGTTCCCAGAACGCCTCGATGTATTTCGGCCGTGCATTGCGGTAGTCGATGTAGTAGGCATGTTCCCAGACATCGCAGGTCAGGACCGCGGTCTCGCCCGTGCGCAGCGGCGTTTCGGCATTCTGGGCATTCATGATGGTGAGCGAGCCATCTTCCTTTTTCGCCAGCCAAGTCCATCCGGAACCGAACAATCCGGCGGCTTTTGTGCTGAATTCCTCGCGGAATTTAGCGAACGAGCCGAAACTGCGGTCAATCGCCTCGGCCAGTTTGTCGGAGGGTTTGCCGCCGCCGTTGGGCGACATCGAATTCCAGTAAAAGGTGTGGTTCCATGTCTGGGCGGCGCTGTTGAAAAGTCCGCCAGTGGCCTTTTTAACGATGTCTTCGAGCGAGGCGTTCTCGAACTCGGTACCCTTGATGCCGGCATTGACTTTGTCAACGTAGCCCTGGTGGTGCTTGCCGTAATGGAATTCCAGCGTTTCCTTGGAAATGTGCGGCGCCAGCGCGTCCATGGCATAGGGCAATGGGGGTAATTCGTGTTTCATGGCTTTCTCCTTTCAGTCGCGTGTCGCGGCGCCCCGGAACCCGACGCGCCATGTTTCTATTGTAACGCCGACAGGAGTTCCCGCCAGGGGGGACGCGTCGCCAGACCATATTCGGCGGCAGAGGCGCAGATTTCGAGGGCGCATCCAAAAGCCGCGGCGAAACGTACTGAATAATGCGTAACTGGACGTTCGGAGACGGTCTGGAATGGATCAGCACGGCGCTCGGTAAGCGTATCGAGTGCGAAGAGGCTTCCCTGTATATGCTGCATTTGCCGCTCCACGCATGCGCCCCAGCCTTGCGGGGGCATTGCGGCGTACACTGAGCAGGTGCTAAAAGGGACAAGCTCATGTGCGGTAACCCGATCGAAACCGTGACTATTCACTGCCCCTATTGCGGCGAGCCACTTGATATCGTCATCGATTGTACGGCGGGCGATCAACACTACGTGGAAGACTGCCAGGTGTGTTGCCAGCCCATGGAGCTGGTCATCACACTCGACGCAGAGGGCTTTCCGGCCGTGGCGATTGCACGCGAAGACGAGGCATGAAACCCGCATAAGTTGGATCGCTTGCGGCGCACTGCACTAGACTGGCAGTCCCCCCAACCAGGAAGTGACTATGCCTACGTTGTCGCTCTATCATGTGGATGCCTTTGCCGACCGGGCATTTGCCGGTAATCCTGCCGCCGTGGTGCCGCTGTCCACGTGGATGGACGATGACGTGCTTACCCGCATAGCTGCGGAAAACAATCTTTCCGAAACCGCCTTTTTCGTGAGGAGTTCGGATAGTTTCCATATCCGCTGGTTCACGCCGGTGCGGGAAGTGGAACTGTGCGGCCACGCCACACTCGCTACCGCATTTGTCATTACGCGTTTCGTGGATTCGGCCGCGAACGAACTGGTGTTCTCTTCGGCGAGCGGCGAGCTGCGTGTACGCCCGGCGAGCGACAAGTTCGAATTAGACTTTCCCGCTCGCCCGCCGCAGGCCATGGACGACGCGCTCGCTGGACGGATTGCAAAAGCGCTGGGGCAGGCCCCTATCTGGTGCGGACAAACGCGCAACGCGGATCCGGACAGCGACAAGCTTCTGGCCGTGCTCGATTCCGACGCAAGCGTAAAGGCGTTGACCCCCGACAGCGTGGCCCTTGGCCAGTTGCCGGGGCAGGGTGTGATCGTCACGGCTCGCGGTGAAGATTGTGATTTCGTGTCGCGCTATTTCGTGCCCAAGCTGGGCATCCCCGAAGATCCGGTAACCGGCTCGGCGCACTGCACCCTGGTGCCCTATTGGGCGGAAGTGCTCGACAAGGACGACTTTTTTGCCCGTCAGGTATCTGCGCGCGGCGGCGAACTGTGGTGCCGTCTTGTCGGTGATCGCGTGCGAATTGCCGGGCGCTGCGTTCTCTATCTGGAGGGCCGTATCACGATCTGAGCATACGAGTTTCCGCAAATGTTACTCAGCGGGTTGATCGGCTTCTGTGTCTTTCGCGGGGCGGCGGTGGAAGAGCGCATCGGCGATGGCGATAATGGCGCCTACGGTGATGGCCGAATCGGCGAGGTTGAAGGTCGGGAAATAGTGCGCGGCGTAGTGCACCTGGATGAAGTCGATCACGTGCCCGTGCCACACGCGGTCCACGGCGTTACCGAGCGCACCGCCGAGGATAAGCGAGAGCCCGGCTGCAAGCCAGGCTTGGCCGTGGGCAGGCAGGCGGCGCAGCCACACCAGGATCGCGCCAGAGAATACGAGCGCGAGCACCACGAACAGCCACTGTTGCCAGCCATTGGCCCCGGCGAGCATGCTGAAGGCCGCCCCTTTGTTGAACAGCAGGGTGATGTTGAGCACGGGCAGCAGATCGATGCGCTCATAGGGATGCAGGTAATAGAGTACGAGCAGTTTGCTGAATTGGTCCGCTATCAGGATCAACAGCCCCAGCAGTAACCATCGCACTGGCGGGTGAACGGGGATCACGAAACGTTCGGCGTCGAAACTGTGCACGCGGTTAGCACCGGCGTCGGTCAGGCGGCGGATGGTGTCGATGCCCTTGATATTACTCATGCCCAGTGCCTCGTTTCGGGTTCGTTGCCGATATTGCCCGTACAGCGGGCACACAGCATTGGATGATCGGACAGCGTACCTACTTCCGGCCTGCGGTGCCAGCAGCGCTCGCAGCGCGCGTTCGTGCTCGGCTTCACGACGGCCTTGTATACGATTTCCAGGGGAGGCGTTGTGTCACTGGCCTCGGGGAGCGAATTCTGGCCGGTCGCCGCCTGGATATCGTGGGCGTCGGGCGGGGCTTCCTCGAACGGATGCAACCGGACGGTGGAGACGATGTAGACGAAGCGCAATTCGCCCTCGAGCTTCTTCAGCGACTGCAGATGTTGCGCCTTCACGTACAGGTCCACCTCGGCCTCGAGTCCGCTGCCCAGCACGTCTTCGCGCCGCAGTTGCTCGATCAGAGGAAGCAGCGCCTCGCGGATAGCGAAGACCCGTTTCCAGTCGACGTCCTCGATACTTACCTCCGGCAACGCATGCCATTGCGTGAGCATGACCGAAGCCGCGCGTTCGCCGGGCAGATGGTTCCAGACTTCCTCTGCAGTAAAGCACAGGATGGGCGCGAGCCAGCGCACCAGAGCCTCGACCACATGCCACAGTGCGGTTTGCGCCGAACGGCGACCGGCGCTCGCGGCCGGCATGGTGTATAGCCGGTCCTTGGTGATGTCGAGGAACAGGGCGCCGAGTTCGGTGACGCAGAAGTTGTGCACACGCTGGTAGATCAGGTGGAAGTCATAGCGTTCGTAGGCCGTTTCGATCTGCCCCCCCAATTCGCGTGCCCGCGTAACCAGCCAGCGGTCCAGCGCGACCAGTTCGCCGGGCGCCAGCGCGTCGTGGTCGGGATCGAAGTCGTAGAGGTTGGAGACCAGGAAGCGCAGCGTGTTGCGCATGCGACGGAAGGCGTCCGCCGTGCGGGTAAGGATTTCGTCAGAGACGGCGATCTCGCGCCGGTAATCTGTGGCGGCGACCCACAGGCGCAGGATGTCGGCGCCGAGGCGGTCCACTACCTTCTGTGGCGCGATCACGTTGCCGATTGATTTCGACATCTTGCGTCCGTTGGCGTCCACCGTAAACCCGTGCGTGAGTACGCCGCGGTAGGGGGCCTCGCCGTTGAGTGCAACGCCGGTCAGAAGGGAGGACTGGAACCAGCCGCGATGCTGATCGGAGCCTTCGAGGTACAGAGCGGCCGGTACTTCCAGCTCTTCGCGGGCGGCTAACACGCAGTAGTGTGTGAGTCCGGAATCGAGCCACACGTCGAGAATATCGTTGGCCTTTTCGTACTGTCCGGCCTCGTCTCCCAATAGTTCCGCCGGATCGAGTGCGTCCCAGGCCTCCAGCCCGTGTTCGGCGATGCGCTCAGCCACCGATTCCATCAGTCGCGCGCTATCGGGATGAGGCGCACCGGTGTCGCGGTGCAGAAACAGCGCGAGCGGCACGCCCCAGATGCGCTGGCGCGAGATGCACCAGTCGGGACGCCCGGCAACCATGGTGCGGATGCGTTCTTCCGCCCATTCCGGCGTCCACTGCACACGTTCGATGGCTTCCAACGAGTGCGTGCGCAGGTCGTTCGCCGCTAGATCAATGAACCATTGCGGTGTAGCGCGGAAGATCAGGGGGCTCTTGTGGCGCCAGCAATGCGGAAAGCTGTGTTGGTACGGCGCGTGTGCGAGGAGCACACCTCGTTTTTCAAGCTCGGCGACCAGAGTCTTGTTGGCGGCGGTGATGTCCATGCCGGCGACCAGCGGCGTGCCTTCGATAAATCGCCCCTCGCCATTCACTGGACTGAACACGGGCAGGTCGTAACGTCGGCCGACGTAATAGTCGTCCTGGCCGTGCGCGGGTGCGGTATGCACGGCGCCGGTACCTACCTCCAGCGTGACATGATCGCCGAGGATCACCGGCACCTGCTTGTCCAGCCACGGGTGCGCCAGCAACAGATTTTCCAGTGCTGCGCCCTCGGCATGGCCCAAAGTCTCGGTGGCTTCCGCGCCGTAACGTTCGAGCGCGCCAGGTGCGAGTTCTGCGGCGAACACCAGGGCCTGACGTTCGCCGCACAGGGTGGCTGTCACCAGCACATAGTCGAGCGCGGGATTGAGCGCCACTGCTTCGTTAGCGGGTAGCGTCCACGGTGTGGTGGTCCAGATCGGCACGGCGACCGGCTGATCGGTCTCCACACCGAAGGCTTTGGCAACCGCTGCCGAGTCGATCGCGCGGAAGGCCACATCCACCGCCGGCGAGGCAATATCGGCGTATTCGACTTCGGCCTCGGCGAGTGCGGAGCGGCAATCCCGGCACCAGTGCACCGGCATGTCACGACGGGTGAGATAGCCGGCACGGATCATCGCCGCCATGGCCTTCAACTCACGGGCTTCATACCCCCGGTTCAGCGACAGGTATGGGTGGTCCCAGTCGCCGAGTACGCCCAGGCGTATGAAGTCGGCGCGCTGGCGCTCGATCTGTTCGTGGGCATAGTCGCGGCAGGCCTGGCGGAATTCGTCGCGCGGCACATCGCGCGCCTTGCGCTTGAGTTTTTTCTCTACCGCGAGTTCGATCGGTAGGCCGTGGCAGTCCCAGCCCGGCACATAGGGCGCATCGAAACCGGCGAGGGTGCGCGAGCGCACTACGATGTCCTTGAGAATCTTGTTGACCGCATGGCCGATGTGGATGTCGCCATTGGCATAGGGCGGGCCGTCGGCGAGCACGAACTTGGGGCGGCCGGCCGCGGTCTTGCGCATTTGCCCGTATAGATCCATCTCCCGCCAGGCGGCGAGGCGCTCTGGTTCGCGCTGGGCGAGTCCAGCGCGCATCGGCATCCCGGTTTGCGGCAGGTTCAAGGTGTCGCGGTATTCACTCAACGGGCACTCTCCCATTTCACATCATGATCACTCAGCCACTGTTCGGCTTGGTGCACATCTTCGCGCATCGCCCGGGCGAGCGCGTCCAGATCGGCAAAGTGCGCCTCGGCCCGCAGCCAGGCAAGAAACTCCACCTTCAATAACCGACCGTACAAATTCCCCGAATACTCCGGGAAATAAATCTCCAGCAAGCGGCGCGTGCCGCCGACGCTCGGGCGCATGCCTACATTGGCCACTCCGTAACGCGGGCCTTCGGGCAATCCTGTGGCGCGTACCACGTAGATGCCGGTGAGCGGCGGCGGGCGCCGGCCCAGCGCCAGGTTCGCTGTGGGGAACCCCAGGCGCCGGCCCAGCTTGTCGCCGGCAACTACCCGCCCCCACAGCGTATAGGGACGACCGATGATCTCGGCCGCGGCATCGAGGTCATTGGCCTCCAGCGCACGGCGGATCTGCGAACTCGAAATGCGTTGTCCATCCGCCCCGGTGACGGCGGCCACGGCGTCCACTTCGAACCCGTGCTCGTCACCGAGCCGAGAGAGCATACCCACATCGCCCCGGCGTTCTAAGCCGAAGCGAAAGTCCTCACCTACCACAATCACACTTGCGTGCAGGTCGGCGACCAGCGTGGCACACACAAAATCCTCCGGCGACTCGCTCGCCAGGCGTCGGTCGAAGTGCAGGCAGACAAACGCATCCACCGTACCCAGCTCTGCCAGCGCATGCCGCTTGGACACGAAGCGAGCAAGCCGCGTGGTGGCCATGGCGGGCGCAAAGTATTCGTGCGGCAAGGGCTCGAAGCTCAACACCACCAGAGGCAGGCCATGAGCACGGGCATGGTTCGCGGCCCGTTCGAGCAGCAGCCGGTGGCCACGATGCAGGCCGTCGAATTTGCCGATGGCCACCACGGAACCCGTCTCGAATGCGCCGGGGGGCACCGATCCGCGCAGCAGTCGCATAATCTTCAAAGGGCTGATTATACGGGCCGTGCGGCAGTGCTGCCGCCGATCGCCGGACGTAGATGACGCGGGCGCATGCCTAGAACGGTCAGCACCGCCGCGTACACGGTGAAGCCTTCACCGAGGAGCACGGCCAGGCGCCACACCCGCTGCCACACGTCGATGCCCATCCACGGGGCAAGCGCCTGAGCCGTGAACCATACGGCTGCACCCATGGCGAGGGTGGCCGCGGCGGTGCGAATGAGGAACAGGCCCCAACCGGGCAAGGGCTTGTAGATGCCCCGTTTGTGGAGGCCGCGCCACAGCAAGGTGGCATTGACTACGGCGGCCAGGCCGGTGGACAGGGCCAGTCCGGCGTGTGGGGCGTAACCGCCGAGTATCGCCCAAGGCAACACCAGCGCAAGGTTCAGCGCCAGATTGACGCCCACGGCGATGATGCCGATGCGTACCGGCGCACGGGTATCCTGGCGGGCAAAGTAGGCCGGCGCCAGCACCTTGACCAGGGCGAAGCCGGTGAGTCCGACCGCATATGCCATAAGGCTCGCACGCGCCATGGCGACGTCGTGCGCATCGAAGTGGCCGTAGCCGTAAATGGTGGCGACGATGGGCCGGGCCAGGGCGAGCAGCCCCATGGCCGCCGCCGGCATGAACAGCAGCGTGAGGCGCAGCGCCCGGTCGAGCATGATCGAATAATGGCTTGCTTCGCCGCGTGCGAAGTGGCGTGAGAGTTGGGGCAGGATCACGGTGCCGAGTGCGATGGCGAAGACGCCGAGCGGGAATTCCATCAGTCGATCCGAGTAATACAGCCAGCTTATGCTCCCGCCGGCGAGGAAGGAGGCGATGATCGTGTCGATCAACAAGTTGATCTGGGTGGTGGAGGCGCCGAAGATGATGGGTGTCATCAGGCGCAGGATGCGGCGCACCCCGGCATGCGCAAAGCCCAGCGCCGGGCGAGCGAGCAAACGCAGGCGAATCAGGCCGGGCAGTTGTACCGCGAGCTGTAGGGCGCCAGCAACGAGTACCGCGCCGGCAAGCGCATAGATGGGGTGGGTGAGCGTGGGGGCGATGATCAGGGCCGCGACGATGAAAGCCACGTTCAGCAGCGTCGGAGCGAAGGCGGGCGGTCCGAAGCGCCCGTAAGTGTTGAGGATGGCTCCTGCGAAGGCGGTGAGCGAGATCAGCAGCAGGTAAGGGAAGGTCAGGCGCAGTAGATGCGCGGCGAGATTGAATTTCGCTATGTCGGCATGAAAGCCCGGCGCGAAAATCCAGATGAACACCGGTGCCAGCAGTACGCCGATGAGGGTCAGCAGGGACAGCACTACGGTAAGCGAGCCACCGGTGCGGGCGATGAGGTCGCGGACCTCGGCCTCGCTGCGCGTGGCGTGGTATTCGGCGAGCACCGGCACGAAGGCTTGCGAGAAGGCGCCCTCGGCGAACAGGCGGCGGCCGAAATTGGGAATTTTGAAGGCGACGAGAAAGGCATCCATGCCGAAGCCAGCGCCGAAATGGGTGGCAAAGATTACGTCGCGCGCAAAACCCAGGATGCGCGAAGCCAGCGTAAAGCCACCGACCGTGGACAGGTTGGCGATCAGGCCGCGCCTCATGCCGGAGCCCGCCCGCAGCGATCCGCTCTGCGCATGGCCCTCCGAATTGGCCCGGAAAGCTTGAAATTGTTGTTGTTAACGGGCATACTATTTAGTTCCGTGAAGGCTTTTTTGGAGAGGCTGTAGTGGCTAATTCTTCCCAGGCACGCAAGCGCGCTCGTCAATCCGAGCAGCGACGCGTACACAATCAGACCCTGCGCTCGGCTCTGCGCACCGCTATCAAGCGGGTACGTACGGCCACGGCGGGCGGCGATCCCGAAGCGGCGCGCGAGGCGTTCCGCAAGGCGGTGCCCACGATCGACAGCATGGTCAATAAGGGCATTTTGCCCAAGAATACGGCTGCGCGCTACAAGCACAGGCTGAACACGCGCATAAAAAATTTGTTGTCAACGTAATAATACATATCAATTCTCGTCGGCGTTGGCTGTAAGCCATGCGTCGACGGCTGACAGCATTTCGCCGAGCCCTTCGCGTTGGGCCGAGGAGATCACGAACCAGCGACCGCGCCAACCGAGCGCGGTCGTTGCGTTTCGGGCCCGTTCCATAGCTTCCTCGGCCGGCAACAGGTCCGCCTTGGAAAACACCAGCCAGCGCTTGCGCTCCGCGAGCCGGGGGCTGTGCTCGGCGAGTTCGCGCTCGATGGTGTGAACGACCCCGGGATCGAAGCCTTCCGGCGGAGACAGGTCGACCAAGTGCAGGAGCAGCCGCGTGCGCTCAACGTGGCGCAGGAACTGGATGCCCAGCCCGTGGCCTCCGGCCGCGCCCTCGATCAGGCCCGGCACATCGGCAATCACGAAACTGCGCTCCGGCCCGAGGCGGACCACGCCGAGTTCCGGATGCAGCGTGGTAAAGGGGTAGTCGGCCACCTTGGGCCGCGCCGCCGATACGGCGGCGAGCAGGCTCGATTTGCCGGCATTGGGTAGCCCTACCAGGCCCACGTCCGCCAGTAGCTTCAATTCCAGGCGCAGGCGCCGGGCCTCGCCTTCGGTGCCCGGGGTTGATCGGCGCGGGGCGCGGGTGACGCTCGACTTGAAATGGATGTTGCCGCGTCCGCCGCGTCCGCCGCGCGCGACCAGCAGGCGCTCGCCCGGTGTGGTCAGGTCGCCGATCAACTCGCCGGTATCGGCTTCGTAGACGAGGGTGCCGACGGGCACCGGCACCTCGATGTCCGAACCGGCGGCACCCGACATCTGGCGTCCCGCTCCGGCCTGCCCCGAGGTGGCGCGAAAACGGCGCTGGGTACGGAAATCGACCAAGGTCGTGAGGCCGGATTTGGTGACCAGCCAGACGCTGCCGCCGTCGCCGCCGTCGCCGCCGTCGGGTCCGCCGTGGGGGATGAATTTCTCGCGGCGAAAGCTTACGCAGCCGTTGCCACCGCGTCCGGCCTCGACTCTAACTGTGGCTTCGTCGACGAATTTCATGGGCTACGAGTCCGTAGGCATCGGAGACAAAAAACCCCGGCCAGGGCCAGGGTTTTCGAACAACGCGGCTGACGCGGCGTGTTCAGTCGGTCAGGACCGAAATGAACTTGCGGCCCTTGGCGCCGCGCACGCGGAAGTCGACCTTGCCCGCGGCACGCGCGAACAGTGTGTGGTCACGGCCCATGCCGACGTTTTCGCCAGGATGGAAGTGGGTGCCGCGCTGGCGAACGATGATTTCACCCGCCGCAATCTGCTGGCCGCCGTAGCGCTTCACGCCGAGACGCTTGGATTCGGAATCGCGACCGTTGCGTGAACTGCCGCCTGCCTTTTTATGTGCCATGAAGACTCTCCATCGGATAAATTGCAGATTATTGGCCGAGGATCTCGGAGATCCTGACGTCGGTATAAGCCTGACGATGGCCCTGCCGCCGACGGTAATTCTGGCGGCGATGGAACTTGATGATCATGACCTTCTTGTCGCGGCCCTGGGCTGTCACCTCGCCCTTCACGCGGGCGCCTTCCACCCAAGGTGTGCCGACGGTTACTTTGCCGTCGTCATTCGCGACCAGGGCAACCCGGTCGAATTCCACGGCCGAACCCTCGGCCTCGGGGAGCTTTTCCAGACGTACCACTTCGCCCGGGGACACCGGGTACTGCTTGCCGCCTGAGATGATGACCGCGTACATGTTTATTGAACCGTCAGAAGATCGTAGTGAATCGCGAATTGTAAAGGCTGCCACACCCATAGGTCAAGCACGACCAAAGCCGCCCGCCGGACAGCCGCGGGTTCTCGGTACTGATAAAATCCCCTGATCTGGCAGGCGTTTCCATCCATGGAGCTTTCCGCGATCACAGCACGGGTCGCCGAGGATCTCGGCGCGGTCGACGCGTTCATCCGCAGGCGGCTGAGTTCCGACGTGGGGTTGATTAACGAACTGGCCAACCATATCGTGGCCGGCGGCGGCAAGCGCCTGCGTCCGCTGGTCGTGCTGCTAGCGGCGCATACCGCAGGTTACTCGGGCGAGGAGGAGCACATCAACCTGGCGGCGGTGGTGGAGTTTATTCACACCGCGACCCTGCTGCATGACGATGTGGTCGACGGCTCCGAGCGCCGCCGCGGAAGCAAGACGGCCAATGCCCTGTGGGGCAACGCGCCGAGCGTGCTGGTCGGCGATTTTCTCTATTCGCGCGCGTTCCAGATGATGGTTGAGGTTGAGCGCATGCGTGTCATGGCGGTGCTGGCCGATGCCACCAACGCAGTGGCCGAGGGCGAGGTGCTGCAGCTCATGCAGTGCAACGACCCGGACACGACCGAGGAACAATACTTTGCCGTCATCGAACGCAAGACGGCACGCTTGTTCGAGGCCGCCGCCCGGCTCGGCGCCGTGGTCGCGGATCGCAGCCGTGCTGACGAGGATGCGCTGGGCGCCTTCGGCCTCAATCTCGGTATCGCCTACCAGCTTGTGGACGACGTGCTCGATTACAGTGCCGATCCGGTCCAGACCGGCAAGAACCTGGGCGATGACCTGGCCGAGGGCAAAGCGACGCTGCCGCTGATCTACGCTCGTGACCATGCCGGCGCGAAGGAGGCGGATGCCCTGCGCCAGGCTATCGAGCGCGGCGGCACCGACAGCCTGTCCACCGTGCTTACGGCGATCGAGTCGACCGGGGCGCTGGGGTACGTGCACGAGCGGGCTCTGGCCTATGCCGCCGATGCGCGCGATGGGCTGGCGCCGTTTCCCGATTCTCCGTATCGGGACGCGCTGCTGGCGCTGGCCGATTTTACGATCCAGCGCGTTAGCTGATATCTCGGGGCTCGGGCGCCTCTGTTGTGGGAGCGGCGGCCCCCGCCGCGATTCGTTCCTGCGGGAGAGGCGCCTGCGTAGATGCAGGGCCGGCGTCAGGCGTTGGGTTCGGCATTGCCGCTGGATGGGACTGTGCCGCTGTAGGGCTTGCGGCGCAGGTGCACGTCGCGTGCGATGCGGAGCATCGGGCGGATCAGCAGTTCCAGGCTGCCGATCAGGAACAGCCAGATGGCGGGTGTCTGCAGCGAATTGAAAAAAAAGAAACAACTGCCGACCACGAACCACAGCCCGGTCAGGATGTCGTTGAACATGCTCGCGACTTCGTAGCGCCGATTGATCACAAGTTGTTCCAAACCCAGGTTCAGGGTCAACGGATTCGGCTGTGTCGAGGATGTCTGCCTGTCGCTCATGCCTGGCCTCCTGTAAGAATGTACGTGACTGTTCGCGTCAACCTCCGAGCAGGATCGAGGCGGCGGCGTGGATGTCTGCCTCCTGGACCAAGACGAGGTTGGCGGCGTCGCCCAGCGGTATGAAAGTATCGGCGCCGGCGACCCGGGACTTTGGAATGTCGCCCGCGCCCGCCTCGTCGAGGGCGGTAAAAATCTCCTCGCTGATGCCTCCTGTCTTGCGTCCCTCATCCACCACCAGTACGCGGCTGCAGGCCCGGGCGTGCTTGACTACGGCGTCGCGATTGAGTGGTTTGAGCCAGCGCAGATCGAGTACACGCACTTTCTTTCCCGTGTCCTTTTCGATGCGGCGGGCCGAGCGCAGCGCCATCGGCACGCCGTTGCCGAAGGTCACGATCAGCAGGTCCTTTGCCAGCGGGGAGTAGACGCGCGGCTCTCCCATGGCGATCGAGGTGCCGGGTGCCGGGTAGTCGAACAGCCACTTGCCGTCCTGGGGCTCGTACAGGTCCTTGGTCATATAGAGCGCGATGGGTTCCAGCCAGACCACCACGCGGCCGTTGACGCGGGCCAGCGCCGCCGCAGTGCGCAGCATGGCGACGGCGTCGTCGCCGCGCGACGGGCAGGCGACAATCAGTCCCGGGATATCGCGCAGGGCGGTGAAGGAGTTGTCGTTGTGGAAGTGTCCGCCGAAGCCCTTCTGATAGGCGAGCGAGGCGATACGCACGACGATGCCGTTGGAATACTGGTTATTGGAGAAGAATTGCAGCGACGATGCTTCTCCGCGGATCTGGTCCAGAGCATTGTGCAGGTAGGCGAGGTACTGGATTTCCGGGATCGGCAGCAGTCCGAGCAGGGCCTGCCCTTGGGCGAGGCCGAGAATTGTCGTTTCGTCGAGCAGCGTGTTGTAGACGCGCCGCCCGCCGAAGGTTCTGTGCAGGCCGCTAGTCACGGTGTACACGCCGCCCTTTTGTGCTACGTCCTCGCCGAACAGAGTGGCTTCGGGATACTTCGCCATCAGTTCGGTCAGGGCGCGGTTGAGTTGGATCGACAGGTGCCGGGCCGGACCGTTTTCGGGGAGTTGTTTTTCGCTTCCATAGGCCTGGATGCGCGATTTCTCGAAATCCTTGCGTTCCGACTCGGCCTTGACCGCTTTGGCGTCATGGGGGGCCAGCGGCTTCATGATGTCCTCGGCGCTGCCGATGCGAGGCCGCCTGGCGGCGCGTTGCGTGGCTTCCTGCACGCGTTCGCGGCAGGCGGCGTATTGTTGCACCAGCTCGTCCGGCGTTGCGAGTCCCAGTTCGAGCGCGGTTTCGGCGGAGAACAGCAGCGGGTCCTTCGCCTCGGCGGCTTTCAGCCGCTCGGCGCCGAGGTATTCCATGTCGATGTCGGTGCCGGCATGGCCGAGCAGCCGCACGGTGCGCAGGTGCAAAAATACCGGGGTACGCTTTTCGCGGCAGTATTCGATGGCGCGTTTGACGGCGCCGTAGCCGTTGGCAATATCGAGCCCGTCGGCCTGGACGTAATGCAGACCGGGGCGCTGCGAGAAATTGGCTTCCACCCAGCCGGCGGGCGTGTCCACGCTGATGCCGAGGCCGTTGTCCTCGCACACGAACAAGACAGGGCAAGGCAGCTTCTGGAACGCCGTCCAGGCAGCCGCGTTGATCGCGGCCTGCGCTGTGGCGTGGTTGGCCGATGCATCGCCGAAGCTGCACACAGTGATGCTGTCGTTCGGGATCGGCAGGCAGCCGGCACGTCGGGCCTGCTCGATGGCGCAGGCCGCGCCCATGGCTTTCGGCAGATGGCTTGCGATGGTGGAAGTTTGCGGTGGCACCCACAGTGGTGCGCTGCCGAAGACCTTGTGGCGGCCGCCGGAGGCGGGATCGTCTACGCTGGCGGCGAGCGACAGAGCGATGTCGTACACCGGATCGATCCCAGGCACATGGCGGGCGCGCTCAATAAAGAAGGCGCCACTGCGGTAATGCAGGAAGGCGGGATCGGTGTGGCGCGTCAGGCGGCCGATGAGTGCGTTGCCCTCGTGGCCTGAGGAGCCGATAGTGTAGAAACCCTCGCCGCGTGCGCGCATCGCGCGGGCCTCGATGTCGAGCTGACGCGAGAGCATTTGCGATTCGACCAGCGCCAGGAACTGGTGACCGCCGAGATCGGTGCCGGGAACGCGGGCGTCAAGATCGGCAAGCGCGACGTCTTCATCCCAGGCCCGAATGAACGCGGTGAAATTGTTGTCCACAATCTCCACGCGATTGATTGATCGAGTCGCGCTCCGAGCCAGGCTTGTTGTTGCCATTTCGCTCAATATGGTTCCTCGCTTTTCGGATGTCATTCCCGTGCAGGCGGAAATCCAGTGGTTAAGGCTATCCGGACCGCAGATCGGGATTAGTGTTCAAACTGGGCCCCGGTTTTCGTGGGGGCGGCGGAAGATTTGCATACCGGGTCTATTCAAAAGGCACTGACACCGGTGATTTCGCGACCGATGGCCAGTTGATGCACGCTTTCGGCGCCCTCGTAGGTGATCACCGATTCCAGGTTGAGTGCGTGCCGGATCGGGCAGTACTCGACCGTGATGCCGGCACCGCCGAGCATGTCGCGCGCGTCGCGCGCGACGTCGATCGCCATGCGGGTGTTGTTCCACTTGGCGAGCGAGACCTGACTGGGGTGCAACTTGCCCTGGTCCTTGAGCTGTCCCAGCCGCCACGACAGCAGTTGAGCGCAGGTGATGCCGCGTGCCATCTGTGCGAGCCGTGCCTGGGTGAGCTGCATGTGATCGAGCGTGCGCCCGAACAGCGTGCGGTCCTTGACGTATTCGCGAGCTTCGTTGTAGCAGGCGAGCGCCGCGCCGATTACGCCCCAGGTGATGCCGTAGCGGGCTTGGGTCAGGCAGGAGAGCGGCCCGCGCAGGCTCGACACGTGCGGCAGCACATTGTCCTTGGGGATTCGCACGTTGTCGAAGTACAGCGCCGAGGTAACCGAGGCGCGGAGCGACATCTTGTGATGCACTTCGGGTGCGTCGAAGCCGGTCATGCCCTTTTCCACGAGGAAGCCGCGGACGCCCTCGTCGGTCTGCGCCCAGACCACGGCGACATCGGCAAGCGTACCATTGGTGATCCACATCTTGGCACCATTGAGTATCCAGTCGTCGCCGTCCTTTTTGGCGTGGGTCTTCATGTTGCCCGGGTCGGAGCCGCCGTGCGGTTCGGTCAGCCCGAAGCAGCCGATGGCCTTGCCGGCGGCGAGATCCGGCAGCCAGCGCGTCTTCTGCGCCTCGGAGCCGAAGGTGTAAATCGGGTACATCACCAGGCTGGTCTGCACGGAGACGAAGCTGCGCAGGCCCGAATCGCCACGCTCCAGTTCCTGGCAGATCACGCCGTAGGCGGTGCCGGACAGACCCGCGCAGCCGTAGCCCTCGAAATAGCTGCCGAACAGGCCCAGTTCGGCCATCTCGGGCACCAGTTCAGTGGGGAAACGGGCCTTTTCGAAGGCTTCGCCCATCAGCGGCAGGGCGCGTTCGTCCACGAAGCGGGCGGTGGTTTCGCGCGCCATCTGCTCCTCTTCGGTGAGCAGATCGTTGACGGCGTAAAGATCCTGAGGATCGAGTGTGTCCATGGTGGCGGTGCGGCGAAAGCGCACTATTTTAGCGCCCTTGTTCTTTAGCGGCTCAAGACGGGCGCGTAGACAAGAGCGAAGCCCCGGCCGGGGCTTCGCTCAGGCGTCGTTGAATGAGCTTTTAGCCTGTGCCGCCGGGAGACGGCGGTTTCTTGTTGGCGGGCATCTCGATGCGCACGAATTGCCATTCGCTCCTGGTGAGCTTACCGGTGTTGCTGAAGTCGTTCTGTTTGAAGATTTTTTTCGGTACATGAACGGCTTTGGCTTCTTGCCATTCGATTTTTCCGTCGTGATTGGTGTCCACCTGCTTGAATGGGGGGACCGCGGACTTGGGCGCTTGTCCCATCGAGCCTGACCCAAGAGCGAAGGCGGCGGCCGGGGCAGTTAGCGTGACTAGGGTAAAGAGCGTACGGAACCTCATGTTTTCCTCCGTGTATTTAAACCACGCTATTCTCGACAAATTGGGATCGCTCCGAGTTCCGTCCAATTTTCAATTACGCACAGTCGTCAACGATGCAGCAGGCGACGCGGCTTAAGCGGTAGATGGCCGCGCCAGTACAGGATCAGCACGATGCCGCCGAGCATGCCGCCGAGGTGAGCGAAGTGGGCGATGCCAGAGGCGGTGCCAGTGATGCCGAATATCAGTTCGAGCACGCCGTAGCCGGTCACGAACAGCCAAGCCGGCATGGGGATCGGCGGAATCAGCAGCACGACACGCTGGTGTGGAAAGAGCATGCCGAAGGCGAGCAGTACGCCGAACACGGCGCCCGAGGCGCCGATCGTGGGATAAAAATTGCCGGTCGCAAAGTGTACAACGAGCAGGTGCGTGAGCGCAGCGGTGACCAGGCACACGCAGTAGTAGAGCAGAAAGCGATTGCGTCCAAAGGTGTATTCGATGGTGGCGCCGAACATGAATAGTCCGAACATGTTGAAGAAAATGTGCGCGATGCCGCCGTGCAGGAAGCCGTAGGTAATCAGTTGCCAGAAGTGGAAGCCGACGGTTAGCAGCCCATGGCTGGACTGTATGATCTGAGATGGTCCCCAGGGCCACAGTGCGAACCAGGCCAGCATGTACTGCCCGGCGATCTGCTGGATCATGAAAACGACGACGTTGGCGATGATCAACCCGAGGGTAACGGGCGGCAGACGTGAGGACATGATGGTTGCGGTGGCGAATTTAGTGTGTGGCGGAACCCGGAGCCTTGGTGGTGGTGGTGGCGGCGGGGGTGAAGTCTGTCATGTCGAGACGCACGAATAGCCATTCGGTTTCGTTGAGGCTGCCGTTATTGTCGAAGTCGTCATGGTCGAAAATTTTCTTCGGCACCTTGAGCGCCTTGGCTTCCGCCCATTCTATTTTGCCGTCGTGATTGCGGTCGGCGACGCTGAACTTCGGCACGGCCGATGGCGGCAGCGAAATGTCTTCCTTGGCATGGGCCACTGTTTTTGCACTCGGCGCCGTTTGTTTTTTTGCGGTTCCAGTAGTCGCTACCGTCGCCGGTAAGGCGGCTTGCGCCGAGATTGCAGCGAGGCTCAACAGGGCGGCAGCGGGCAGTATAAGCAGGCGCATGTTTTATCCCCTTTCAGAAGAACGCGTAATAAATGGACTGGTGCGCATCGGTTCAAGTTCCGGGAGCATCGCCGAGGGCGCACTGGTAAACGCCTTCGCAGGCATTGACCAGTTGGCAGAACAGCTCGGCGGTGACGCGTGCGTCATAGGCGGCCGAGTGGGCGGCGCTGGGGTCCTGTTCGATATCGGCCACTTCGAGTGCGCGGGCGAGCACGGTTTGGCCCAGTAGCACGCCGCCAAGGGTGGCGGTGTCGAAGCTGGTAAAGGGATGGAACGGATTGCGCTTGATGCCGGTGCGGCGCACGGCGGCATTGAGGAAACCCAGGTCGAAAAAGGCATTGTGACCGACCAGCACCGCGCGTGTGCAGTCGTGCTCGGCAAGCGCACGGCGAACCGGGCGGAACACCCGCAGCAGCGCCTCCTTTTCAGGCAGGGCAGGGCGCAGGGCCTGGTTGATGTCGATGCCGGTGATTTCCAGCGATTTGTCCATGATGCGCGCCCCTTCGAAGGGTTCCACCTGGACCGCGACCGATTCGCCGGGGCGGATGCCGCCGCCGGTGTCGGGCTCGACGATGATGGCGGCGATTTCGAGTATAGCATCGGTCCCCGCTTCGAGCCCGCCGGTCTCGACGTCGACCACCACCGGCAGGAAGCCGCGAAAGCGTCTGTCGAGCGGAATCATGCCGTCACCCTGAAACGCAGTCGTTCGCCAGCCTTGAGCGGCACCACGGCCTCGCTGCCCAGGGGGTATTCGCCCGGCGCTTCCCACGGGGCCTCTTCCAGGGTGATCCGTCCGGTGTTGCGGGGCAGACCGTAAAAATCGGCACCGAAGCGGCTGGCAAAATCCTCCAGTCGGTCGAGTGCGCCGGCCTCGGCGAAGGCCTCGGCATACAACTCGAGGGCGGCATAGCCGGTGTAGATGCCGGCGGCGGCACGGGCGCATTCTTTTCTGGTGCGCGGATGCGGTGCGCTGTCGCTGCCGAGGAAGAATTTCGGCTCGCCGCCGGTGGCGGCGGCGATCAGCGCTTCGCGATCGGATTCGGTCTGCAGCATGGGGCGGCAGAAATGATGTGGCGAAAGCCCGCCTTCGAACTGGACGCGGCGCGAATAGAGCAGGTGATGCGCGGTGATGGTGGTCGCGACATTGGGGCCGGCGGCGCGCACGAAATCCACGGCGATGCGGGTGCTGACGTGTTCGAGCACGATCTTCAGGTCGGGAAAGCGTTCCACCAGCGGGGCGAGCACTGTTTCGACGAAGTGCGGCTCGCGGGCGTAGGGATCGAGCGCCGGGTCGGCCACTTCGCCGTGGATGGCGAGGACCATGCCGCGTTCGCTCATGCGCTCGAGCACGGGGTAGGTGCCTGACACGTCGCGGACGCCGGCGCTGGAATGCGTGGTGGCGCCGGCCGGGTAGAACTTGACGGCGTGGATGAAGCCGGCCTCCCGGGCGCGGTCGATCTCGGCCGGAGCCGTCTCCTCGGTCAGGTAGAGAGTCATCAGCGGCTCGAATCCGCCCGGCGAAGCGGCCAGGATGCGGTCCCGGTAAGCTTCGGCCGCGGCAACCGTGGTTACCGGCGGCGCCAGGTTCGGCATGACCAGGGCC
>JBAUSV010000179.1:0-6618 GCA_049581885.1 Gammaproteobacteria bacterium | reverse complement strand
CCTCCCACCCACCAGCGGCGCGAGGCAGTCATGTGCCGCCTTCCTGTACGCGCGCGGCCAGCAACGCTTCGCACACTTCACGCACTGCGCCTTCGCCGCCTCGCGCCTCGGTGCACCAGTCGGCCTGGGCGCGCACCGCAGCTACCGCATTGGCCGGGGCAATGCACAAACCGGCGACGGCAAAGGCAGCCAGATCGGCTTCGTCGTCGCCTACGAAGGCACACAGGATCGGCTTTACTCCGGAGGTTTTGGCGGCTTCGGCGAGACAGCGGCCCTTGTCTTTAACGCCTTGGTGGACGTGGGTGATACCCAGTTCGGCGGCGCGGTGGGAGACGATTCGTGAACTGCGGGCGCTAATCAGCACGACCTCGACTCCGGTATCCATAATCCGTTTCAGGCCGGCTCCATCGTGCACGTGGAAGGTCTTTATTTCGCCCGCGGATTCCGAATACCACAGGCGCCCGTCGGTGAGCACGCCGTCTACATCGAGCGCGAGTAGACGGATGTCGGCGAGTGCGGTGCTCATACCACCCCGGCACGCAGCAGGTCATGCATGTTGAAGGCGCCCACGGGCCGTCCGTCCTCGACCACGGGCATGGAGTTGATCTTTCGTGTTTCCATGATGCGCAGCGCTTCTGCGGCGAGCATTTCGGGTTCGGCGACGGTGCACTCGGTGGTCATGAGGTGTTGCACCGGTGTGTTGAGTTCGGCACCTTGGTCGAGATGGCGGCGCAGGTCGCCGTCAGTGAATACGCCGGTCAGGACGCCTGAGGCATCGAGGATCAGTGTCATGCCGAGTCCCTTGGCACTCATGGTAACCAGGGCTTCTGCGAGCGGCGTCGATTCGTCGACCTGTGGCATGTCCTTACCGGTGTGCATGATGTCGGCTACGCGCACCAGCAGGCGCCGGCCCAGGCGGCCACCGGGATGCGAGCGCGCGAAGTCTTCGGCTGTGAAGCCTCGGGCGGCGGAGACTGCCAGTGCCAGTGCATCACCCATGGCGAGGGCGGCACTGGTGCTTGCGGTGGGCGCCAGATTGAGCGGGCAGGCTTCGCGGCTCACGCTGATGTCGAGATGGCAATCGGCGCCACGCGCGAGCATTGAATCGGGTTCACCGGTGAGGGCGATCAGGGCCACCCCGAGGCGCTTGATCAACGGCAGGATGGTGACCACTTCCGGCGTTTGCCCGGAATTGGAGAGTGCAATCACCACGTCCTCCGCCATGATCATGCCGAGGTCGCCATGACTGGCTTCGGCCGGGTGGACATAGAACGCCGGGGTGCCGGTGGAGGCGAGCGTTGCTGCGAGCTTGCGCCCGATATGCCCGGATTTGCCCATGCCGGTGACCACCACCCGACCCCGGCAGGCAAGAATCAGGCCGCAGGCGGCGGCGAAGGTCTCGTTCAGCCGAGCCTCGAGGGCGGTGACTGCGGCGGCTTCGATCTGTATGACCTCGCGGCCCGACTCGATGAGTCCGGCTGCCGAGGCGCTGGGCGCGGAACGGTTCACGCGAGGCTCCTGCAACGCTATTCTCTTATTGTAGCCGGGTGCTCTGTTAAACTTGAAAATCTTGTAAATACGGGCTCGGCATGGATCGGACAGACTTGCAGCAACTGCTGACGGCGGCCTTCCCGGAGGCCGTGATCGAAGTCCAATCCGGGGATGGCGTACACTTTGCCGCCCGTATTGTCGATGCGGGCTTCGTCGGGCAGGGTCCGGTGGTCCGTCACCAGGCGGTGTACGCTGCGCTCGGCGAGCGCGTGGGGGGCGAGATACACGCCCTTTCGCTGCAGACGCTGACACCTGATGAAGCTGGAGCTGGCGCTTGAATCGGCTCCTGATTCAGGGTAGCGGACCCCTCGACGGCGAAATCCGCATTTCCGGCGCCAAGAATGCCACCTTGCCGATTCTGGCCGCCGCGTTGCTGGCCGAGACGCCGATCACTATCGGTAATGTGCCGCACCTGAACGATGTCACTACCACGGTGACGCTGCTGCGGCGTATGGGCGTGGATGTCACGGTGGGCGAGCACATGGCGTTGGAAGTCGATTCCAGCACCATAGAGGAAATGATCGCACCCTATGAACTGGTGCGCACCATGCGCGCCTCGATTCTGGTGTTGGGCCCGCTGCTGGCGCGCTTCGGCCGCGCCGAAGTGTCGCTGCCGGGCGGGTGCGCGATCGGTTCGCGTCCGGTAGAACTGCATCTGAAGGGTTTGACGGCGATGGGTGCCGATATCGATGTCAGGAACGGCTACATTCATGCCACCGCCAAGCGCCTGCACGGCGCGCATATTCTGATGGATCTGGTTTCGGTGACCGGAACCGAAAACCTCATGATGGCTGCGGCGCTGGCCGTTGGCGAAACCGTCATCGAAAATGCTGCACGCGAACCCGAAGTGGTCGATTTGGCGCACTGCCTGATTAAGATGGGTGCGAAGATCGAAGGCGTAGGCACCGAAACGCTACGCATCCAAGGCGTCAAGAGCCTGCATGGCTGTTCTTACGATGTGTTGCCGGACCGGATCGAAACCGGCACCTATCTGGTGGCGGGGGCGCTGACCGGCGGCCGGGTGCGGGTCAAGAACACGCGGCCCGACATGATGCAATCTGTGCTTGATAAACTGCGTGAGGCCGGGGCGGAAATCACCACGGCCGACGACTGGATCGAGCTCGACATGAAAGGCCGGAGGCCGCAGGCGGTAACCATACGGACCGCGCCGTATCCGGCGTTCCCCACCGACATGCAGGCCCAGTTCACGGCGCTCAATTCGGTGGCCGAAGGCGCCGGCGCGGTAACCGAAACCGTATTCGAAAACCGCTTCATGCACGTGCAGGAACTGGTGCGTATGGGGGCACAAATCCAGCTCGAAGGCAACACCGCGATGATTCACGGCGTCAAACGCTTGACCGGCGCGCCGGTACTCGCCACCGATCTGCGCGCTTCGGCGAGCCTGGTGCTGGCGGGGTTGGTCGCCGAAGGTGAAACCGTGGTGGACCGGATTTATCATATCGACCGTGGTTACGAGTGCATCGAGGAGAAGCTCGCGCAACTGGGGGCGCATATCCGCCGTGTCTCAGCATGACGGCGCGCGCATGGCATGCCCTGTGTACCCTACAAGTGGCAACATGCCGGCTTGACGTGGGGCTATAATCGGAATGTTCCTTTTACAGCCGCTCTCATGATTCTTTACTCGCGGCCCGACGATCCTGCTGCGCATGGCATCCGCTTGGTGCTGGCGGAAAAATCCGTAGGCGTGAAAGTGGTGGAAGTGCAACCCGATGCGCCGCCCGAGGATTTGCTGCACCTCAATCCCTATGGCACCGTGCCGACGCTGGTCTCGCGCGAAGTCACGCTCTACGATCCGCTTATCATTGCCGAGTACATTGATGAGCGTTATCCGCATCCCCCGCTGTTGTCCACTGACCCGGTGCAGCGGGCCCGCACGCGGCTGTTTGTCAGAGAGATCGGCGAAAGCTGGTACGAGCTGTGCGACGAGGTCTGCAATGGAGCGGGGCGCGGGCGTACGCGTGCCCGGCGCGAACTGACCGAGGCGGTCGTGTCGAGCGACGAATTGTTTGCCGCAGGCACTTGGTTGCTGGGCGGCGATTATGGTCTGGCCGACTGCGTGGCGGCGCCTGTGTTGTGGCGCTTGCCGTATCTCGGCGTGCAATTGCCATCCGAAGCCCGTGCCATCAAAAACTACATGCAACGTATCTTCCGCCGGCCCAATTTCGTGCACTCGTTGGTGGCCTGCGAACGCGCCATGGCCAGCTGAGACGAGTTTCGAAAGCCATGAGTGAATCAAAATTGCTGTCGCGCAAGCCCTATCTTGTGCGTGCCCTGCATGAATGGATGGGCGATTCCGGACTGACTCCGCAGCTCATCATCGATGCCACGGTCACGGGAGTCAATGTGCCGGACGAATTCGTGCGCGACGGAAAGATCGTGCTCAATCTCAGTTTGCAGGCGGTGCGAGAACTGAATTTGGGCAACGAAGTCATCACATGCAGTGCGCGCTTTGGCGGGGTGGCGCGTGAGTTGTGGCTGCCGCTTCCGGCGGTGCTCGGCATCTACGCCCAGGAGACGGGTGAAGGGATCGCCTTTGCCGACGACGATGCGCCGCCGCCCGAGCCGCCGGCTGCGCCGGCCGGAGGAGACGGCGAGAGCGGTTCTACTGCTCGGCGTTCGCATCTGAAGGTCGTCAAGTAATTCGGGACTCGGGACAAAGTGCCTGCTAAAATGCGCTGATTACCGCACCCAACGATATTTATGCCGGAACTCGGCCCGATGAGCATTCGCCATGACTGGAGCCGCGAGGAAATTGCGGCGATTTACCGCACGCCCTTGAATGATCTGCTGTTTCGTGCGCAGAGCGTGCACCGTGTCGTGTTCGATCAGAATCGCGTGCAGGTCTCGACCTTGCTCTCGATCAAGACCGGCGGCTGCTCGGAGGACTGCAAATACTGTCCGCAGAGCGTGCGCTATCACACTGGCGTCGATAACGAACCGCTGCTCGATGCAGAGACCGTGCTCGAACGTGCGCGCGCGGCCAAGGCAGCCGGCGCGACGCGCTTCTGCATGGGCGGCGCCTGGCGGCGACCGAAAGATCGCGATCTGGAAAAGATTCTGCCGGTCATCAACGAGGTCAAGGCGCTGGGTCTGGAAACCTGCCTCACCGTGGGTATGCTCAACGAACAGCAGGCCGAACGTCTGGCCGATGCCGGGCTCGACTATTACAACCACAACCTCGACACCTCGCCCGAGTTCTACAGCGAGGTGATTACGACACGTACCTATGAAGATCGCCTGCAAACGCTGGCTTATGTGCGTGGCGCCGGCATGAAGGTGTGCTGCGGTGGTATCGTTGGGCTGGGCGAGTCCGTGGACGACCGCGTGGGCTTGTTGCACCAGCTCGCGACCCTCCCCGAGCATCCTGAAAGCGTGCCCATCAACGAGCTGGTGCGTGTCGAAGGTACGCCCTATGCCGATAACGCGGCGGTCGATCCGATCGAGTTCGTGCGCACTATCGCCACCGCGCGCATCCTGATGCCGTTTGCGCACGTGCGCTTGGCCGCGGGACGTACCGGCATGAGCGATGAATTGCAGGCGTTGTGTTTCTTCGCCGGCGCCAACTCGATTTTCTACGGCGAAAAATTGCTCACGACGCCGAATCCAGAGTCTGTGGCCGACAAGACGCTGTTTACCCGTCTCGGTATTCAGCCAGAGGATGCACATTCCACTGCTGCGGTGGAATGAAAAAAAATCTCGGTGACGAACTCGAACTTCTGCAGGCGCGTGGCTTGCGCCGCCAGCGCGTAACGCGCGAAGCAGAGGCGTTACCGCATATTGAACTGGGGGGGCGTAAGCTCGTCAATTTTGCCGCCAATGACTATCTGGGCCTGGCCTGCGACCCGCGTGTTGCCGAGGCGCTGTCGACGGGTGCCCGGCGCTGGGGGGCGGGGGCGGGCGCGGCCCATCTGCTTTCGGGACACACTCGTGTGCATGCTGAATTCGAGGCCGCACTGGCGGATTTTCTCGGTCGCGAAGCTGCGCTGTTGTTCTCCACCGGCTACATGGCGAATCTCGGTTCCATTGGCGCGCTCGCCGGGCGTGGTGACAGCGTGGTCGGGGACAAGCTCAATCACGCCTCGATTGTCGATGCCGCCGTGCTCTCGCGGGCGCGCTTGCTGCGTTATGCCCACGGCGACAGCGTGGCGGCGGCGCGACGGCTCGAACAGGCGGCGGGCACCACGGTGCTGGCCACCGATGGCGTGTTCAGCATGGATGGCGATCTGGCTCCGCTCGCCGAATTGCACACGCTGGCCGTTCGACAGGATGCCATTTTCATGGTGGACGACGCGCACGGTTTCGGTGTGCTCGGTGACCGGGGCCGCGGTAGCCTTGAACACGTGGGACTCGCGACCGATGCGGCGGCGGTACAGGTCGTCACCCTGGGCAAGGCGCTCGGGGTTTTCGGTGCCGCTGTCGCTGGCAGTCGGGAACTGATCGATACCCTGGTGCAGCGGGCGCGTCCGTGGATTTACACCACGGCTTTGCCCCCCGCGCTGGCGGAGGCGCTTAGTGTTGCTTTGGCCTTGATGCGCGATGAAGGCTGGCGGCGTGCGCGGGTGCGTGCCCACATCGCACGTTTCCGTGCGGCCTGTATACGGGGGGGGCTCACGCTCATGGATTCGGACACGCCTATTCAGCCGGTGTTGATCGGCTCAGTCGAACAGGCGCTAGCGGTATCGGCCCGACTCGATGAGCGAGGATTCTATGTGCCGGCCATCCGTCCGCCCACGGTGCCCGAGGGCAGCGCACGGCTGCGCATTACCCTTTCGGCCGCTCACGGGGAAGCGCAGATCGATTCTCTGGTTGAGGCGCTCGCTGCCAGTCTGGAACCGCATGTCTGAGAAGCTCCCGATTTTTGCTCTTCATGGTTGGGGCCTAAATGCTGCCGTGTTCGATTCGCTGCGGGATGCCTTTGCCGGACGTGAATGCGTCGCCATCGATCTGCCCGGGCATGGCCGCCGGCACGGCGAGTGCCTTGGCGGCACACTGGAGCCGTTGGTAACTACACTGTTGGCCCAGGCGCCGCCGCGCGCCGTGTGGCTG
>JBAUSV010000178.1:0-1525 GCA_049581885.1 Gammaproteobacteria bacterium | reverse complement strand
TAGTAGTGGGATTGAACGGATTGGGATAATTGGAATCCAGTTCAAATTTCTCAGGCAGGGTACCCTGAACCTGAGCCACTTGTTCTGCGCCGGAAGATTCCATGAGAACAGGAACACTCTGATTGTTGGCTTTCATCTGGCGCAGCAACCAGTCTTAATGAGGTGCGAATTCGTCATCGGATACCTCACTGGTCATACCCGGGTCCGGTTTAAGTGCTTTAATTCGTTCCAGGGCTACATAGGCGCTGTCGTAACGCCCCATATTTTGCCAGGCCTTGAGTTGGTAACCATATAGGATAGCCTTACTGTCGGTATTCTGCAGTCGGGGAAGAGCCTGATGACTTTGGCTGATGGCCTGCGTAACGTTCCCATCATCGATTGATTGTTCTATATCCAAGAGCAGAGCCGTCTCTCCCATAAGCCGATGCGTCTTGATTTGGGTAAGGTTGGGCCGTACCATATCAACCGTTCTGATATCGTTATTCAATGTGGAGCCTCCCGTACCTGGGGCCGAAGGTATATCTGAGAGTAAGGTTCCCATCTTATCCTTCCAGTTTTCTATTTGAAGTGTTACGGCAGAGCGTTCTCCCCACTGATTATTAATATCATAACGCCGGGCCAGGTGATACCATTCCTGAACTCTGCGAATATTCCAGCGATCTTCGGGATTGCCTGCAATGGCTTCCTGCAGGGCATTCATTCGTTGTTTAGCCTCTAATAATTCCTCAGAATCAAAACTATTGGTAGTGTTGCTTACCACTTGTGCTGCAGTAGAAACCGTTAATAGGGATTTCGGGGTAATTTTGGCCTGACCAGGTAAAGGCGGAGTCCCAAGAGAATCAACATATATTGTTTGATCACTTGTGGTATAGTAATCCCGTCGTACGTCTCCCCAAATCTTGCTGTCTGGTGGTGAGCCCCCGCCCCAGTAGTCTTGTTGTGCCCAGGCTGTATGACTAATATACGTTTCCCCATCACTGGAATAAGCTATGTTATTAAGGTAATATCCTGTATTTGTATCGTCTGTAAATCGGTTATTATCCCAGGAATTAGTTGTTTGGCCGGCATATAAATAACCTCCATTAACTTTTATTTCATCACTTCCATTTTCTGAAACACGAGTATGTCTAAAATAGGCTGTTCCAGCATGACCTACAAATATACCATTAACACCATTTTCAGTTATTTTTGTTCTATACCAAGAATGGTGTGCAATCCCGTCTGTTTGATGTACTTCGTCTGATAAGGTTACTCCTCCTTGAGCCCAAATTCCAGCAAAACTGTTTTTTTCAATATTTGATGCAAGGATATATAAGCTTCCTCCGTAATTACCTATCCCATTATTATTTTGAGTGAATGTGCAAAATTTTGTTGAATCACTCCATCCTTCACTTTTTAGAAATCCATAATTTCCCCCGGTAAAAGTGCAGTTGGTGAATACATTATCGCTACTGTGAGACTCAACAGCATAATATCTCTTTGAAATATCATTAGGATCGAAACTGGTAAATGTGACTCAATCAGC
>JBAUSV010000177.1:0-3214 GCA_049581885.1 Gammaproteobacteria bacterium | reverse complement strand
AAATTGGTCTCGAGCATGTTTCCTGATACCTGTCGCAAAACACTCAATCACCCTACATTATCCCAGATCGTCGCCGGATTCGCCGACGAGTTTCCGCAGACGCCGCAGATAGGACGCATCGTCCGGGGCCTGGTTCCCGCGTTGCGCATCCCACAAGGTCTCGGCGAGGCAATCGAGCATCGCATGTTCGGCCTCATGCGGTGTGCCTGCGCCGGCGAGGCGTTCGAAGATGGCCCGTATTCCCG
This sequence comes from Gammaproteobacteria bacterium, assembly GCA_049581885.1. Lineage (GTDB taxonomy): Bacteria > Pseudomonadota > Gammaproteobacteria > JAKDMP01 > JAKDMP01 > JBAUSV01. Next base: position 2,969 of record JBAUSV010000177.1, on the reverse strand, counting down.
GCGGACGGTCGATGGCCACCTGTTCCCGAATGGCGATGTGCAGGCCCATGTGCAGATACGGGTTGGTGTGCCCGGCCTCCGGCGCGAACTCCGCTTCGAGCGCCGCGTCGCCGCTTTCCACCACCGTCTGGTATTCGGGATGCTCGGCAATGACGCCTGCGATGCGCTGTTCCGCGCCCGACAAGGCTTCGCCCCGCCGGGCCTTGCTCCAGGCTTCGGTGTAGGCACGGCGGATTTCATCACGACTGGCAGGCAGGGCGGACATGGGGAAATGCTACCATTGCTTGTAGTTGCGGCGGAGGATTCATCATGGCCGAGGCTGCTGTAGCAGAACCGGAAAGCCAATCCACCATTCGCTTGATCGGCGTCACCAAGCGTTACGAGCGGCGCAGCGGGCCCGTGAAGGTACTCGATGGCGCCGATCTTGAAGTTCCTGCAGGCGAGTTCCTCGCGATCATGGGTCCGTCAGGCACGGGCAAATCCACGCTGCTCAATATCCTGGGCGGGGTGGATCGCGCAACGAGCGGCGAGGTGTGGGTGGCCGGAACGCCGTTGTACAAGCATTCAGAGGCCGCTCTTGCACGCTGGCGCGCCGAACACGTGGGCTTCGTTTTCCAGCTATATCATCTGCTGCCGATACTCTCGGCGCGCAAAAACGTCGAACTGCCCCTGGTGAGCCTGGGCCAGGCCCGCGGCCGGCGGCGCGAGAAGTCGGCGGCCGCCCTGACCCTGGCCGGTCTGGACGAGCGCTTCTGGAACTTCAAGCCAAGCGAACTCTCCGGTGGCCAGCAGCAGCGGGTCGGCATCGCCCGTGCACTGGCAAGCGACCCCGAGCTGCTGCTGTGCGACGAGCCGACCGGCGACCTGGATCGCGCGGCGGGCGATGAAATCCTCGCGCTGCTCGTCGAACTCAACCGCCGTTTCGGGAAAACCATCGTCATGGTCACCCACGACCCGCATGCCGCCGACTACGCTATGCGTACCCTGCATCTGGGAAACGGCCTTCTGTTGCCCATGGGGAGTGAGGGAAAAGTGTAATACGGTTGTGGATATCCATAATGGCTTGACGCGTTTGACTTTTTATTGGGGGGGGTAAGCTTTTAATGATCGGTTGGCCAACTGATCCACGAGCCACTCCAATATAGCGACTCGCGTCCCTGTAACTCTTCATAGGAGATGCGATCATGAAACACTTTCGTAAATTGCTACCACGCAAAATCACCAGTGCACTCGTCGGACTGCTGCTCCTCGGTGGGGCCGGCGGGGCCATGCTCGCCGCGCCTCAGGCACATGCCGCCATTCAGCCGGTGCCCTACGGTTGCAGTTGCACTATATGCATCACAAAATATGGCATTGGCATCTGTTGTACCTGTCCATTTTAGTTGGAGGGAGCCTGGGCAGACGAGGCCGCTCAGGCCCCTTTAGAATCATTGAGGTGATACTCATGAGAATTCCGAATCGGATATTACGTGTGCTGGTTCTGCTTGCCTTGAGCGGTTTTGCCGGGCTGCTTTTCGCAGCGCCGGCGTGGAGCGCGCCGGCCGGCCAGGGGAAAACCGGGCTACCGGTCATGAAATGGATGCAGGCCTACCTGAATGTCTCCATGCACGGTGGCGGTTATAGTCCGCACATGCAAATGAATTTTCCCCTGTTGTGGCTTTATGCCCCGTCCGGGCAGGCTATCGGTTTTTTCAAGGAAAGCACTTCCCAAAGCGCCATTAGCTTGCTTGCCCATTTTCCGGATTCTGTTGCCCATGCCAAGACGTTAAGCGATGAGCCGACCTGGACTGCGATGACGAAAGTACTGCACATGGCCGGCATGAAGTCGGTGCCGCAGCCGGCGAAGGACGAATACACTGCCGTGCTGTATATAACGAATACCGGATGTCCGGTATGCTCTCGGCTTGGTATGCAATTGCATGCGACGGCCGCGCGCAACCCGCATCGGCTGCACGTCGTGATGGTGACATTTGATGTACCTGAAAAGACCGAGAAAATGGCTATCCCCAAGGGATTGAATCCGGCACCCGCTCCGGGCACCGGCTAACTCTGCGCACCCGCAGGGTCAAGGCGCGATGACGGGAAAAATTCTGGCCCTCGCGTATCGCTACCTGCGCGTCCACCTTCTGCGTACGAGCTATCTCGTTTGCGCCTTGGTCGTGGCATTCATTGGCTACACGCTGCTTGTCGCCCTGGCATCGCCGTTCCTCACGCCCAAGTCGCACAAAGACAATGGCATTTCCATCAAGGCAGCATACGGCCTCCTGCCGGTGCGTTACGCAAGCCCCATCCTGCACCTGCCCGGCATCAAGGCGGTAGCGTACGGGACAGTTCTCGCGATTCCGTGCCGTGAGGGAGTTACGGCGTCCCTTAACGGCATCGGTACTCGCGGCACCAGTGCATTGAAGCTGCTGGGCATCGAGCACCTGGCTCCCGCGAACGCCCAGAAGTGGTTGAAGGACCGGCGGGGGCTGCTTGTCGGCCGGGCGCTTGCAAAGCGTTGCGGCTGGAACGAGGGCGCCCTGCTCCAGCCCAAAACGCCGGCGGGGCAGGCGTTCTCGGTGCAGATAGACGGTCTTTACCACAACGGAAAACAGCCACTGCTCGATCAGGTTGCCATTGCACATTACCGTTATCTGGACAGCCTGCAAGCGCAGGCCCAGCAGGGCACGGTCATGTGGATGAGCGCCAAAGCCGCCGATCCGCGCGATGCCTCGCGGCTGGCGGTCATGATCGATACGCATTTTGCGCGCGCCTCGCCGCCCACCGAATCGAGCATCAGCACTACCAGCCAGGGTGCGCTTGCGCGCTTCGGGAACGTGTTGAAGATCATCGAATTCGTGATGGCGGCGGTCTTTGCCTGCGCGCTGCTGGTGACGGTGAATGTGGCCGCCCACGCGGCCGCCGAGCGCCGGGCGCAGTTTGCGCTGTTGCGTGTGCTCGGCTTTTCGCGTCCCTGGCTCGTGCTG
>JBAUSV010000176.1:0-2205 GCA_049581885.1 Gammaproteobacteria bacterium | reverse complement strand
CTGATCCTGGATGCGAGAAGGGTTGTGACGTTTAAATGTTCAGGGGTGCTGAGGGAGAAGATGAACGGCAAAGGGTAAGCCGCACATCCCAAATCCTGCTTTTTTATGAGCGAGAAAAAAGAAGGTTTCCCACCACGATGCGATAGACCCCACCGTCCCCTTCAAATAAAAATTGGCAACGAGAACCAGGACCATCTAACAGTCAACCCTTTACATAAACATCAATGCTGACACAGACAGGGATAATTCAAGAATCAATCCGTGGGATCGTTGACCGGGTCACTTATCACAACCCAGACAACGGTTGGTCTGTCCTTCGAGTTACTCCTTTTGATAACCCCCACCAACAAGACATTGTCATTGTCCACCAAACCAAAGTTTTTGCCGGCGCGACAATGGAATTCCAGGGGGCCTGGATTGTCCATTCCAAATTCGGCCGCCAATTCAAAGCCACAAAAGCCCTTGAGAAAAAGCCCGCAACAACAGCCGCCATTGAAAAATATTTGGGGTCAGGACTCATCAGGGGCGTGGGCCCAAAAACCGCAAAGAAAATCGTTAATCATTTTGCAAAACAAACCCTTGAAGTCTTCGAAACACAGATCGAGAAACTCACTGAGGTCCCGGGAATCGCACAAAAAAAGCTGGAAATGATCAGTTCCGCATGGACCGAGCATCGAGCCATAAGGGAAGTCATGATGTTTCTCCAAACCCACGGAATAAGCACCCTCTTCGCTGTAAGAATCTACAAGGAATACGGTGACAACGCCATTTCCTATGTGACCGAAGACCCTTACCGATTAGCCGGCGATTTCTACGGAATAGGATTTTTTTCAGCGGACAAGGTTGCATTGAGCATAGGCCTTGACCGGGAAAGCCCCCAACGAATAATGGCCGGGATAAAGCATGTCCTGGCGGCAAGCAGAGAGTTTGGCCACTGTTATTTGACGCAATCACAAATAAACGCCCAGGTTGAAGAACTGCTGGAACTGGATCTTGGTGATCATTTGCCAAGGTATCTCAAAGAAATGGAGGAGAGAGGGCTCGTCATGGTTCGCCAAATCCTTCTTCCCGAAGGAAAAATCGAACCATCCTATTATTCCAAATCCCTTTATTTCGATGAGCTGTACGTTGCTAAGAGAGTCCCCCTATCAACGAGTCCCCCGAAGGTTGATCAGAAGCGGGTGGATGTTTGGATCGATCGCTACTGTAAGGCCAACAACATATCCTTAAGCGACGAACAGGCTGCCGCCGTAAAAGGAATTGTCTGCGAAAAATTCTCGGTCCTGACCGGTGGCCCCGGTGTCGGGAAAACGACAACAACGTTGGTCCTTGTGAAGTTGCTGGAAGCCATGAAACGAAACGTCCTGCTTGCCGCCCCGACAGGACGAGCAGCCCAAAGGATGATGGATGTGGTTGGCAGGGAATCCAAAACAATCCATCGACTTCTGGGGTGGCAAATCGGAAAATTCAAAAGAGACGAAGAAAGCCCCTTGGAGGTTGATTTCCTCATAGTCGATGAGTGTTACATGCTGGATATCACGTTGACCGCTTCCTTGTTGAAGGCTGTGCCCCTTGAAAGCCAAATTCTCTTTATTGGAGACGCGGACCAGCTCCCCTCAGTAGGTGCTGGGAACGTCCTCAAGGATATCATTGCCTCCGGAAGGGTCCCCTGTTTCAGGCTCACCCAAGTCTTCAGGCAGGCACAAAAATCGTTGATCATCAAATACGCCCATCAAATCAACCGCGGCACCATGCCACACATTGATTCCCCCTTCAAAAAACCCGAAATCTGGACAGAGGAATCCGACTGCCTCTTCATGGATTCAGACGAAGCAACCAAGGAGCAACTCGGTTTCATTGCCAAAGTCAAAAGAGTCTATGCAAAAAATGTTGAGGAGCCAAAAGAAGAGGATCCGCATGTGGCCCCTTACGAATTCAGAATCAATGAGCCTGTGGCGCCATACGAAACCGAGTTAAGCATCCCAAAGAAATTTCAACACGTCAACATCGAGGAGGTGCACAATGCAGAAACCAAAATTGACGAGTTATTGTCGGTTCTAAAGAAAGTCCACCCGTGGTCGTCCCTACATTATGGTCTTGCAGCTTCTGAAGTGATCAAAAAGCTCTACGTGGAATGGATACCCAAATACTGCGGGAAACAAACCGAAATCCAGATTTTGTCCCCCATGACAAGAGGCAGCATAG
>JBAUSV010000175.1:0-9315 GCA_049581885.1 Gammaproteobacteria bacterium | reverse complement strand
AACTCGAAGCGCTGCTTGCCGGCACTAAAAAGATCCGTGTCCACGGTGACCTGCATCTCGGCCAGGTCCTGCTGCACGAGAACGATTGGTATATCCTCGATTTCGAGGGCGAACCGGAGCGTTCGCTGGCCGCGCGGCGAGCACGGCGTTCACCGTTAAAGGACGTTGCGGGCATGCTCCGATCCTTCGATTACGCCGCGGTGACGGCAGCGCGCGATGTCGAGCGCCGGCTGGGAATCGCGCCCGAAGCGCTTCCCGCCGCGGCACGCGAATGGCGGCTGGCGAGCACCCGGGCCTATCTTGACGGCTATATGGAGGCCGCCAACGGCGTGCCCGGCGTGCCGGCCGAACGTGGCACGCGCGACCGTCTGCTCAACCTGTTCATGCTGGAGAAGGCGCTTTACGAGGTGCATTACGAGGCGGCCAACCGAACCCACTGGCTCGAACTTCCGATCGCCGGCGTGCTCGAGCTGCTGGATGCCAGGGGCACGACATGAACGACGACGCGCTGGCCCGTGCTGCCGCCGCGCTCGCCATCGGCGATTGTACCGATCCCTTTGCGGTACTCGGTCCCCATGCCGTGGGAGGCGGGTTGCAGGTGCGCGTCTTTCAGCCCCGGGCGGAGGCGGTCACGTTGCTTGATCGCGCCGGGCGGACCCTGGCGACAGCCGGGGAACACTGGCCCGGTTTCTTTTTCGCCGACCTGCCGCGCAACCGGAAAAACTACCGTATAAAAGTCGCCTGGCCCGACAGCGATTCGGTTTTCGACGATGTCTATCGCTTCGGACTCGTACTCGGCGACATGGATGTCCACCTCCTTGCCGAGGGCACTCACCGTGAAACCTGGCGGGCACTCGGCGCGCACGCACGAACGATGGACGGCGTGGCCGGTACCGCCTTCGCCGTGTGGGCGCCGAACGCCCGCCGCGTCTCCGTCGTCGGCGACTTCAATGGCTGGGACGGACGGCGCCTGCCGATGCGTTTGCGCCATGCCTGCGGCGTATGGGAACTGTTCGTCCCCCAGGTGCACGAAGGGGCGCTGTATAAATACGAAATCCGCGGGCCGCACGGTGAGCTGCTTCCGCAAAAGGCCGATCCGGTGGCACTCGCGGCCGAGCATCGACCGCACACCGCGTCGCGGGTGTTCGATCTCGGCCACATAAAAATCGACGACGAGGCATGGCTCGAGCGCCGCAATGCTACTGAGTCTTACCAGGCCCCGGTGTCCATCTACGAGGTCCATCTCGGTTCGTGGCGGCGCAAGCCGGAGGCGGGCAACAGTGTGTTGAGTTACGACGAACTGGGCGATCAGCTCGTTGCCTACGCGAAGGACATGGGCTTCACACATATCGAACTGATGCCGGTGACCGAACATCCCTTCGACGGTTCGTGGGGCTACCAGCCGCTCGGGCTGTACGCGCCCACCAGCCGGTTCGGCACGCCCGATGGCTTCGCGCGCTTCGTGGAGAGCGCGCATGCCGCCGGCCTGGGGGTGATCGCAGACTGGGTGCCGGCACATTTCCCCGGCGACGCCCACGGCCTCGGACTGTTCGACGGCACACATCTTTACGAGCACGGCGATCCGCGCCTGGGCTTTCATCCCGACTGGAACACGCTGATTTACAACTTCGGCCGGCGCGAGGTGGCCAACTTCCTGATCGGCAACGCCCTGTTCTGGCTCAAGCAGTATCATCTCGACGCCCTGCGCGTGGATGCGGTCGCCTCGATGCTCTACCTCGACTACAGCCGCAAGGCCGGGGAATGGCTGCCCAACCGATACGGCGGGCGCGAGAACCTGGAAGCGGTCGACTTCATCAAGCGCGTGAACGAACTCGTCTTTTCCGAAGTGCCGGGCGCGACCACGGCGGCGGAGGAGTCAACCGCGTGGCCGGGCGTATCGCGCCCGATCTATGCCGGCGGCCTGGGCTTCGGATACAAGTGGAACATGGGCTGGATGCACGACACGCTCGAGTACATGCGCGAGGATTCCGTCTATCGGCGCTGGAACCACGGGCGCATCACCTTCGCACTGTATTACGCCTTCAGCGAGAATTTCATCCTGCCGCTGTCCCACGATGAGGTGGTGCACGGCAAGGGGTCGCTGATCGGCAAGATGCCGGGCGACGACTGGCAGCGCTTTGCCAACCTGCGCGCCTATTTCGGATTCATGTGGGGACATCCGGGCAAGAAACTGCTGTTCATGGGCGGGGAATTCGCGCAGCGGCGGGAGTGGAACCACGATGCGAGCCTGGACTGGCACCTGCTCGACGAATTGCCCCACCGCGGAGTGCAGAACCTGGTCCGGGATCTCAACCGCTCATATGGTGAATGGCCTGCACTGCACCGTCTCGACTGCGAACCCGCGGGATTCGAATGGATCGTCGCCGACGATGCCGAACAGAGCGTATTCGCTTTCCTGCGCCGCGGCCAGGAGAACGATCCGCCGGTACTCGTCGTCTCCAACTTCACGCCCGTGCCACGCCACAACTACCGCATCGGCGTACCGCGCAACGGGCACTGGCGTGAGCTCATAAACACCGATGCCGCCGTGTACGGGGGCAGCAATCTCGGTAATGCGGGGGGCGTCGAAACCGAGCCCCGTGCCTGCCATGGGCAGGACCAATCCATCTCGCTTACGCTGCCGCCGCTGTCCACCCTGTTCCTGGTTCACGAAGAACGGACATGACAACGACACCGCGGCACAACTGGCGGCTGGCTCCCGGACAACCCTATCCCCTCGGTGCGACGTGGGACGGGCACGGGGTGAACTTCGCACTGTTTTCGGCCAACGGCGAAAAAGTGGAACTCTGTCTGTTCGATGAACGCGGCCGGCGCGAAGTCGCACGCATCCATCTCAAGGAACGCACAGGCGATATCTGGCACGGGTACCTGCCCGATGCACGACCGGGCCTGCGCTACGGCTACCGCGTTTACGGGCCGTACGATCCGCTCCACGGTCATCGCTTCAACCATCACAAATTGCTGCTGGACCCTTACGCGCGTGCGCACACAAGCCATATCCGCTGGTCGGACGCCAACTTCGGCTATCGCGTGGGATCCCCGCGGAAGGACCTGTCCTTCGACCGGCGGGACAGCGCGCATTCGATGCCCAAGTGCGTTGTCGTGGACCCCGCCTTCACCTGGCCGGACGTTAGCCGTCCCGGCGGGCCCTGGCCGGAAACCGTCATTTACGAGCTCCATCTCAAGGGCTACACGATGGCGCATCCGGAGGTGCCGGAGAGCCTGCGCGGCACGGCAGCCGGGCTGGCGGAAGATGCGGTTATCGAGCACCTGTTGCAACTGGGCGTGACGGCCGTCGAACTCCTGCCGGTGCAGGCGGCGCTCAGCTCGCGCTGGCTTGTCGAACGCGGGTTGAGCAATTACTGGGGCTATGCGACGATGGGATTCTTCGCGCCCGATCCACGTTTCATTCCGCGGGGCGGCCCACAGGAATTCCGGCGCATGGTCGATCACCTGCACGCGGCCGGCATCGAGGTGATACTCGATGTCGTCTACAACCATACCGGGGAAGGCAGCGAACTCGGGCCGACGCTCAGTTTCCGCGGCATCGACAACCTCAGCTACTATCGATTGAATGCGGAGGATCCGCGCTACTACGACGACGTGACCGGCACCGGCAACACCCTCGACTTCACACATCCGGGCGTGTCCCGGCTGGTCATGGACAGCCTGCGTCTGTGGGCCGGAGAATACCGGATCGACGGATTCCGCTTCGACCTGGGCACCACCCTGGCCCGCACAGGCAACGGCTTCGATTCCGGTGCCGGCTTTATCCACGCGCTGCGCCAGGATCCGGCACTGGCACAGACCAGGCTGATCATGGAGCCCTGGGACATCGGCCCCGGCGGTTACCGCCTGGGCCAGTTCGGGGCGCCATTCGCCGAATGGAACGACCGCTACCGCGATGCAGTGCGCCGGTTCTGGCGCGGCGACGAAGGCATGCTCGCCGAACTCGGAGGCCGCTTGCTGGGCTCCTCGGATCTGTTCGAACCCAGCGGTCGGCGGCCGTGGGCCAGCATCAACTTCGTAACCTGCCATGACGGGTTTACCCTTGCCGACCTGGTGAGCTACAGCCACAAGCACAATGCGAGCAACGGCGAAGACAACCGCGACGGGACCGACGAGAATTACAGCGACAACTACGGGGTAGAAGGTCCCACCGAGGATTCCGCCATCAATGCCTTGCGCCGGCGCCAGCGCCGCAACATGCTGGCGACGCTGCTGCTTTCGCAGGGAACGCCCATGCTGCTTGCCGGCGACGAGTTAGGGCGCAGCCAGCTCGGCAACAACAACGCCTGGTGCCAGGACAACGAACTCTCGTGGCTGGACTGGGGCCGGCTCGATGCGCAGGCACAGGCGGACATCGATTTTATCGCCGGGCTCATCACCTTCCGGCGCGAGCACCCTATCCTGCGTGCGGCGCGCTACCTGCATGCGACTGAACGCGACGAGGAAGGCGTCGAGGATGTGCTCTGGTTCGATCTCCACGGCGAGGAATTTACCCACGAGCAATGGCATCGCCCCAAATGCGCTACGGTCGGTCTGCTTCTCAACGGTCGTGCCGCGGTGGGGCGCGATGTACATGGCAGGACGGTTCACGATGCCTGCCTGCTGGTTATTCTCCACGCCGGGGCCACCCCTGTCCGATTTCGCCTGCCCGAGCGTCCTGCAGGCAGCGGATGGCGCCTGGTTCTGGATACGGCGCGCGATCCGCCATGGCACCAAGAAGACCTTGAGGAAGTCACGCTCGAACTCCAGGCCCGATCGGTCGCGGTGCTCGAGCGACTTCCTCAAGCGGATGAACACGCCGCGTGAGCCGCAGCCGGCAACGTCTCGGCTGCGGTGCCGAGGTCCTCTCCGACGGAGTGCGCTTCAGACTGTATGCGCCGGCCTTGAAAAGCGCCGCGGTGACGCTCGATGACGGGCGGTGCATGCCCATGACATCAGCGGACGGCGGTTTCTTCGAATTGCATGTCGAGGGTCTCGGCGCCGGTGCACTCTACCGCTACGAAATCGCGCCCGGCGAGCACGTGCCCGATCCGGCGAGCCGCTTCCAGCCGCACGATGTATCCGGGCCAAGCGAAGCCATCGACCCGAGCGCCTACGACTGGGGCGATGATGACTGGCGCGGTCGTCCGTGGTCCGAGGCCGTGGTCTACGAATTGCATGTGGGCTGTTTCGGTGAAAGTAGCGATTTCAAGGGGGTCGAACGCCACCTCGACCATCTCGAACGGCTGGGGATCACCGCAATCGAACTCATGCCGATCGCCGATTTCGAGGGCATGCGCAACTGGGGCTACGACGGCGTACTGCCCTACGCGCCGGATCACAGTTATGGCCGGCCGGAAACGCTGAAAAAACTCGTCGACGCTTGCCATCAGCGCGGATTCATGGTCCTGCTCGACGTGGTGTACAACCACTTCGGCCCGAGTGGCAATTACCTTGCCCGCTACGCGCCCGATTTCTTTCATCCCGAACGCCACACGCCCTGGGGTGCGGCGCTCGCCTTCGACAACCCGGTACTGCGCCGGTTCTTCATCGACAACGCGCTCTACTGGATCGGGGAATACCGTTTCGACGGGCTCCGGCTCGACGCGGTTCACGCCATCGAAGAGGCGCCGGGCGGCAGACACTTTCTGGACGAGCTTGCCGTTCGCGTCCGCGAGGCAACGCCCGATCGCGAGGTTCACCTGGTGCTCGAGAACGACCGCAACGAAGCGCACTGGCTGCCGCGGACCATGTATCCACACCGCTACAGCGTGCAGTGGAACGACGATTTTCATCATGCCGCGCATGCTTTCATTACCGGCGAACGCGACGGCTATTACGTCGATTACGCAGAAACCGCGGTCCGTCATCTCGCGCGCGCGCTCGCCGAAGGGTTCTCCTATCAGGGCGAGCGTTCCGTGTTCCGCGACGGCCGTGTGCGCGGAGAACCGAGCGCCGCGGTATGGCCAGCCGCATTCGAGAATTTCCTGCAGAACCATGACCAGATCGGCAACCGGGCGTTCGGCGAGCGGATCACTCACCTGGTCCCGACCGGGCGCCTGCGCGTACTTTATGCACTGCTTTTTCTCTCCCCCGCCGTGCCGCTTGTCTTCATGGGCGAGGAATGGGCGGCGAGCACGCCCTTCCTTTATTTTTGCGACTTTCACGGCGAGCTGGGTGACGCGGTACAGGCCGGCCGGCGCCGGGAGTTCAACCGTTTCGCCAAGTTTAATGACGAGACGGTCCGCCGCGACATCCCCGATCCGCTGGCGCCCGATACCTTTTACCGATCACGGCTCGACTGGGGCGAGGTGGGCGAGCCGGTACACGCCGAATGGCAGGACTTCGTTTCCGGATTGATTGCCTGCCGCCAGCGCGAGCTGGTGCCACGGCTCGAAGGCATTGCGAGCGGCACGTGGCGTGTGCTCGGTGAGACGGCGTTCGCCGTGGAGTGGCCGCTGGCCGACGGGACGCGTTGGTGCATCGAGGCGAACCCGGGCGACGCCGCGGTCCGGGCGCAAGCGCCGCGTGGACGCCGCGTTTATACGCAGGCGGCGGAAGACGACGGGATATTGCCTCCCGACTCGATCCGCGTGACGCAGTATGAATAGGCTCGAAGAACTCGCCGAGGCCATCGGATTGGCGACAAGCTATACCGAGATCGACGGCACACGCCAGCAGGTTGCGCCATCCAGCCTGCGTGCGTTGCTCCAGGGACTGGGCTACGAGACCGGCGAGGACGCAGTGGAAACGGCTCTTGCCGGTCTGGCACGGGAAAAGGAATCGATGCTCGTTCCGCCGGCCATCGCCAGCTTCGAACCGGCGCTACCGCACCTGGTGCTCAATGCGAGCGCCGTGACCGGTGGATCGATCGAGTGGACGCTCGACGGTGAGGGCCGGGAGGCGAGCGGCTCATGTACCGCCGCCGATCTCGCAATCACCAGCGAGGGCCGGGTGCTCGAGCTGCCGCCGCTCGAACCCGGTTACTACCGACTGCGGATCGTCACCGGCAAACAGGTGGCCGAGACCCGGCTGGTGCGCGCGCCCGCCAAAGCCTGGCTGCCGGGAGCGCCGGCACGGGGCTACGGCATTTCGCTCCAGCTCTACGAACAGATCGGCGCGGAGAGCATCGGCATCGGCGATTTCACCGATCTTGCCGGCCTGGGCGAAGCCGCGGGGACAATGGGAGCGGCCACCCTGGGCATCAACCCGCTCCATGCGTTGTTTCTTGCGGCCCCTGCCCACCGCAGCCCCTATTCCCCGAGTTCGCGCCTGGCGCTCAATCCGCTCTACCTCGACGTGCGCCGGCTGCCGGGCGTTACCAGTGCCATGCTCGAACGCCTCGACGCCCCCGCCTGTGCCGCGCGCATCCGTGCCCTCAATGCCCAGGCGCTGGTCGATTATCCGGCGGCGGCAGAGATCAAGTTCGCCATCGCGCGCGAAGCGTACGCCAACTTCAGCACCGCGGGCGGCGACCCGGGCTACGAACGCTTTGTGCAGCAGGCTGCGCCGGGGGTCAAGGCCTGGGCCCGATTCGAAACCATCGCCGCGGAGTACGGCGCCGACTTGAGTCACTGGCCGCTTGCCCTGCGTGAAGCACAAGCTACACCCTGCGAACACCATATTGCGGAACACGGGGAGACCTATCACTTCCATCTGTGGCTGCAGTGGCAGGCCGATGCGCAGCTTGCCGACGCCGTCCACCGGGGATGCGAGGCCGGACTGAGCCTGGGGTTCTATCATGACCTGGCACTCGGGGCCGATCCGGCAGGCGCCGAAGTGTGGGCGGCGCGCGGCGATTTCGCTACCGCGCTGTCCGTGGGCGCACCGCCCGATCCGCTCAACCCACGCGGGCAGAATTGGGGGTTCCCGCCGTTTCATCCCCACCGCCTGGTGGAGCAGGGGTTGGCCCCCTTCATCGAACTGGTGCGCACCAACATGCGCCATGCCGGGGTACTGCGAATCGATCACGTCCTCGGGCTCAATCGACTGTTCGTGATCCCGTCGGGCGCGCACGCCGCAGAGGGGGCGTACCTGCGTTACCCACTCGATTTAATGCTGGCCGTGATCACGCTCGAAAGCCGCCGGACGCAGTGCATGGTGATCGGCGAGGATCTGGGGACGGTGCCGGAAGGCTTGCGTGAACGCCTGGCGGAGCGCGGCGTCCTCTCCCTGCGACTGTTGTATTTCGAGCATTCCGAGATGGGCCAGCCCCGGGCGCCGGAGCAGTATCCGGGCGAGGCGCTTGCCATGGTCGGCACGCACGATGTCGTCCCGCTGGCCGGGTGGTGGCAGGGCGAGGACCTGGCCCGCATGGACCGGCTCGACCTGTGGCCCTCGACGGAGGCGCGCGAGACGGCGCAGGCGGAGCGTCCGGTCGAGCGTGCGGCATTGCGGGAGAATTTCCAGCGTGCCGAACTACCCGGCGCTGACGCAGAGCTGCCGGCCGCCGCCGTCTATCGTTGGCTGGCGCGCACGCCGAGCCGGCTCGTGTCGATCCAGCCCGAGGACGCGCTCGGTATCGCCGAGCCCGTCAACGTGCCAGGCACGATGGATGAGGAGCCCAACTGGTGCCGGCGCCGGTTTGCGCCGTGGCCGGAATGGGTGAGCGATCCACGCTTCGTCGAGGTCATGCGTGCCGTGCAGGCGGAGCGCGGGGCACCTGCTGCGCGCCAGCGCCCCGCGCTGGCCGCGACCTATCGGCTGCAGCTCAATGCCAACTTCGGTTTTCGCGAGGCAGCCGCTCTGGCGCCCTACCTGGCACGCCTCGGTGTGAGCCACCTCTATCTGTCTCCGGTGATGAGTGCCGTGCCGGGCAGTACGCACGGTTACGACATGACCGACCCGCAGCGCCTGGATTCGGAGCGTGGCGGCCACGCGGGCTTTGAAGAATTGCAAGCGGCCGCGGCACAAGCCGGCCTGAGGATGATCATCGATTTCGTACCCAACCACATGGGCGCGCATGCCGCCAATGCCTGGTGGATGGACCTGCTGGAATGGGGACATGCCTCGGTGCATGATGCGAGCTTCGACGTCGACTGGTCGGCGGCCGACGGACGGCTCGTGGTGCCCGTGCTCGGCGCCCCGCTGGAGACCGTGCTGGCGCGCGGCGAAATCCGTCTCGCGTGTGAATCCTCAGGTCGCTTTCTTGTCACCTACTTCGATCATCGGTTGCCGCTCGGGCCGGCCACCGTCGCGGTGCTGCTCAGGCTGGCCGCGCACCGCCCGGAGACTTCCGACCCGGCGAAGATGGAACACCTGGCTCACCGGCTGCACCGGCTCGCCGCGGTTCCCACTACAGGGCGC
>JBAUSV010000174.1:0-28205 GCA_049581885.1 Gammaproteobacteria bacterium | reverse complement strand
GCACTGGCACGCCGGCCAACGACCTCGCGGAGGACAAGGCGGTGCGCACGGTCTTCGGCCCCGGCCGGGCCAGCAGTTCCACCAAGGGATGGTGCGGACACACGCTGGGCGCGGCCGGCGCACTGGGATTCGGCTTCGCGGCCCTGGCCCTGGAACACGGGTTGATACCCGCCAGCCTGAATACGCTAAACGTGGACCCCGAACTGGCGGCTGACATCGTGCTCGAAAACCGGTCCGCCGCCCTGCGGTACATAATGGTCAACGCCTTCGGATTCGGCGGCAGCAATGCCAGCCTGGTCGTGGGGATCGGCACATGAGCGCGCTCGGCGTACGCGGCATAGGCTTTGCGGCACCCGGCCTCGTCAGTTGGCCAGCCGCGCTCGAGTGTCTGGCAGACGGTGCGCCCTACCAGCCCGAGCCCCTGCCGCGGCTCAACCCCGCCGGACTGCCCGCCAATGAGCGCCGACGTCTTTCAACCACCATGCGGCTGGCGTTGACCGTCGCCGGGGAGGCGGTGGTCGCGGCAGCAGCGGATCCCGTCTCCGTGCTCACTGTTTTTGCCAGCGCCAACGGCGACGGCGACATCATTCATTCAATCTGCGAGGAACTGGCCCGACCAGAACCTGCCGTGTCCCCCACGCAATTTCACAATTCCGTGCACAACGCACCTGCGGGCTACTGGTCGATTTCCGCGCACGCGATGACTCCCTACACCGCGGTCTCGGCGCACGACGGCACATTTGCCGCCGGTCTGCTCGAAGCGGCATCCCTGGCCGCAGCAGGCGCACCGGTGCTGCTCGTTGTCTATGATCGGCCGCTGCCCATGCCGCTCGGCGAAACCCGGCCAAGCCACGATGCCTTCGCCTGCGCGCTAGTGCTCCAGGCCGGAACTCCCGCAGACATCTCACTTGAGTTATCTCTCGAAGATGGCGGCGTCGAATCCACGCTCGGCGATGCCGAATTGGAAAAGCTGCGTGCCGGCAACCCGGCGGCGCGTGCCCTGCCACTGCTCGAACGGCTCGCGCACGGCACGCCGGGCCGCGTGTGCCTGCCTTACATCGGCCATACCCGGCTGACCATCGCCTGCAAATAAACCGCAACAGCGGACAGATGTCCCATTCCCGTCAACGCCGCACTTGAGGATACAACTCCCTGGCTCAGTCTGTGGCACAACCCAGGCTGCGAGCCCGTTCGACCCTGTACGCGGCTTCATGCCGCCGTGCGTGGGCACTGTAGCTGGCCAGCACTTCCGGCCAACCGGCCATCTCGCGCACCGCCAGTTCGGTCAGCAACCGGGTATGCGCGGCGCCGGCATTGAGTGCCGGCACGTACACGAAGCGTTTACCGCCGGCGGCAAGAAACACCTCGCGGTAACGTTGTGCCACCTCTTCGAGCGTTTCCAGGCAATCGACGGCAAAGCCGGGACAGGTCACGGTGACACTTTCGATTCCGGCCTCGGCCCACCCGCGCAGCGTAGCCTCGGTATCGGGTTGCAGCCAGGCCGCGCGCCCGAAACGCGACTGGAAACCCAGCGCCCAGTCGCTGCGGGCGAGGCCGAGACTCTGGGCAATGAGTCGGGCGCTGGCCTGGCACTGACAGTGATACGGATCGCCCGCAGTGAGCGTAGCGCGCGGCATGCCGTGAAACGACAGCAGCAGCCGTTCGCTCTGCCCTTCTCTTTCCCAGGCTTCGCGCACGCTGATGGCGACGGCATCTACGTAGCGCGGATGGTCATGATAATGGTTAACGAATCGCAGCGTGGGCACCCAGCGCAACCGCCTCAATGCCGCACCCAGCGCATCGCTCGCCGCCCCTGTGGTGGCGCCCGAGTATTGGGGGTAGAGTGGCAGCACCAATAAACGCTCGACGCCAGCCTGCATCAGCACGCGTAACGATTGATCTACCGTGGGTTCGCCGTAGCACATGGCGAGCGCCACCGAGACCGGCCCTTCAGCGCGGGTAGCCAGGGCGTCGCGCAGGCTCTGCTCCAGCGCACGTGAATGCACCATCAACGGCGAACCATCTACGCTCCATATCGCTTTGTAGGCGCGGAGCGTCTTACGCGGACGCAGCCGCAAAATCGCACCATGCAGCAGCAGCCAGCGTAACGGTGCAGGCAACTCGATGACCCGCGGGTCGGAAAGGAACTGGTCCAGATAGCCACGCACCGCATGCACGCTCAACGCCTGTGGTGTGCCCAGGTTGATCAGCAGCACACCCGCTCGACCGACTTCTTCATGGCTATAGTCACTGCGGCCCCAGTAGCTCATCACGACGTTAGAGGCTGTAGTAAAGATCGAACTCGACCGGATGGGTCGTCATGCGAACCCGCTGCACATCCTGGCGCTTGAGTCTGATGTAGGCCATCAACGCATCCTCGCTGAAGACGCCGCCTGCAGTGAGAAAGTCGTGATCCACTTCGAGCGCATCCAGTGCGCCTTCCAGGGAATATGCCACTTCGGGAATGTCGGCGGACACTTCGGGCGGCAGATCATACAGATCCTTGTCCATGGCGTCACCAGGATGCAAACGGTTAAGCACGCCGTCCAAGCCCGCCATGAGCAGCGCACTGAAAGCGAAATAGGGGTTCGCCATGCTGTCCGGAAAACGCACCTCGATACGCCGACCCTTTGCGCTCGGGGCGAACGGCACGCGGATCGAGGCGGAACGGTTGCGGGCCGAGTAGGCCAGTTTCACAGGCGCTTCAAAGCCGGGCACCAAGCGCTTGTAGCTGTTAGTGGCAGGGTTGGTTAGCGCATTGAGGGCGCGCGCGTGACGGATGATTCCGCCGATAAAAAACAGCGCCGTCTCCGAGAGGCCGCCGTAGCCGTCACCGGCGAACAGGTTTTTGCCATCCTTGGCGAGCGAAAGATGCACATGCATGCCATTGCCGTTGTCGCCGGTCAGCGGCTTGGGCATGAAGGTGGCCGTCTTGCCGTACTTTTGTGCCACGTTCATGACTATGTACTTGAGCATCTGCACCTCGTCGGCCTTGCGCACCAGCGTGTTCAGACGCACACCGATTTCGCATTGTCCAGCGGTAGCGACTTCATGGTGATGCACCTCGGAGCGCACGCCCATTTCATCCAACAAGCGGCACATTTCGGAACGGATGTCCTGCAAAGAGTCCACGGGCGGCACCGGGAAATACCCGCCCTTGAGCCCGGGGCGATGACCGAAATTGCCGTCTGGGTACACGCGACCGGAATTCCAGTTCGCCTCTTTCGAATCGACTTCGTAGAAGGCGCTGCCGACGGCGCTGCCCCAGCGCACGTTGTCGAAAATGAAAAATTCGTTCTCGGGACCGAACCAAGCCGTATCGGCCACGCCGGTCTGCTGTAAATAGGTTTCGGCGCGGCGTGCGATAGAGCGCGGATCACGATCGTAGCCGGACAACGTGGTCGGCTCCACCACATCACAACGCAGCACGAGCGTCGGGTGCGCCATGAACGGATCAAGCACGGCGCTTGCGGCATCGGGCATCAGCACCATATCGGAGTCGTTGATTTCTTTCCAGCCCGCAATCGAGGAGCCGTCGAAGGCCTTGCCGTCCTCGAAAAAGCCGGTGTCCACGCTGGTCGGTCCCACCGTCACATGCTGCTCTTTGCCACGCGTGTCGGTAAAACGCAAATCTACAAAATGAATCTCACCCGCGGCGATCCGCTTGAGAATGTCGTCAGCACTCATAAAGAAGGCTCCCGGTTAGACGAAACATGATTCCCCTAGGTGCAACGGCAGCATTGGCGACTGCCGGTGCCTACCCGTTTATACTAATCCCTTTTGATTGTCGGCTCTGCCTTCGACATGCCGGAAAAGTCCCCACAAACCTTCCAGGCCTTACTACTGCGTCTGCGTCAATACTGGGCCGAACAGGGATGCGCCCTGCTCGAACCCTACGACATGCCCATGGGCGCGGCCACCTTCCATCCGGCCACGTTCCTGCGCGCGCTCGGCACCCAGCCTTGGCATGCCGCGTTCGTGCAAACGTGCCGCCGCCCCACCGACGGGCGCTACGGAGAAAACCCCAACCGCGGTCAGCAATACTTTCAATTCCAGGTGCTCATGAAGCCGGTCCCTGACAACTTTCAGCAACTGTACCTGGGATCGTTAGCCACACTCGGTCTGGAACTGGATGTGCACGACGTGCGTTTCGTGGAAGACGATTGGGCCTCGCCCACGCTCGGCGCGTGGGGGCTGGGCTGGGAAGTCTGGCTGAACGGCATGGAAATCAGCCAATTCACCTATTTCCAGCAAGTCGGCGGCATCGAATGCCGCCCCGTGACGGGCGAAATCACCTACGGACTGGAGCGCATCGCCATGTACCTGCAGAACGTGGACAGCATGTTCGATCTGGCGTGGCAGCACACGCCCAGCGGTACACTAACGTACGGCGACCTCTACCTGCAAAACGAACGCGAACAATCGCATTACAACTTCGAACTCGCCGACACCGCGCGACTGCATGAAGACTTTGCAGCCTCCGAACGCGATCACGGTCGCCTTCTCGAAGCGGGACTGACCTTACCCGCTTATGAGCGTACGCTCGAAGCCTCACACGCCTTCAATCTGCTTGATGCGCGGCGCGCGCTGTCAGTGACCGAACGCCAGAATCACATCCTGCGCGTGCGGCGCATGGCCACCGCAGTGGCCGAGGCATGGCATGAAGGCACAGTCCAGGACGTGGCCACATGAGTCGGCCTGCACACGAAGATCTGCTGATCGAAATCGGCACCGAGGAACTGCCTGCAGCAGCTCAGGCACCGCTCGCCCATGAACTTGCCGAAGGCGTGCGTACGCTACTGGCTGAACGTGGCCTGGATGCCTCAGGGTTGCAGTCCTGGTGGGGACCCCGGCGACTGGCCGTGCTGGTTCGTGAGGTGCCGGGCATGGAGCCGGATCGGGACATCGAGCGCCGGGGACCGAGCACAAGCGCCGCTTTCGACGCCGAAGGCAAGCCCACGCGTGCCGCCGAAGGCTTCGCGCGCTCCGTCGCTACACCGTTAACCGAGCTGGACACACTTACCACCGATGCCGGCAGTTGGCTGGTACGCCGCTACACGCGTCCCGGCCGGCCGCTGGCCGCGGTGCTCGCCGAGCATCTGCCCGGCGTGCTCGAGAAACTGCCGCAGCCACGGCGCATGCGCTGGGGGGGTGGTGAAGCGAGTTTTCTGCGCCCCGTGCGTTGGCTGTGCGTGCGTCTCGGCAAGGAGACCGTCACGCTTGAAGCCTTCGGTATACAGGCCGAAGCCACTACGCGCGGACACCGCATTCATCACCCCGAATCGGTCCACTTCAAGTCGCCGGACGACTATCTCGCTGCCTTGCTGGCCGCGCATGTGCAGGCCGACCCGGTAGCGCGCAGGACGGAAATTGTGGGGCAGGTCGAAGCCGCGGCCCGGGCGCTCAACGCCGTGGCGGCACCGCCTTCCCCGGCACTCTACGACGAATTGGTCGGGCTGGTGGAATGGCCGGTTGCCCTCACCGCCCGTTTTGATCCGGCGTATCTGGAATTGCCGGAAGCGATCGTGATGACTACCCTCGCGCACCATCAGCGCTTCATACCGCTACGCGGAGCCGACGGCGGCCTGTTGCCAAACTTTATCGCCATCGCCAATCTCGATAGCCGAGACCCGGAACAGATTCAGCGCGGACTGGCACGCGTGGTGCGCCCACGACTTGACGATGCCCGCTTTTATTACCGCCGGGACCGCGAACGGTCATTGGCGGCGTACGGCGCCGATCTGGAAGGCCTTCAGTTCGCGCCCAAAATCGGCACGATGGCCGCCAAGACGAAGCGCTTGTCCTCTCTTTGCCGCACGATTAGCGAAATCCCTGCTTGGCCGGATACTGATGCCAACGCTGCCGCCCGGGCCGGTGAGTTGGCCAAATGCGATCTGGTCACCGGCATGGTGTTTGAGTTCCCCGAGCTACAAGGCATCATCGGCGGCCTGTATGCCGCGGGCGCCGAATCCGACACCGTCGCCACGGCTATTGCCGAGCAGTATTTGCCCGCTGGTGCCAATGACCCGCTGCCGACCACGCCTGCCGGAGCCGCACTCGCGCTCGCCGACCGGCTTGACACCCTGGTCGGCGGTTTTTCCGCTGGGCTGACTCCGAGCGGAACCAAGGATCCTTTCGGCCTGCGCCGTGCCGCTTTCGGCGCCCTACGCATTACCGCCAACTGGGCACCACAACTCGATCTTGCACCGTTGCTTGAGGCCGCCGCGGCTGTCTATCCCGACGACCTGGGGGCAGATGAGACGCTACCTGCCTTGAGTGAATTTCTGCGCGAACGCTTGCGCAGCCTGGTCTTGGAGCAGGGCGAACGTCCCGATGTGGCCCAGGCCGTACTTTCCGTGGCACCGCTCGTGCCCGGCGAGGTACTGATCCGCGCACAGGCCCTCAATGCCTTCTGTGAAGGCGAACACGCCGCGTCACTTGCTGCCGCCAACAAGCGTATTGCCAACCTGTTGCGTCAGGCCAATATGCCGCAGGATGCTCCAACGAACATCCCTACCATTCCCGCCGATGCGGGTGCGGAAACCATGCTGGCCGAAGCGCTTGAAAACGCCTTGCCCGAACTGGATGCCGCACTCCTTGGATATGATTTCGCGCGCGCGCTCACCGTGCTGGCCCAACTGCGCGCCCCAGTGGACCGGTTTTTCGAAGAGGTGCTGGTTATGGACCCCGACCCCATGCTACGCCATCGCCGCCTCGCCCTCCTGGCACGGTTGCGCAAGGCCTTCCTGCGTGTCGCCGACATTGGTGAACTGCAACATTCGGAAGCGGCCTGATGCGCCTGATCGTGCTCGACCGCGACGGCGTGATTAATGTCGATCGCAAGGACTATGTAAAAAGCCCGGAAGAACTGAAGTTTATCCCGGGCAGCCTCGATGCGATGGCACGGCTCACGCGCGCCGGCTACGATCTCGTGATCGCGACTAACCAGTCCGGGATCGGCCGTGGCCTGTACTCGCGTGAAACTGTGGAGGCGATTCACCACCGCCTGATTCGCCACGCTGCACGCCACGGCGCTCGGATCAGCGGTATCTATGTTTGTCCGCACGCGCCGCTCGCAGGATGCGATTGCCGCAAACCAGCACCGGGTCTGCTCAAGCGTATTGCAAATGATTTCGATCTCGATCCCGCTCGCCTGATCATGATCGGTGACACCACCAAAGACATGAACTCGGCGCACATGGTGGGTGCCCGCAGGATCCTTGTAAGAACCGGTCAAGGCAAGGCCGCGCTGACTGCGGATTCCACGATAGAAAACTACGCAGATCTGGCACACGCTGCCGATGCCTTGTTGAAGCACAAACCCGGACGCCTGAGACGGATCGTCGGCTCGCTGGCCTATAACTTTGGCTACGTGATCGCGATTGTCTTTTTCGGCCTCATGTGCACCTTGTTTTCCATCCTGCCGTGGGGTCGTCCGGGGTTGGAGTTCTTCGCCCGTGGCTACGCCCGGGTGTTTTTTCTTCTGCTACGCCCCACGGCCCGGCTCGGCATGTCGATCGAGGGCCGAGAGAATATTCCGGATACACCCTGCGTACTTTATCTCAAACACTCATCTACTTGGGAGACGTTCCTGCCCTTCATTCTTGTGCGCAAGCCGGCCTTCGTGCTCAAACGCGAACTGCTCTGGATTCCGCTGGTTGGCTGGCCTCTGGCGCGCCTCGGTGCGGTGGGCATCAACCGTCGCTCACACCGCCGGGCCATCGATCAGGTACTCAGCCAGGGTGCGCGCATGCTGCGCCGCGGACGCTCCCTCGCCATTTTCCCCGAAGGCCATCGCATGCCAGCCGGTAAGACCTGCCGTTACGGTCTGTCGGGCGCCATGCTGGCCCGTCACTGCAAAGTCCCCATCGTACCCATTGCGCACAATGCAGGCGACTTCTGGCCACGACGCGCGTTTCTCAAGCAACCGGGCACGGTGCGCGTGATCATCGGATCGCCCATTCAACCTGGAGAGCGTGGCCCGGAAGCAATCAACTTGGAAGCCAAGGCCTGGATCGAAGACACTATGCGCTCCATCAGCATTGGTTATCAGGCAAAGTCCCGTTAGTGTATGGACACGCCACTGATCGCTATATTCGTTTCATACCACCTGTGCAAATATCTGTCTATCTGTCTAGACTTTTCATCGTACGCTATCCCAACAAAAATAAATCGCAGAGATCCGCATTCAAAAACAGAAAATTCGCGCACGCCGATGCCTTTTCTACCGCCTGGTTATCGCTGGGTTTACCACTCCAGTTTTCTTCTATAAAGCGGCCTCGAGCGTCAATCGAAATCAGGCTACCCTGCAGTGCACTGGAATGACCTAACACGGGTCCATCGCCTTTCCCGAGCCAACCTGTTCGCTAAAAAGAGGGGCTCCATGCTAGTTACATATCACTGCTTATCGACTACTGAACGATGTAGCCTTGAGTCGCTACTCGCAGCGAAAGGCTTCAGTATGAATGTGCAGCGGGCAACGGCACCGAAAGCTGGAATTTCACCAACCACACTCAATAATTTGCCAGGAAACTGAATCTCTAGATGTCGAGGTTGGCCACGGCGAGTGCATTCTTTTCGATGAATTCGCGGCGCGGCGCAACCTGGTCGCCCATCAGCGTAGTGAACACCTCGTCGGCAGCGGCCGCATCCTCGATGCGCACCTGTACCAGTCGCCGTGTCTCCGGATCCATCGTGGTTTCCCAAAGCTGCTCGGGATTCATTTCACCGAGGCCCTTGTAGCGCTGTACCGACACTCCGCGTTGTGCATCGGCGAGCAGCCACTTGACCGCATCGCTGAAGCGCACGACCGTCTCGCTGCGATCGCCACGGCGAATCTCGGCGTCTTTCCCGACCACGCCGTCGAGACGCGCAATATGCCGCGCCAGACTTTGATATTCCGGGCTCAGGAAAAAAGCTCGCAGATAACGATCTTCGCTTTTCACTCCATTCTTGTAACGTGCTATGGTCAGTGACTGCGTATCCTCGGCGAGCACGAATTCATATTGTGCTCCGTCTCCGCCCAGCGTTTCGGTCGCCTGTTGCCAAGCCTGTATCCAGGTGGTACGGGCGGCGGTGTCCTGCCAACGGGTTTCATCCATGACCGAAATGTCGAGCAGTGCCTCGAGCGCTTCACGTTCGTGGCGGCGGGCGAGTCGATCGAGTGTTCGGGTGATAGCCAGATGTTCGCGTGCCAGTCCAGCGAGCGTATCCTGCTCAATTGGCTTCGCTCCGACACTAGGGCGGAACTCCGCTCCGTCCAGCGCGTTTTGCAGCAGGTGCAGCGCGAGCGACGCTTCGTCCTTAATGTAAGTTTCTTTCTTACCCGACTTGAGCTTGTAGAGCGGTGGCTGGGCAATGTAGATATGTCCACGTTTGACCAGCTCACCCATCTGACGATAGAAAAACGTGAGCAGCAGGGTGCGGATGTGTGCCCCGTCAACATCGGCGTCAGTCATGATAATTAGGCGGTGATAACGCAGTTTTTCCGGATCGAATTCTTCGCTACCGATACCGCAACCGAGCGCGGTAATCAGCGTGCCTACTTCGACCGATGACAGCATGCGATCAAAACGTGCACGCTCCACATTCAGGATCTTGCCCTTGAGCGGCAAAATGGCCTGCGTGCGCCGGTCCCGCGCCTGCTTGGCCGAGCCACCCGCGGAATCACCCTCCACCATAAACAGCTCGCTCTGCGCGGGATCGCGTTCCTGACAATCGGCCAGCTTACCGGGAAGGCCGGCAATATCCATCGCGCCTTTGCGCCGCGTCATTTCCCGCGCCTTGCGGGCGGCTTCGCGCGCGTGTGCTGCCTCGATCACCTTGCCGATCACAGCCTTGGCTTCGCCGGGGTGTTCGAGCAGATACTCCGCTAGCTTTTCGCTGGTCAGACTTTCCACGATGCCCTTGACCTCGGAAGACACCAACTTATCCTTGGTCTGCGAGGAAAATTTCGGGTCGGGCACTTTTACCGACAATACAGCCGTCAATCCCTCGCGAGTATCATCGCCGCTCAAACTGACTTTGGCACGTTTGGCCAAACCCTCCTGCTCCGCATACTGATTGATCGTGCGTGTCAAACCAGCACGCAAGCCGGATAGGTGCGTTCCACCATCCCGCTGCGGGATGTTGTTGGTGAAGCAGAACACGTTTTCCTGGTAACTATCGTTCCACTGCATCGCCAACTCGACGGTCACATCATCGCGCTCCGCGCTAAAGTAGAAAATATTCTGATGCAGCGCCGTGCGGTTGCGATTCAGATGCCGCACAAAAGCCTGTATACCGCCATCATAGGTGAATACCTCTTCCCGTTCGTCGCGTTCATCGCACAGCACGATGCGCACCCCCGAATTAAGGAAGGCGAGTTCGCGCAGACGATGCGCCAGCGTCTCGAACTTGAATTCAATATCGGTGAACACCGTGGGGCTCGGCAGGAAGCGCACCGTGGTGCCGGTCGTTTCGGTTGCACCCAAATCCCGGAGTGGCGTTTCCGGCACACCCAGGTGATACACCTGCTCGTAGTGGTGCCCGTCGCGCGCGATGCTCAATGTCAATGTGTCCGAGAGGGCGTTGACGACCGAAACACCTACACCGTGCAGCCCGCCCGAGACCTTGTAGGCATTGTCGTCAAATTTACCGCCCGCATGCAGAGTGGTCATAATGACCTCGGCCGCCGAGTGGCCTTCCTCGTGCATATCAACAGGAATGCCGCGCCCATCGTCACTGATCGAGGCGCCACCATCGGCATGCAGGACAACCACAACTTCGTGACAAAAGCCCGCCAAGGCCTCGTCAATAGCATTGTCCACCACCTCATACACCATATGGTGCAGCCCAGTGCCGTCATCGGTATCCCCAATGTACATTCCCGGACGTTTACGGACCGCATCTAACCCCTTGAGAACTTTAATGTTTTTTGAGGTGTATTCGGCGGTTTCGGCCATAACTCAAACCCACTACAGGTAATACATTATTATACTATGTTTGTGTCTGTTTTTCATCAAACTAACCCGCATGTACCAGGGTGCCTTGTTTCACGTGAAACCTTTTGGTTTTCCCTGGTAATTCCACTCCAATATCCTCTTCCCCCACGGAAAGCCAGATTTGCAGCCCCGCACTCACCCACAACGCGAGTGTCGCGCGCAGCGCCGGCAAGTCCAGATCGGCAGCGATATCATCAACAAGGAGCACGGAATGTCGCTCCGCGATCTGCATAAGCGCCGCCTGACAGCGATAAATCATCAAACTGGCGAGCTTGGCTTGTCCCCGCGATAAGCTGGACGCTGGCAGCCCCCCCCCTTCTAACTCCCAATCGTCGTGTTGAGGGCCCGCAACGGATCGTCCCACCTGGGTTTCGCGACCCGCGCTTTGCTGTAATGCTTCACGCAAGCTGGCTTCGCGCCAACCACGGCGGAACCTCACACGCTGCCCACGCAAGAACAGAGGTCTCTCCAGTTCCACCCATTTGGAATCCAGGCATTTAATTAAGTGCGACCTCAGCCGGGAAATCTCTTCACCGTACAAAATAACCGCTTCGGTCCAAGGGGCAAGCGCCGCATCTGTCGCACGGGCTTTCAATAAAGCGTTACGCTGGCGGTGCGCCCGGTACCAATAACGCCACACGCTCAGAAACCTGGGTTCCACGTGAAACAATGTCCAATCCATAAATCGACGCCGTGTCGCGGGTGTGCTTTGTACCAGGCGAACCGTCTCGCCGCCCAGGTATTCCACCGGTACCGCTTGGGCTATCGCCGTCAAATTAGCTACCACACCATCTAGGTGGACGGCTCGCTGGCGGGCTTGCAACTCCATACCCAACACGTGATTTCTTGAATTTTTGCTGTGGAGTAGAACACGCGCGGTCGTTTCTCCGGCACGGATTACTTCCGCTAAAGATGTGCTGCGAAAAGAGCGGCCCCGGGCGGCGCAATAAATCGCTTCCATAATACTTGTTTTGCCCGAACCGTTAGCACCCGCCAGCACCACCCAGTCACAATTGTCCGTCGCTATCTCCAGGGCGGGAAGACAGCGAATATTCTCCAGGCTAATATCGATCAAGCGCGACATGGCGCTAGCCTTGAGGAGTCTGTCACCCTGCGGAGAACTTACAACCGCATGGGCATAATAACGTAGCGATAGCGCGTCGAGTCAGGCACACCCAACAAGGCGCTGGAATTCGAGTCCGTGAACTGAAACTCGACAGTTTCGCCATCCAACGCTGCCAAAGCATCCTGAAGATAGGTGGCATTAAAGGCGATTGTCAAACGTTCACCACTGTAGCGGGCCGATACCGATTCCTCGGCCTCCTCATTTTCAGGATTATGTGCGGCGAGCGTAAAACTTTCCGAGGAGGCTTCAAGTCGGATACCTCGGAATTTTTCGTTAGCTAGAATAGCCACCCGGGTCAACGCTTCCCGCAAGGGTTCCCGATCCGCCAACAGGCGCTTGTTACTCGATTGGGGAATCACCCGGTCGTAATCGGGAAATTGTCCGTCGATCAGCTTGGTGGTCAAAATTTGCGGGCCAAAATCGAACCGGGCGTGCGCAGTAGTAAGCGTAACCGTAACGCTCTTATCCGCCTGCCCCAGCAAACGTTCCAACTCCATCACAGCCTTGCGGGGCAGAATAGCCGATTTCTCTCCCTCTACCGCAGGAGCTTGCTCTGCATCGCACAAAGCCAGGCGATGCCCATCGGTAGCTACCGCCCGCAACCGCTCCGGAGAAATTTCCAGCAACAACCCGGTAAGGTAATAGCGCACATCCTGTTGGGCCATCGCAAAAGCACTACGTTTCAGTAATTCTGCCAACACATCACAGGCAATACTGAAACGCATACCCTGATCCAGATCGCCAACCGTAGGGAATTCATCTACCGGCAACGAAGCGAGAGCGAACCGGCTGCGTCCCGAACTAAGCCTTACCCGGCCTTCTTCCTGGCTTAAACGTACGCTGGCGCCTTCCGGCAAAGCCCTGCAGATATCAAGCAGTTTGCGTGCCGGTACCGTGGCAGCTCCCGGCTGTTTGCCCCCATCACCCAGGTGTGCTCTCATTTCCACTTCCAGATCGGTGGTGACCAAACCGACTGCATTATCGGCTTCAACCTCAATCCGGATATTACCTAGGATAGGAATGGTTTGTCTCCGTTCGACGACTCCGATCACAGCCTGAAGAGAAGGAAGTAATTCTTCGCGTAATAACTCTATTTCCATTTAAGTCACCTAGTCATCATAGTAAGTACGGTGGATTAGTTGGTAACTACTTAATAATCCAAATAAAACAAAAGGTTATCAATAAAACTAACTAATGAAAGCCGAGAGACATCCGGTTGGCGGTTTGTGGATAACTTGAAAATTAATAAGTATGCACGGTTTATCCACATCTTTCTCTACTTTATACCGAAAGCTGTTTGACGAGATTCTGGTAGTCGTCATCCATGCGGGCATCCTGCCCACGTAGTTCTCGAACTTTGCGGCACGCGTGCAACACCGTACTGTGATCGCGTCCGCCGAATGCATTGCCGATTTCGGGCAGGCTGTGCCGGGTGAGCTCTTTGGCTAGTGACATGGCGATCTGCCGGGGCCGAGTGATGGAACGGGAACGGTTTTTCGAACACAGATCGGCGGTGCGAATCCGAAAGTAATTAGCTACGGTGCGCTGAATGTTGTCAATTGTTACCAATTTCTGCTGTACGGCCAGGAGATCCCGCAAGGCGCCGCGTGCAAGGTCGAGCGTTACTGGACGCCCGGTGAAGCGCGCCGTAGCCAAAACCCGACGCAGTGCGCCTTCGAGCTCGCGTACATTGGAGCAGATTCGCTGAGCCAGGAAAAACGCTACCGATTCAGGTAGCTCAACCCCCTGTTGCAGGGCTTTGCTCATAGCAATTGCGACCCGCGTTTCCAGTTCCGGTGGATCAACCGAGGCGATCAAACCCCAACCAAAGCGTGATTTCAAGCGCTCTTCCAGCCCGGCTATTTCCTTGGGATAACGGTCGCTGGTGAGAACGATTTGGTGACGACCTTCCATCAAGGTGTTAAAAGTATGAAAAAACTCTTCCTGCGAACGCTCCTTGTGCGCAAAGAACTGGATATCATCGATCAAAAGAACATCCAGGGAGCGATAGTGGGTTTTGAAGTCATCGATCTTGTTGTGCTGCAGAGCACGGATCATGTCGTTGACGAAGCGTTCTGATTGCACATAGGCCACCCTCCGTACGCCGCCGTCCTGCTGGCGTAGGTGATTGGCGAGGCTGTGCATCAAGTGGGTTTTTCCGAGCCCTACGCCGCCATAGATAAACAGCGGATTGTATTGGCCACCAGGTTGTTCCGCGACCAGCAGGGCTGCAGCGCGGGCCATTTGGTTGGAAGACCCTTCGATAAAATTATCGAAGCGGTAATTAGGGTCGATGGGATTGCCCGGCACCGGCAGGCGCGGCGTTTCGCCGGGGGTGCGCGCCATTGGTGCCTCTGTTACCGTGCCGGATCCCAGGCTGAGCTCGACCCGGGCGTTATCACGCGCGGTTAACTCACGAAAGAGAACACGGATCGTGTCGAGGAAGCGACGTTCCACTTCATCCAGTACAAAGCGGTTAGGCGCCAGCAAGCGCAGCGAGCCGTCACTTTCCACGGCATGCAACGGGCGAAGCCATAAGTTGAGGTCGCGTTCTTCGCACTCTTGTTCGAGGCGTTTGAAACAGCGCTGCCAAAGGCTTGCGGACATTGCCTGCCGGAAGAGGGAAAGACCTGACAGTCTAAACCTCTCGGACCTCTCACACCACAGTTGAAAACCTTGACATCAAGCGCTCGTACTGGTCTAATGTGCGACCAACCTGAAAGCTTGCCAACGCCGTGCCGGCGAACATCAAGAGCCCAGAATGAAACGTACTTATCAACCCAGCCGAATACATCGCAAACGCACCCACGGGTTTCGTGCACGCATGGCCACCAAGGGCGGTCGTAGCGTCATCAAGGCCCGCCGCGCCAAAGGGCGCGCCCGTCTCAGCGCCTGAGCCGACGGCCGGTTTCGGCTTTTCTCGCTGTGCGCGCCTGACCCAAGCGGTAGAGTTTGCGCACGTGTTCAAACAAGGACAACGTACCCGCGCACGCTATTTTACCTTGGTCGCCGCACCAGGCAGCGAGGGTCCGCGCCTAGGACTGGCTGTTGGGCGCAAGACTTCGCCCCATGCTGTCGTCCGCAACCGAATCAAACGGATCACCCGTGATGTATTTCGCCATACCCCACTCCCCGCACTCGATATCGTCGTGGTGGCACGCGCAGGACTTGGCGACGTCTCTCGCGCTCTTCTACGCGCCGACCTTGAAGCGGCACTGGCTCGCCTGAATTTATGATCCGCACCGTCCTTATCGGCCTCATTCGGCTTTACCAGATTTTCCTCAGCCCCTGGCTGGGTATGCACTGTCGCTATGCGCCCACGTGTTCCGCCTATGCTGTGGAGGCGCTGCGTGTACATGGCGTGCTACGCGGTGGATGGTTGGCGGCCGCACGCATCGGTCGGTGTCATCCGTTTCACGCCGGGGGCTATGACCCGGTGCCGCCAAGGACCCTGCACTGATGGATACACGTCGACTGCTTTTGTACGGAGCCTTTGGTCTGATTGCCTTCATGCTCTGGAACCAGTGGCGCGCCGAACATCCGATGAAACCCCCGGCACCGGCTTCCACACCTGCCGCGGCGAGCGTAAGCGCTCCGGGTGCCGCCGCACCCGCTTCGGCAGGTTCCACGGGCGCCTCATTGATTGAAAACCATCACCCCCAGGCCGCAACGCTGCCCAGCCTCAAGGCACCGGCCGGGCCGCGGATTCATATCCATACAGATGTACTCGATCTCAGCGTGGCGCTGGACGGTGGCGAGGTGACCCGTGCCGCCCTGCTGAAATATCCGAGTAGTCTGCATTCAAAGCAGAGCGTCGATTTGCTCACGCCGGGCAGTAAGGGGCAAAGCGCGCTTATGCTGCGTCCCGAATTAAGCGGCGCTGAGCTGCCTTCGGCGCCGGTTTTCAGCGCCACAGCCAGTGACTACACGCTCGCGCCGGGTGCCGGCACCTTGCGGGTGCCGCTGAGCTGGAGCGCAAACGGTGTGACGCTGATCCGCACTCTGGTACTCAAGCGGGGTAGTTACGCGGTGCGGATCGAAACCCGTATCGAGAATCAGAGTAAACACACGCTAGACCTGACACCGGGTGTGACACTGATCGGTGCCAATCCTCCTGTAGCGGAGCACTTTTGGCAGCACATGTTACCCAAGTACTATGCCTTCCGCGGACCGGCTTACTTTAATGCCGACGATGGTTATGAAAAGACTTTGGTCTCCAAGTTGGCAGAAACGCCACTCGACAAACAGTTTGCCGGTGGCTGGATTGCCGGGGTCCGCCAATATTTTGTAGCGGTGGCTATTCCCCCCGCAGCCGATCAAGCCCGTTACTTCGGACGCGCCATCGACGGCGGCTATGTGGCCGGTTATCGTTTGGCCCCGGTCAAGGTGACCGCAGGCGCGAGTTCTGATACCGCGATGCAGCTGTTTCTGGGTCCGAAAAAACAGGGCCTGCTGAAACAGATCGCGCCGGGTCTACCACGCACCGTGGATTATGGTCACGCCACGATTATCTGCAAGCCGATTTTCAGCGTCCTGTCTTTCATCCACGGCATACTCGGCAACTGGGGTTGGTCGATTATCATCCTGGTGCTGTTGATCAAGGCCCTGTTCTATTATCCGCAGCGCATGAGTGCCCGCTCCATGGCCAAAATGCGTAAGCTGCAGCCGCGCATCAAGCTGCTGCGCGAGCGCTACAAGGATGATCGCCAGAAGCTGTCGCAGGCGACTATGGACCTGTACCGCCAGGAAGGCGCAAATCCGGTCTCTGGCTGTTTGCCGATGCTCATTCAGTTTCCGATCTTCATCGGCCTGTTTTACGTACTGATCTACAGTGTCGAACTGCGCCAGGCGCCGTGGATATTATGGATTCATGATCTGTCGCAGCCCGATCCATTATTTATCTTGCCTATTGTCTATGCTGTGCTGAGCTTTGTGCAGTTCCGGCTGCAGCCGCAGGCCATGGAGGGTGCCCAGGCAAAAATGATGAT
The DNA here is from genome assembly GCA_049581885.1 of Gammaproteobacteria bacterium. Lineage (GTDB taxonomy): Bacteria > Pseudomonadota > Gammaproteobacteria > JAKDMP01 > JAKDMP01 > JBAUSV01. The sequence continues at coordinate 11,109 of JBAUSV010000174.1, read as the reverse complement.
GGTGATGCCGTTACTGTTTGCCTTTTTCTATTCAATTTTTCCCGCTGGGTTAGTGCTTTATTATTCGCTCAGCACGGGTTTGAACATTGCGATCCAGTACCGTGTGAATCACGAACTCGGGATGAAGGGACTCGGCATATTACCCAAAATCGACTGGCCGTGGAAGAAAAACGACAAGGGGTGATGGTGGGCGGGCACTAGAACGGGTTACGTGTCCTCGCGCCAGCGGCGGAAGATGAGGCTGGTGTTGATGCCGCCGAAGGCGAAGTTGTTGCTCATAATGTGATCCACCTCGCGTTCGAGCGGCTTGCCGCGCACATGGTTGATGGGTGCGATATCCTCGCCCGGCACATCAAGATTACGTGTAGGCGCAAACCAGCCTTCGTTCATCATCTGGATCGCAAGCCAGGCTTCGAGCGGCCCGCAGGCGCCGATGGAATGCCCGAAATACCCCTTCATCGAACTGACGGGAACTCTGTTGCCCAGGACTTCAAGAGTGGCTTGCGATTCGGCTATGTCGCCGCGGTCGGTGCCGGTAGCATGCGCGCTGACATAGCCGATCCGTTCGGGCTCCAATTGCGCGTTGTTGAGCGCGGAGCGCATAACTTCCGCCATCGTGGCCCGGTTTGGGCGAGTGATATGCGTGCCGTCGGTGTTGCTTGCAAAGCCCACGATTTCGGCATAAATTTTTGCACCTCGAGCACGCGCATGCTCGAGTTCTTCCATGATCAACGTGGCACCGCCTTCGCCAACCACGATACCGTCGCGTTCGGAGTCGAACGGACGCGACGCACGCTCGGGTGTCTTGTTCATGGTGCTGGTGGCGCCAATCATGTCGAACACCACGGCGCTTATTACCGATAATTCATCCGCGCCGCCGGCGACCATCACATCCTGCCTGCCATCGAGGATCGTCTCGTAAGAATAGCCGATGCCCTGACTGCCGGACGTGCAGGCGCTGCAGGTGGGAATCAGGCGCCCGGTGATCTTGAAGAACACACCGATATTAACGGCGCCGGTCTGCGCCATCATTTGCACATAACTGTTGGCGGGTGCTCCGCGCAGCGTGCCCAGTTCGGCAAATCGTCCCGCGGCGATAATCGGTTGAATGCTGCCTGCCGAGGAGCCGTAAGCAATGCCGGTGCGCCCTTCGCGCAGCACCGGATCGCCGAGTAGTCCGGCATCTTCCAGCGCGAGTTCCGAAGCGCGCACCGAGAGTGTCGAGACGCGGCCCATGCCGCGCATAATTTTGCGGTTGTAATGAGAAGGCAACTCGAAAGATTGGGCGGGCGCACCGAGCCGGGTGTGCAACTCCCGGTAGCCGTCCCACTCATTCATGTACACGATGCCGGTACGATTTTCGCGCAACGCGGTGCGGATGCTGGGCCAGTCGTGACCGAGGGCCGTCAGCCCGCCGCACCCGGTAACGACGACGCGCCGCTTATTTAGAGATGTCCTCATGCGAGGCCCCCGTTGACGCCGATGACCTGGCGGGTGATATAGGCGGCCGGTTCGCTGCACAGGAAGGCGACGGTGGCCGCTACTTCTTCCGGCGTACCAGCACGCCCGGCGGGAATGAGCGGCAGAATATGGTCCTGCGGGGCCGCGGCACCCATATCGGTGTCGATCAGTCCGGGCGCCACGCAGTTGACCGTAATCCGTCGGCTCGCGAGCTCCACCGCCAGCGCCTTGGCCGCGCCGATCAGCCCTGCCTTGGCTGCACTGTAATTCACCTGCCCGCGGTTGCCAATAAGGCCCGCCACCGAAGACAGGCAAACGATGCGCCCGCCGTCGCGCCGACGTACCATGGGCATGACCAGCGGTTGGACCACGTTGTAGAAGCTATCGAGGTTGGTGCGCAATACCTGATCCCAGTCCTCGCCGCTCATTGCAGCGAAGGTGTTGTCGGCAGTGACCCCGGCATTGGCGACCACGCCCCAGTACGCGCCGTTCGCTTCCACGTCCGCCTCGAGCGCGGCGTGCACGCCGTCACGATCGGAGGTGTCGAAGGCGAGTGTGTTCGCCTCTCCGCCCGCGTTGCGTATCGCTTCCGCCACGGCTTCAGCGGCTTTCAGGCGCGCGCGGCAATGAACGGTGATGGCAAACCCGTCGGCACCCAATTGCAATGCGATGGCACGCCCGATGCCGCGACTTGCGCCGGTGACCAGAACTCGGCGTCGATTCGTCATGCTCCTCCCGTTTCGTCGCCGGTGCTCCACAGCATGAGGCGGGCATCGGCATACATCACATCGTCATATAGGATACGACAGTCGAAAACCCCTAAATCGCCAGCAGAGAGTTGCGCACCGTCGCAGGCGGCTTCGAGCAGCAGTTCGGCGTGGTTTGGGAGTACCGGTCGGTGAGCCTGAAAGCGGCGCACGCCGACGAGAAAACCTCTGCGGGGGGCTGTGCCGTCACGCTTGTTGCAGCGTGAAAGTCCCAAGTACAGTCCGGCACATTGAGCCATAATTTCGATTCCGGCCCAGCTTGGTACGCCGTTGCATGCAGGATCGAACAGGGGGCTTGCGGTCGAGACTCGCCATGCGGCCCGGATCTGTTCGCCAGGGATAAAATCCAACACTCGGTCCACACATCGCGCCTTCGCCCCGTGTGGCAACAGCGTCGCCGGATCGGGCCAGGCGCCAAACGGGGCGCCTAAAGAAACTTCTTCAGGCATTGCAGCAGCGCTTCAGGGGTACACAGTTGCAATTCGCCATCTGCATCGACAGCGCATTGGCGGGTGTAGCCGGTAGTGAGTCGTTCGCCGTTATTGGCGTCGGTAATCATGTAGCCGATGTGGAGGCAGGTTTCCCATGTTTCCAGCCCGGCCGTGACCCGCAACCGCTGGGCGTAACGGGCGGCGCGAACATAGCGTAATTTGGCCTCGATGATGGGCCAGGTGTAACCCGAGGCCTGCATATCGGGGTAGTCGTAGCCGATGCGGCGCATCAACGCCACCCGGGCGGACTCGAAGTAGCGTAGGTAATGGCCATGCCAAGCAATGGCCATAGGGTCGAGATCGGGGAAGGCAACTTCAATTTCCACGCTAGCGCTTACCAAGGACTTGCGTCGGCCACGCGACGTAGCGTGGCCGTCTCCGGCTGTCGGCATGGGGCACGGTTCAAGTGACATATCTATGGGACGTTAAACGGTTCATTCGCGCAGGATACAGGAGGCGCGAGTTTATGATACCTGGCCCGTAGTATTCATGAACTGCACGCACTTTAAAAATAAAGCGGGCTAGCGGCGCTGCAGAAGCCGCCATGGCAGTCCGGCCAGCAGGCGCAGATGCAGCCAAGTCATGCGCAGATTGTCACGCAGCAGGCGGAAGTTGGAGATCCCGTCAACGGGATAACGAACCGTCACCGGAGTGAAGCACACCGGCGTACCCGCCAGATGCAGACGCACCATGATCTCGGTGTCGAAGTCCATGCGGCGACCCACGGGTTGGGTACGAAACGCCTCTAGGGTGGTGGTGACCGGATAGACGCGGTAGCCGCACATCGAATCGGTCAATACCCGCGAGCCGGTTTCCAGCCAAACGAGCAGATGCGTGATCCATCGCCCGTAATAGCGGATCGCGGGGACGCTTTCATCGTAGTGCGGGGTGCCGGAGATGAGCGCTGCGGGTTTGGCCTCAGCCAAAGCGAGCAGCGTGGCGGCTTGGGCCGGGTCGTGCTGCCCGTCGGCATCAATTTGCAGCGCATGCGTGTAGTGCGCGCGGGCCGCGGCTTCGAGTCCGGTCAGAAAGGCAGCGCCCTTGCCCCGGTTATGGGAGTGGCGAAGCAGCATGACTCCGGCCAAGTCGGAGGCGAGCGCATTGAGCACCTCGGCGGTGGTTTGATCGCTACCGTCATCAACCACAATGACGGACAAGCCTGCGTTACGCAAGGTGGCTATCAGACGACTCATCTCGCGGTGATGATTAAAGACCGGGATCAGGGCGCACGGGTTAAAAGTCATGCTGTTTCGAATGTCAGGCGTCCATGGCTGAGCGGCTTGCCCCCGGTGCTGAACGACCATAGAACAGCTGTTTTCTCGCGTTTTAATTCCAGCATGAGCCGTTCATTGGGGTGTGCGGTGCGCAGAAACTTCACGCGTTCGATTGCGGTGAGGTCTGCGTTCAGTCCGAACCGTTCGCGGGCAAAAGTGATGGCCCAGCCGATCTGGGCGACACCGGGCAGGATGGGATCGGACGGGAAATGGCCGTCAAACCAAGTCAGGCTGGCGGGCACGTCCAAGTGCAGACATACACCATCAGCCGAATCTATGCGATCCACAACGACGGGCAGACTGTGGTCGGCTGATGACGGCGTGGATTCAGCTCGCATCGAGCAAGCGGCGGACCTCGCTTTCCACATCGCCCACCGTGCGAACCTGGCGAAAGTTTTGCGGGTCGACTTTACGTCCGGTCACCTCGCGGATCACGATGGCCAGATCCACCGCGTCGATGCTGTCGAGATCGAGATCCTCGTACAGGCGGGCATCGGGTTTCAGATCCGCGGGATCAAGCTCGAAGCGTTCGACGAGGAGGTCGCGAAAGTGTTGCAGGCGCTTGTCCTCACTCATGCGCCTGGCACCGTGCATGCAACATCATGGACCCTTCGAGGCCGGCGGCAGAGGTGAGGACAAAGGCAGCGATTCATGGTCCATGGAGGCGAGTTGTGTAATGAAATAATTTTCCAGTCCCCGGGTTACCTGGCGTGCCACGCGCGGCAAGGCGGACGGCGGCCCCTCAGCAAAATCCGTGGCGGCTCTGGACGGCTGAAAGCGTATCACAAGACGTACCCGTTTTCCCGGCATGCGGTACCAGGGGCGGCCATGAGTGAGTGCGGGCGGGTCGCAAAGAATGACCACGGGCACGATCGGTAATTCTGCGCGCAACGCGATCTGGGCCGTGCCGCGGCGAAAGCGCATCGGTATACCGGGCGTAGTGCGGGTTCCTTCGGGGAAAATAAGAATGGTGTCGCCGCGCGCCGCCGCGGCACGGCAGCTTTCCACCAGCTTGAGGGGGCTCTGTTCGCTGTCCGCGATGTAGCCCCCGAGGCGGGCGAAGGGGAAAAACAGCGGATGATTCAACAGTGCGGGTTTCATCACGCAGTTGACGTGCGGGAAGTACGCCATCAGGAACACGGCATCGAGATAGCTCGGGTGGTTGGCCACCAGCAATCGCCCTTCGATGGCCAGTGACTCGGTACCCTCCAGCTCGATACGGGCCAGTCCGCTGCCCTCGATCATGCGGATCAGGATCCGGAAGCCGACGCTGGCCAGTCCACGCACCCGGCGTGGCCGTTTCGCGGGGGGGGTGACAAGGAGCAGGACGGGTAGCGGCACCAGGACGCCGAACAGGGCCACTGCCCCGAAGGCCGTGGCGCACAGGCCCGCGAGCAGGCTTCTGCGCAGGCTGTCCAGTCTGTTGTCCGGCAGGTCGTTCATCTCGCCCAGTAATCGTAGAAGTTGAACCAGTTGTCGGGCACCGCGCATGCATGGCGCTCCAGGCATTCAACATAGCGTGCCATCAGTTCGGCAGCGGCAGCGGGGCGCTCCCGGCGCGCAACTCGTTGCCCGGCGCTCAAGCGCTCGAACAGCAGATCATAACGGTTGCCGCCACGATACAGCCCGGCGAAAAACAGCACCGGACAGCCGAGTATGAGCGCCGCTTCGGCGATGCCGGTCGGAAAGCGCGCCGGCTTGCCCAGGAATGGGTGCTCTATGGCATGAGTGTCCGCTGGGCCCACGCGGTCGGCGAGCGCGGCAACGAAGTTCCCCGCCTCGATCCGCTCGTGCAGCTGCACCAGTACATCGGGCGCGCCGAGGGGGATGCTGCGGCGAGCGAGTTCGGGATCCATGGCATTGAAGGCGTCGGTGATGCGGGCATTGTGCTCGGGGTAGAGCAGGATATGAATGTCGATATCCTCGCGGCGGTGGGCGAGGGCGCGCATCGCGAAAAAGCTGCCGAGGTGGGCGCCGAGCAGAATCGCCCCGCGGGGCTCGTCGTGCAGTGCGCGCAACGGTTCGGGCACGCGCACGTCAAGCATGTCGTCGTGGCCGGTGACCAGGAAAACGCGATCGAGCGTAACGGCGCCGAAATTCCAGTACGAGCGAACCACGTCGCGCCAGCGCGGTTCCCGGCCCTCGGCGCGTCGCCGGAACTCGCGCACATAACGCTGCTCGCGGCGGGCGAAGAGCAGGAACCAGGCCACAGCGGGATACAGGCAGAGCCTCGCCAGGGGACGGCCGCCGTGCAGGGCGAGAACGCGCATGAAAACCAACCAGAAGCGATTGCCCCGTTCCCTTTGCGTGCTCCAGTCCTGCGTCATGTTGTGCGTCGAGATCCATGCGGCGCGAGGTATTCTGCGACGAGTTCCAGCAGATACTTTCTTTGCAGCTTGCCGGTGCCGGTACGCTGCAGTTCGGGGACGAGGACCAGCGGGCGCGGCATGAACACCGGGTCGATGGCAGCAGCCAGTTGATTGCGGATATCGGGCACCGAGAGCGCGGGCGCGATCACCACCGCCGCCAGGCGCGCGTCCGGTGTGTCGCGCATCACGAAGCTGCCCTGCTCCACACCTTCGATCGCGAGCAGGCGGTGGTTGAGCTCAGACAGGGAAATACGCTTGCCCGCGATCTTGATTTGTTCGCTGCTGCGTCCGAGCAGGCTAAAGCGTCCGTCATCCTCGAGCCGGATGCGGTCAGCGAGCGGGCGCGGCGTCGGCAGGTGCGGCGAGAGAACCTTGCATTCGTTGCCGTCCACGCTTAACGTGATGTCAGCATAAGGTAGCCAGGCTGTGTCTATGCAGGGACGACGACTGGCGATCGCGCCAGCTTCGCTGCATCCATATACCTCGTTCAACGGTGCCTGGAAAGCCGCTTCGGCCCGCTCGGCAAGCGAACGTTCGAGAGGCGCGGTGGCACTTACGATCTGCGCCACTTCGGGCCACTCAAGTCCGGCGCGCAGGCACACGTCCAGGTGCAGCGGCGTGGTGACCAGCATCCGCGGCGCCTCCATGGCACCGAGTGCTGCGCACACGTCGGCGGGATACAGGGGTTGTCCGCAGTGCACCGTGTTGGGCCCGAGCAGCGCGTACAGCGCGCTCGATTCCAGTCCGTAGGAATGCTGTGCCGGTACCGTGGCGACGATATTGTGGCGAGCATCGTCCACCCGGAAGCGATCCATGGCGCGCGCCGTGGCGCCGTGCAATTCGGCCCAGGTCTTGGCCTGAGGTTTGGGACGCCCAGTACTGCCGGATGTGAACAACACGGCGGCGATGTGCCCGGCCGCAATCCGGGGCACATCCGCGGCGCTGCCGCGAGCGTCGAGTATGGCGGTTTCGACGAGGGCATCGTCGACGCGGCCCGCTTCGTGCTCCGCGGCGATTTCGTCGAGCATCCGCGGTGCGATGCTCGGCGGCAGAAGCGCCGAGTGCTCGCGCAGCAACAGGGCGCCGAAGGCGACCAGGAAATGGTAGCGGTCGGCACACAGCACCAGTGCACGGCGGGTATCCGGCAACCGTTGTGCAAGCCGTTCGGCATGAACCAAGTATTCCGAGCGTGTGATCCAGCGCCCGCCCTGCCAGGCAATGGGCGCCTCCAGCGGTGCCGGTCCGAGCAACGGCAGCGTCTCGGGTAGGTTCACGGCTTGAACAGGCGTGCGTAATCGATATTGCGTACGCGTTGCCAATCAATCGGTTCGCTGGCGCGAAAGTCATCGCGCAGATACCAGTGACGGAACAGCCATTCGCCGGAGAACAGGCCGATGGGAACGGAATAGGAGACGACATTCATCCACCACCACCACAGTGCGCCGCCGGGGGTGAAAATGACGGCCAAAGACACGGCACTCATTACCGCAAGCGTCCATGCCCAGGTCCAGGCGACGCGGCGCGAGTATCGGAGTTCGCGCGCGCTGCGTTCGGGGCGGATGGCGCAGGCCATGCGGGTGACGACGTCGGTCTTGCCCGCGCCGAGTCCACGAAAGAAGATGGCGCTGATGCCGGCCTGAATAATCGCCGTGGTGAGGCCGATGGCGGAAAAGGGGCCGGCAAATGTGAACACCATCGCCACCAGCGCCAGGTTGAGACCGGCGAACAGGGCACTCCCGAGTTGCCGAACGTATAGCGCCTGAACCACGCCGAACGCCAGTATCCCGATCAACAGCCACGCCGCCGGTCGCGCATGATGCGTTGCCGTCGCCAGCGCCATGAGGCAGGCATAGGCAATGCCCAGGGCGACCCAGGCCAGGGTCAGTGCAAAGCGCCACCACGGCCGGCGCTCTGCCGGGTCGGATTGGACAGTGTCGGAAGCCATGTTCGCGAGGAATGTCCTCAGGCTTGTTGGGTGAGTCGGCGCGCCGAAATGTAGCCGGCCAGCGCGCGCAGGGAACGGAACGCCTCGCGATCGCGGTCGTTGTCGGATTTCAGCTGCACGCTGTACTGCTTCGAGATGGCGAGCGAAAGCTCGAGTGCATCAATGGAGTCCAGCCCCAGGCCCTCTCTGAACAACGGCGCCTCGGGGTCGATGTCATCGAGCGTCACTTCCTCCAGGTCCAGAGAGGAGATGATCAATTGCGCGACTTCGTGTTCCAGATCGGTCATCTTGTCCATACGGCGGGTCCCCTTTACCCGGATCTCTTATACAGATTTCCAGATTATCCTATATTGTGCTGGCAGACTTGAAAAGCTGCACCTGCCGTGGCATCCGCAGGCGGCATAATGGAGGGGTCATTCAATGACGGAAGAACGGCGGACACGCCCTGCTCGAAGCTGCGACGTGGTGGTGATCGGCGGCGGACCCGCGGGTGCGGCCACAGCAGCGTTATTGGCGCGCAAAGGACGCGACGTGGTGCTGTTCGAAAAAGACCATCACCCCCGTTTCCATATCGGCGAATCCCTGTTGCCCCAATCCCTTCCGCTGCTTCAGCAACTCGGCGTGCTGGAGCAGGTACACGACAGCATCGGGATGCTCAAGCCCGGGGCGGAATTCTGTTCGGATACGCATCCCAACGGACACCAGACGTATTACTTCCGCGAAGCCTGGGACAAGGACTGGCCGTATGCCTACGAGGTGCGGCGCAGCGAATTCGACAAGGCGCTGTTCGGCAGGGCGGCGAAGGATGGTGCGCGCACCTTCGAGGGCGCGCGCGTGGGGAGCATCGAATTCCGTCACGGACAGGCCCACCGGGTGCACGTCGATTTCGAGGACGGCAGCGGACAGGTCTGGGCCACACGCCAGGTGGTTGATGCCAGCGGCCGCGACACCCTGCTTGCGAGCCGTCAGGGACTCAAAAAGAAAAACCGCAAGCACAACAGTGCGGCCATCTATGGGCACTTCAGCAACGTGCCCCGCCATGCGGGCGAGGACGAAGGCAACATCAGCGTGTACTGGTTCGAGCACGGGTGGTTCTGGCTGATCCCGCTGCGCGACGGCACCATGAGCGTGGGCGCGGTGTGCTGGCCGGAATACCTGAAAACGCGGGACTGCCCGCCCGCTGAATTCCTGCAGCGCACGATTGCGTTGTCGCCTTCGCTGAGCGAGCGCATGCAGCAGGCGGAACTCGAAGGCGAGGTGCGTGCCACCGGCAACTTCACCTATTTTTCGAGCGCCGCGGCTGGCGAGGGCTACCTGCTGGTGGGCGATGCCTACGCCTTTCTCGACCCGGTGTTCTCCAGCGGCGTGCACCTGGCGCTCACCGGCGCCTTCAAGGCGGCCGAGGTGGTGGACGAGATACTGGATCATCCGGAAAAGGCAACGCGCCTGACCCGTGAGTACGAACGCTACCTGCAGCGCGGCATGAAGATGTTTGCGTGGTTTATCTACCGGTTCAATACCCGGGCGATGCACAACCTGTTCATGTCGCCGCGCGATGTCCAGCGCATGCCCGAGGCGGTCACCACCATGCTCGCGGGGGATGTGTTCCGCAAGACGCCGGTGCGCCGCTCGCTGTTCGTGTTCCGCCTGGTCTATTACGTCACCATGCTGGCCAACTTCAAGGCGACCGTATCCGTCTGGCTGCGCCGGCGTCGTAATGTCCGTACGCAGTTTACCGGCGGCACCACTCACGTCGATCCGCTTTAAAAACTAACGCCTCTGCTATCCCGAACGTCTGAAAACGGTGGCCTCGGTGCAGTGACTGGAGTTTGCACCGAGTTTCATCCGGCGGGTGAAGAGAAGGCGTTGTCCATGGGCAGTTGGCGCCACAAGTTGCAGGCGAAAGCAACGCCGGTTCGGATGTCTTCCGCCAGGCGGGTTTTAGCCGCGGCCAATTCCTGCGCCCGCGTTTTGGCATCGAATGGATAGCGCGGATCCTTGGCGTAGAGGTGCAGCCACGGAGTGGAGAGCGCACGATGAATATCGCCCTCACCCGCCTTCAAACTCATGTGTGCTGCGAGCTGCGTCAGCTGTTTCTCCGGCTGGGCCAGAAAATCATCGAAGCGCCAACCGATGACGTGTTCGGCGTTTTGCGTACGTGCCTTGGCAAAGGCGAGTTGCGCGGCACACCAATTGAGCGCGGCAAGTTCGGCATCTTCTAGGGCGCCTAGCATGGGAGCGGATGAGCCCATGACGGCGACCAGATCGTGAATCCACTCCCCGGCGGCAAGGCGCACCCCATGGCGCAGCCCGGGGTCGCGCAGCAGGGTGGCGAGATAGTCCTCGAGCGCAGTCCACAGGCACAATACGGCCGGCGGTCGCGGACCGGCGAGCAGTAACGGCGCGAGGTTGGCGGTGAGGCTGGTGTGCTTGACAATCACGGTCTGATCCGGAGCGGGCGCCTTGGCGAGCGCGGCTTGCGAAAAAGCCAGGGTCGCGGTGAACTCGTCCGCCCGCAACCGGGCCGATGATGTGCAGGCCATTCGGGCTTCGCTTGCCAGCGGGTGCAGGATCAACGGCTCGCGGAGCACCCACGCGCCGGGCAGCTCGCCCAGCAGCCGCGCGATCAGGGTGGAACCAGCGTGGCCGCAGTGCAGGACAATGCCGTGCGGGGAGGCCGCCGGCATCGTGGCTGCCAGCGCCCGGGCTAGCGGTACCCAGGCGCCCGGTTCGTTGCCGGCGAGCACGCGCTGGTCGAGGAATGCCGCGTCGCGAATCTGCTCGGGCGTGAGCCGCACGATC
>JBAUSV010000173.1:0-24294 GCA_049581885.1 Gammaproteobacteria bacterium | reverse complement strand
GCCATCGAGCACCAGCACCAGGGGATCGCGCGCCGTCGTCAACCAAGTCTCCAGTTGATTTTCGGTGAGCGGCGCGGCACCCTCGATCTCGGCCAGCGCGCCCTGGTGACGCACTCCGGCGGCGAGGCGTTTGAGCTCGGCCGCCGTTACCTCGTTCACGCCGACATTGCGGCGCACGGCCAGGTTGCGCAACTCGTCGAGCCGCCGGTCCTTGCGCCGCTGGTCGAGCAGCAAGCGCTTCACCTGTCCCTGTTCGAGCGCCAGACGCACCGCGTGCACGCCGCAGACGATGTCGCTCACCGCCGGCGGCGCCGTTTCTTCTTGGCTTTTGCGGGCGCCGGCTCCTCCACCAACGCAGGCACCAGGTCGATCTTGCGGTCTTCGATGCTCACCCGCGCGACCTTCACGCGCAAGCGATCACCCACGACATAGCTCACACCGCTGCGCGCCCCGTTCAGTCGCTGCGTGGCGGGATCGAATTCGTAGTAGTCCGAACTGAGTGCCGTCACGTGCACCAGCCCTTCGATGTAGAGGTCCTCGAGTTGCACAAACAGTCCGAAGCCGGTGACGCCGGTCACCACGCCCGGGAATTCCTCGCCGACGCGGCTGCTCATGTACTCGGCCTTGAGTGCATCGGCGACTTCGCGCGTGGCGTCATCGGCACGGCGCTCGGTCATCGAACAGCGCCGCCCCAGGGCCTCCATGTCTTCCTCGCCGTAGGCGAACTCGGAAACCGGCTTGCCCGTGAACAAGTGCTTGAGTGCCCGGTGTACGAGCAGGTCGGGGTAACGTCGGATGGGCGAGGTGAAATGCGCGTAATGGGTCAGCGCCAGCCCGAAGTGGGCCGTGGAATCGGGCGTATAGACCGCCTGCGCCAGCGAGCGCAGGAGCATCGTCTCGATGCGCAACCGGTCGGGTCGGTTGGCGATAGCCTTCATCAACTTGGCATAGTGCGCCGGCTGCGGCTCGTTGCCTCCGCCGAGGTTCAGCCCGTGCAAGGCCAGGAACTCGTGCAAATCGGCCATCTTGTCGGCCGGTGGGCGTTCGTGCGCACGGTAGAGCGCCGGTATCTTTTTGCCTGAAAGGCGGTGCGCAACCGCACTGTTGGCCGCAATCATGCATTCCTCGACCAGGCGATGCGCATCGTTGCGTACCAGCGGCTTGAGCCCGGTTACCTGGCCGTCGACGCCGAACACGAAGCGCGGCTCCACGGTGTCAAAATCGATCGCGCCGCGCCGCGCGCGTTCCTTCGCCAGCGCCCGGTACACCCCGTGCAGCGCCTCCAGGTGCTCGATCAGGGGTTCGCGCTTGCGCCGCGCCGCCTTGTCGCCGTCGACCAGTATCGCCGCGACCTCGGTATAGGTCAGGCGGGCCCGGGAGTGCATCACGCCCGAGTAGAACCGGCTACGCGTCACCGAGCCGTCCTGGCGCACCTTGAGCTCGGCCACCATGCACAGGCGGTCCACACCCGGGTTGAGCGAACACAATCCATTGGACAGCACTTCAGGCAGCATCGGGATAACGCGGTCCGGGAAATACACCGAGTTCCCGCGGTTGATCCCTTCGGCATCGAGCGCCGAGTCGCGGCGCACGTAATTCGCCACGTCAGCGATGGCGACGAACAGGCGGAACCCGTCACGCTCGCGCCGGCAATACAGCGCATCGTCGAAATCGCGCGCGTCCTCGCCGTCGATGGTGACCAGCGGCAGGTCGCGCAGATCCTCGCGCCCGGCGCAATCCTCCGGGCGCACGTGCGTGGGCAGCGCATCGGCTTCGCCCAGCACGTCCCGGGGCCACACGTGGGGCAGGTCGTGGTTGCGCACGGCCAACTCGCTCGCCATGCCCGCCGTGTCGCGGTCGCCCAGCACCTCGATCACGCGCCCCACGGCCGGTGAATGCTGGTTGGGGTAGGCGGTGATTTCCACCGTGACCATCAACCCCGGCTTGGCGTCTCCCGCCGCTTCCGGCGGCACCACAACGTCGTCGGGGGAACGCGGATCGGCGGGCCGCACGAAGCCCAGCCCGTGCTCGCGGAAATAGGTTCCCGCCAAGTGCGCGCGCGCGCGCTCGAGCACGTCCACCAGGCGACCCTCGCTGCGCCCGTCGTGATTCTTCTGCACCCGCACCGAGGCACGGTCGCCGTGCATCAACGAACGCATCACGCGCGGCGGCAGGAAAATGTCGTCGCTCCCATCGTCCGGGGAAAGGAAACCGAAGCCGTCGCGATGCGCCAGCACTCTGCCGGTCTGCACCGGCAGGCGCCGAGTCAGGCAGAACTCGTTGCGGCGATTGGACACCAGATCGCCGTCGCGACACATCGCACCCAGGCGATGCCCCAGCGCGTCCTGGCGCTCGCCGTCCAACCCGAACTCCTTCGCCACGGCGTCGAGCGCCAGCGGCGCCCCGCGTTGCTCGAAATACTCGCGCAACAGCCGACGGCTGGGAATGGGCAGATCGTAGCGCTCGGCCTGGCGTTTGGCATCCGGATCGAACGTCTGCCACTTGCGCCAATCGCGCTGAGGGGCACGTGAACGGCGGGTCGACCCCTTTTTAGACTTGCGTTGCGTTGACAAAAAGACTCCCAGTGACGAAAATGCGCGCCTGAGCCGAGGTGGCGGAATTGGTAGACGCGCTAGCTTCAGGTGCTAGTGAGGGTTTCCTCGTGGAGGTTCGAGTCCTCTCCTCGGTACCAGCTTAATGCCGGCAATCCCGGCATTTTAATGCACTGCGACGTAATTACCCAATCAATTTGGGCAGTGCCAAACATCCCGATGTCGATCAGTTTCCGGCCCTTATAATGGGTGGTAACGCGCGTTTGCGCACCATTTCCAGGCACGGGAGACTCTCCAGCATGCAATTTCAGGGCATCAATGCACTCATCAGCGGCGGGGCCTCGGGCCTTGGACTGGCCACCTGCGAGCGGGTCATACAGGCCGGCGGCAAGGTCGCCATGCTGGATCTGAACGAGAAACAGGGTCAGGCAGCCGCCAAAAAACTGGGCGATAACGCCCTCTTCATCGCCACCGACGTATCCTCGGAACAGGCTGTCACCGCGGCGGTGGAACAAGCCACAGCCCATCTCGGCGAGTTGCATCTGGTCGTGAGCTGCGCCGGAGTGCTGGGCGCGGGCCGCACGCTCGGCCGTGAAGGGCCGATGGCGACGGATTATTTCGCCAAAACCATTCACGTCAATCTCATTGGCACCTTCAACCTCATTAAGGCCGCTGCCAATGCGATGCAGCACAACACACCCAATGCGGAAGGCGAACGCGGCGTGATCGTGAACACCGCTTCGGTCGCCGCCTACGAGGGTCAGATCGGTCAGGCCGCCTATTCCGCCTCCAAGGGCGGCGTCGTCGGCATGACGCTTCCCATTGCACGCGAGTTCTCGCGCTTCGGCATCCGCGTCATGACCATTGCTCCCGGCATCTTCTGGACGCCGATGATGGCCGGCATGCCCGAAGAAGTGCAGGCCTCGCTCGGCGCGCAGGTGCCCTTCCCCTCGCGCCTCGGCAAACCCGAGGAATATGCACAACTAGTCCAGCAGATCTGCGAAAGCGTCATGCTTAACGGCGAAACCATCCGCCTCGATGGCGGCATTCGCATGCAGCCCAAGTAAGTCAGAGACGTTCGCATCACACGGAGACGCACATGAGTGAAGCCCGCGACGTGATGGAATACGACGTAGCCGTAGTCGGCGGCGGCCCCGCCGGCCTCGGCTTCGCGATCCGACTCAAGCAACTCAAGCCCGACCTCTCGATCTGCCTGCTTGAAAAAGGGGCCGAAATAGGCGCCCACATCCTCTCCGGCGCGGTCATGGAACCGGGACCACTGGACCGGCTCCTGCCCAAATGGCGCGAAACGCCGCCCGCCATCTGCGTGCCGGCCAAGCGTGACGAATTCCATCTGCTTACACGCACCGGCAACCTCCGTCTGCCGACACCACCGCAGATGAAAAACCACGGCAATTTCATCATCTCGCTAGGCAGTCTCTGCCGTTGGCTGGGCGAACAGGCCGAGGGCCTAGAGGTGGACGTCTTCCCCGGCTTTCCGGCCGCCGAAGCCTTGATCGAGGACGAGCGCGTGGTGGGTGTGCGCTGCGGCGACATGGGCTTGGAAAAAGACGGCTCGCCCGGCCCCAACTTCGCCGCCGGTGTCGATATTCGCGCCGGGCTCACGGTACTCGCCGAAGGCTGCCGCGGCAGCGTGAGCAAGACCCTCATCCGTCACTTCGGACTCGATGCCGACCGCGAACCTCAGACCTACGGCCTCGGTTTCAAGGAGCTGTGGCGCCTGCCCGAAGGCCGCGTCACCCCCGGCCTGATCCAGCACACCGTCGGCTGGCCGCTCGACAGCGGCAGCTACGGCGGCAGCTTCGTCTATCACCTCGACGAGGACCGGGTCTACGTTGGTTTCGTGGTCGGCCTCGACTACCGCGACCCGGACTTCAAACCGTTCGAGGCCTTCCAGCAATTCAAGCACCACCCGAACATGCACACCCTGCTCGAGGGCGGCGAAATCCTTTCCTCCGGAGCACGCACCCTGATCGAGGGCGGCTGGCAGGCCCTGCCCCGGATGGACATGCCGGGCGCGCTGTTGGTGGGTGATGCCGCCGGAACACTCAACGTGCCCAAGATCAAGGGTATCCACATGGCGCTGGAATCGGCCATGAGCGCGGCCGAGCACGTCGCCGAAAAGGACGCGCCCGAGGGTTACGACGCGCGTTTCCGCGCCTCGCCCGCGGGCCGCGAACTCAAGCGCGTGCGCAACATCCACCCCGGCTTCCACCGCGGCCTGTGGGCGGGCCTCGCCAACGCCGCGCTGGAAACGCTCACCTTCGGCAAGCTGCCGTGGACGCTCTCCAACCAGGCCGACTGGGCGAGCCTGGAAAAACGCGGGGGCTACAAGTCCCCCAAGCGCAACTGGGGCGAGCGTGACCTGCCCCCGCGCGACCGCCTGGCCTCGGTGTACTACGCCCAGACCGCGCACGATGAAAACCAGCCGGTGCACCTGAAGGTGCACGACACCAACATCTGCGTCGACCGCTGCGCGAGCGAGTACGGCAACCCCTGCACCCGTTTCTGCCCCGTCGGTGTCTACGAGATGGTCGAAGAGAACGGCAAGCCGCGGCTGCAGATCAACGCCGCCAACTGCGTGCACTGCAAGGCCTGCGACATCAAGGATCCCTACGAGATCATCACCTGGACCACGCCCGAGGGCGGCTCCGGCCCCAATTACCAGAATCTGTAACCGCCGCGGTTCAACCCGTCCGGAACTCGGTAAGCCAGTAGAGGAAGGCGAGACCGCCGAAGCTGCCGCCCAGCCAGGCCACGCTGGTCCAGCCTGCGACCCCATAGAGCGAAGCGGCGAGCGCCGAACCGATCACGCCGCCGGCGAAAAAGCACGTCATGTAGGCCGTGGTCATGCGGCTGCGAGCCTCGGGACGGATCTGGTAGATCAGGCTCTGGTTGAGGATATGCTCGCCCTGTTGTCCGAGGTCAAGCAGCACCACGCCGGCAATGATCGCCGCCAGGTGGTTGCGGAACAGTCCCATGACCGCGAAGGCCACCGCGATCAGCGCCAGCGACACCCCGGTCGCGGCGCGGTTGCCCCCCTTGTCATGCAGGCGCCCGACGACCATGGCGCACAGCGCACCGGCCACGCCCAGCAGGCCGAACAGGCCGATCAACGAGTCGCTGTAGTTGTAGGGCGGATTGGCAAGCAGGAAGGTGAGCGCGGTCCACAGCGCGCTGAACGAGGCCATGCCCAGCGTGCCGTACACCGCGCGGCGCCGGAGCAGCGGCTCGTCACGGAACAGGTGCAGCACCGACAGCAGGAGGCCGCCGTAGGACAGGCGTGACTCGCCCCGGCTGCGCGGCAGCATGCGCCACAGCACCCCGGCCTGCACCAGCATCACCCCGGCCGCCGCCCAGAACACCGCGCGCCAACCCAGGGCATCGGAAATATAGCCGGAGGCCGTGCGGGCCAGCAGGATGCCCAGGAGCAGACCCGCCATCACCCGTCCAACCACTCGACCGCGCTGTTCCTCCGCCGCCAGATGCGCGGCCAGCGGCACCAGCACCTGGGCGACGACCGAGGTGGCGCCGATCGCCAGCGAGGCAAACAGGAACACGCTTACGTCCGGCGCCACAGCCGCAAACGCCAACGACAGCACTGTCCCCAGGGTGATAACGGTAATCAGACGCCGACGTTCGAGCAAATCGCCCAGCGGTACCAGGAAAGCCAGCCCGGCGGCGTAGCCGAGCTGCGTCAAGGCGACGATCAGCCCGGCGGTCCCGTTCGATACGCCGAAGGCGTGCCCCAGGGTGTCCAGCAACGGCTGTGCGTACCAGATGTTGGCGACGGCGGCGCCGGTGGCAATCGCCATGACCAGCACCAGAGGCGAATTGGGCGTGAGTCCCGCTGCGGATCCGGAAACGTCCTGTGTGTTTTCGCGGTTCCGCGACATATCGGCTTCCTATCGAAGGGCGGAAAGCGAAACAGCTTATAAGAAAAGCCCCTGAAGCGCCGTCAACGGCCCACTCAGGCCGGAAAAATCGGCAAGTCTTGTAAAATGGTGCCAAGAAGGCCCCGGCGAATCCAGCGGGGCGCAGATGGCGGGCGTCAAAACCTCATAGCCCGAAAGTCGAAGCAGCGAGACACGGATCATGAAAATACTGGTTGCCATCAAGCGCGTCGTGGACTACAACGTGCGCGTGCAAATCAACCGCGACGGCAGCGGCGTCGCCACCGATGGCGTCAAGATGGGGATCAACCCGTTTGACGAGATCGCGCTGGAGGAGGCGCTGCGCATCCGCGAGGGCGGCAGCGACGCCGAGATCGTGGCAGTCAGCATCGGCCCCGACGCCACACAGCAGCAGTTGCGCACCGCCTTGGCCATGGGCGCCGACCGGGCGTTGCTGGTCACCACCGACAGCGCCATGCAGCCGTTGCAGGCCGCCCGGGCCCTGCTCAAAATCGTCGAGGAGGAAAAACCGGACCTGGTGCTGATGGGCAAACAGGCCATTGACGACGACGCCAACCAGACCGGGCAAATGCTTTCCGCGCTGTGGCAGCGCCCGCAGGCCACCTTCGCCTCGAAGCTCGAGATCGCGGACGGCAAGGCGACCGTCACCCGCGAGGTGGACGAGGGCCTGCAGACCATCCGCGTGGAACTGCCGGCCGTGGTGACCACCGACCTGCGCCTGAACACGCCGCGCTTCGTGAAGATGCCCGACATCATGAGGGCCAAGAAAAAGCTGCTGGACACGCGCGCGCTGGACGAGCTCGGCCTGGATGAAACCCCGGCGCTGGAACTCACGAAATACGAGTCGCCGCCGCAGCGCCAGGGCGGCCACAAGGTGGAAAGCGCGGCTGAACTGGTCGCGGAACTCAAAAACAAGGGGGTTCTCTGATGAGCAAGATCCTGGTCATAGCCCAGCACGACGGCAAGAAGCTCTCCCCTGCCACGGCGCGCGCCGTGGCCTGCGCCCAGGCCATCGGCGGCGAGATCACGGTCGCCGTGTTCGCCGAATCGGGTGAAGCCCTCGGCAAGCAGGCGGCCGCCCTTGATGGCGTCAAACAGGTACTGATGATCGAGCGGAACGAAAACGCCGATCCGCTGGCCGCCGTTCTGGCGCCACAGATCGCCGAACTGGGCAAGGACTTCAGCCACGTGCTGATGGCCTCCACCACCTTCGGCAAGGACGTATTGCCGCGCGCTGCAGCGCTGGCCGGCAGCCCGATGGTGACTGACGTCATGGAAGTGCTGGGCGAGCGCGAATTCAAGCGCCCGATCTACGCCGGCAACGTCATCGTCACGGTGTCCGCACCAGGCGATGCCGTGCTCTTCGCCACGGCGCGCGCAGCGTCCTGGAAACCGGTGGGCAATCGCGGTGACGCAAAGATCGAAGCCCGCGAACTGTCCGTGGGTCTTCCAACTCACACCGAATTTGTGAAACTCGACGCGGAAGAAAGCGAGCGCCCCGATCTGCAGTCCGCCCCGCGCGTCGTTTCAGGTGGACGCGGCGTCGGCTCGAAGGAAAACTTCGACATCATCTACAAGTTTGCCGACAAGCTCGGCGCCGCGGTCGGCGCTTCGCGTGCCGCCGTCGATGCCGGCTTCGTGCCCAACGACTTCCAGGTCGGGCAGACGGGCAAGATCATCGCCCCCGAACTGTACGTGGCGGTCGGCATTTCCGGTGCCATTCAGCACCTCACCGGCATCAAGGACGCGGGCACCATCGTCGCCATCAACAAGGATGCCGAGGCGCCCATCTTCGAGGTGGCCGATCTCGGCCTGGTGGGCGATCTGTTCGAGATCCTGCCCGAACTCGAAGCCGAACTCGGAAAGTAAACGCCTGCGCACGATGACCGACTCTCGCGTCAACACAGCCGCAGCAGTCACGACGCCACTGCGTGGCGTACCCCTCACCTCAACCATCTCCTCGAAGGAGGGAGGGAGCTGGAGTCGAGTTCGGCATGACTGTTGAGAAACCATTGTGGCAGCCGGAGCCCGAGGCAGCATGCCGTTCGGCAATGGCGTGCTTCATGGGTGAAGTCAATCGCCGCCACAAACTCGATCTCAACGACTACGCGGCCTTGTGGCAATGGTCCATCGACAACCGTGAACAGTTCTGGACACTGCTCTGGGAATTTTTCGATGTCAAAAGCGAACACCGCTGGAACAGCGTGCTCGAGAACGACGTCATGCCAGGCGCCCGCTGGTTCGACGGCGCCCGATTGAACTTCGCCGAGAACCTGCTGCGCTACCGTGACGAACGCACTGCACTCATCTTCCGCAACGAAGCCGGACATCGCCGCACGCTGAGTTACGCCGAACTCTACAAAGCCGTGGCTGCCCTGCGCGCCGGACTCGATCAGGCCGGCGTAAAAAAGGGCGACCGCGTCGCAGCTTATCTGCCCAACATGCCGGAGACGATCATTACCATGCTAGCCACGGCAAGTCTCGGCGCCACCTTTTCATCCACTTCGCCGGATTTCGGCGTCAACGGTGTACTCGACCGTTTCGGCCAGATCGAACCGAAAGTACTCATTGCCGCCGACGGCTATTTCTACAACGGCAAGACCTTCGACTGCCTCGAACGACTCCAGCAGATCACCGCAGCCCTGCCCTCTCTGGAGCACCTGGTCGTGGTGTCGCACATTGCGGACATGCCCGATCTGACCGGGTTGACGCAGGCCGTGCGCTGGCGCGACTTCTGCCGCGAAGCCGACACCATCGACTTCGTCCCGGTTCCCTTCGACCATCCGCAATTCATTCTCTATTCCTCGGGCACCACCGGTCAGCCCAAATGCATCGTGCACGGTGCCGGCGGCGTATTGCTCCAGCACCTCAAGGAACTCGGCCTGCACACCGATGTGAGCCGCGAGGATGTGGTCTTCTACTTCACCACCTGCGGCTGGATGATGTGGAACTGGCTGGTCTCGGGTCTGGCGCTCGGCGCTACGTTGGTACTCTACGACGGCGCGCCCATGCACGGCGGCGCCGATGCGATGCTGCGCCTCGCCGCGGAAGAAAAAATCAGCGTCTTTGGCACCTCGGCCAAATTCATTTCCGCACTGCACAAGGCGGGCGTGGACGGCAAACAAGGCAAACAGCTCGCCACGGTGCGCACTATCC
The DNA here is from genome assembly GCA_049581885.1 of Gammaproteobacteria bacterium. GTDB lineage: Bacteria > Pseudomonadota > Gammaproteobacteria > JAKDMP01 > JAKDMP01 > JBAUSV01. The sequence continues at coordinate 14,651 of JBAUSV010000173.1, read as the reverse complement.
TCTCGACCGGTTCGCCACTCCTTCCCGAGCATTACGACTACGTGTACGGCGAACTCCACCCCGGCGTGCAGCTTGCCTCCATCTCGGGAGGCACCGACATCGTCTCCTGTTTCGCGCTGGGCTGCCCAATCCTGCCGGTCTGGCGCGGCGAATTGCAGTGTCGCGGCCTGGCCATGGCAGTGGAAACCTTCGACGAGACCGGCCACACCATCACCGGCGAGCCGGGAGAACTGGTCTGCACCCGCGCCTTCCCGGTCATGCCGGTGAGCTTCTGGAACGATCCCGACGGCACGCGCTACCACGCAGCGTACTTCGACAAATTTCCCGGCGTGTGGCGCCATGGTGACTGGGCCCTAATCACCCCGCACGGCGGTCTCACCATTTACGGCCGCTCCGATGCAGTGCTCAACCCGGGCGGTATTCGCATCGGCACCGCCGAAATCTACCGCCAAGTGGAAAAGCTGCCAGAAATACTTGAAAGCCTGGCGGTGGCCCAGGACTGGGAAGACGACGTGCGCATCGTGCTCTTCGTTCGCATGCAGCCCGGGAACGCCTTCAGTGACGACGTGGTCCAGCGGATCAAGCACACGATCCGCGCCAGCACCACGCCACGCCATGTCCCCGCCAAGGTGCTGCAGGTATCCGATCTGCCGCGCACCCGTAGCGGCAAGATCAGCGAGATAGCGGTACGGGAAGTCATTCACGGCCGACCCGTAAAAAACACTGAAGCACTCGCCAACCCTGAAGCATTGGACGCCTTCCGCAACCGCCCGGAGCTCGCCGATTGATCCCAACTGCGCGCTGAGCCAATGCCTGACAATATAAGACGCAAGAGTTTGTGATGAGTTTAATCCGTTCCCGTTGCCCGCATCGTTGACGTTTGCTCCGCTGCCGCATCGTAGGCCAGGTTGGGCGCGAGCCAGCGTTCGGCTTCTTCCAGGCTCATGCCCTTGCGTTCGGCGTAGTCAACAACTTGCTCGCGGTCGACCTTGCCGAGCGCATAGTAGCGTGACTCGGGGTGTGAGAAGTACCAGCCGCTGACGGACGCCGCCGGCCACATGGCAAAACTTTCGGTCAGTTCCATACCGGCATTTTCTTGCACGCCGAGCAACCCCCAAAGCTTGGCCTTTTCCGTATGCTCGGGGCAGGCCGGGTAACCGGGCGCGGGACGAATGCCCTGGTAGCTCTCACCGATCAGCGCCTCGTTACCGAGCGTTTCCTCCGGTACATAGCCCCAGAGTTCACGGCGCACCCTGGCGTGCATCAATTCGGCGAAGGCCTCGGCCAGACGATCCGACAGTGCCTTGACCATAATGGCGTTGTAGTCGTCGTTGGCGTCAACGAAGGCCTGCGCGCGCTCGGCGGTGCCGAAGCCGGCCGTGACGGCGAAAGCACCCATCCAGTCTGTTCGACCGCTCTCGAGTGGAGCGACAAAATCGGCCAGACTGTAATTGAATTTACCGGCGGGCTTGTGCTGCTGCTGGCGCAGAAAATGCAGCCGAGTGAGTTCGCGCTTGCGGCTCTCATCCGCATAAATTGCGACCGACTCCGGCGCTACCCGATTAGCCGGGAACAGACCCACCACGCCACGTGCCTCAACCCAGCGTTCGACAATCATGCGCTCGAGCATTTCCTGAGCTTCGGCAAACAGCTTGCGCGCGACTTCGCCCTTTTCGGGGTCGTCCAGAATCTTCGGGTAGCTCCCACGCACCTGCCAAGCATGGAAGAACGGCGTCCAGTCTATATAACGCCGGATATCCTCAAGCGAGGAATCCTTGAATACATGAATACCCGGCGCGCACGGCCGAGGCGGTTCGTAATCCGCCCACGCGATACGCGGCGCATTGGCACGGGCAGCGGAAAAAGCCACCAACCGGTCGGTCTGCTGTTTGGCGGCATAATGGCCACGCACTGTTTCGTACTCTTGCGCTATCTCGCTGACGTAGCCCGCGCAGTCACTCCCAAGCAATTTCGATACCACGCCCACGGCTCGTGAGGCATCCTTCACATAAACCGTCGCACCATCGTATTTCGGCGCTACTTTGACTGCGGTGTGGGTGCGCGATGTCGTCGCACCGCCGATCAGCAGCGGCAACTTGAACCCCAGGCGCTTCATCTCACTGGCAATATGCACCATTTCTTCCAGAGAAGGCGTAATCAGACCCGACACGCCGATGATGTCCACCTGCTTCTCGCGTGCTGTTTCCAGAATTTTCGTAACCGGCACCATCACGCCAAGATCAATCACCTCGTAGTTGTTGCAGCCGAGCACGACACCGACGATGTTCTTGCCGATGTCGTGCACATCGCCCTTGACCGTCGCCATCAGGATCTTGCCCTTGGCGCGTTCGCTGCCGTCCTTTTCCTTTTCCATGTAGGGCAGCAACCAGGCGACGGCCTTTTTCATGACGCGCGCGGATTTCACCACCTGCGGCAGGAACATCTTGCCCGCGCCGAAGAGATCGCCGACTACGTTCATGCCGTCCATCAAGGGCCCCTCGATCACATCGAGTGGGCGCATGGCCACCTGTCGCGCCTCTTCCGCATCCTCTTCTATGAAATCTGCAATCCCTTCCACCAGTGCATGAGTGATCCGCTCATTGACGGGCTTTTCGCGCCAGGCGAGGTCGCGTTCACGTCCACCGCCGACGGCTTCGCCCGCGTAACGTTCAGCCAGCGCGAGCAGACGGTCGCCCGCATCCGCGCGGCGATTGAGAATCACGTCCTCCGCCGCTCCACGCAGTTCCGGATCGATGTCCGAGTACACGGCGAGCTGGCTCGCATTGACGATCGCCATATCGAGACCCGCCGTGATCGCATGATAGAGAAACACCGCATGCATGGCCTGGCGGACGCGTTCGTTTCCGCGGAAGGAGAATGAGACGTTACTCAATCCCCCGCTCGTAAACACACGGGGAAAGCGTTCCTTGATCTTGCCCACGCTCTCGATATAGGCACGGGCGTAATCGTTGTGCTCCTCGATGCCGGTCGCGACCGCGAAAATGTTGGGGTCGAAAATAATCTCCTGTGGCGCGAACCCCACCGTCTCCGTTAACAGCGTGTAGGCGCGTTCGACGATAGCCAGTCGGCGCTCCACGGTTTCCGCCTGTCCTGCCTCGTCGAAGGCCATCACCACCACGGCGGCGCCATAGCGCCGGGCCAGATGCGCCTGTTCCAGGAACGGCCCCTCACCTTCCTTCAAACTGATCGAGTTGACGATGGGCTTACCTTGCACACAACGCAGTCCTGCCTCGATCACCGACCACTTCGATGAATCCAGCATGACCGGCACGCGGGAAATATCGGGCTCGGCGGCAATCAGATTGAGAAAGGTCGTTATCGCCTGCTCGCCATCGAGCATGCCTTCGTCCATGTTGACATCGATGATCTGGGCACCGCCCTCGACCTGCTCGCGAGCGACCTCCACCGCAGCGTCATAGTCGCCGGCAAGAATCAGCCGCTTGAAACGCGCTGAGCCGGTCACGTTGGTACGCTCGCCAACGTTGACGAAATTGGACTCCGGTCCGATCACCACCGGTTCCAGGCCGGAGAGCCGCAGCCGCGCCGGACGCTCGGGCACGACGCGTGGCTGCTTGCCGGCTACGGCTTGCGCGATAGCGCGAATATGCGCGGGCGTCGTGCCGCAACAGCCGCCGACGATATTCAGCAGGCCCGCTTCAGCCCACTCGGCGAGATGAGATGCCATGAATTCAGGCGACTCATCGTAACCACCGAGTTCATTCGGCAGACCCGCGTTCGGGTGTGCACTGACGAAAGTATCCGCTACCCGGGACAGCTCGGACACGTGCGCTCTCAACTGCTCCACGCCGAGCGCGCAATTGAGCCCCACCACGAGCGGGCGCGCATGCGCCACCGAGTACCAGAACGCCTCCGGCGTTTGCCCGGAGAGCGTGCGCCCGCTGGCATCGGTGATCGTGCCCGAGATCATCAACGGCGTCCGGCGGCCAGCTTCCTCGAATACTTCCTCAATCGCGAACAGGGCCGCTTTCGCGTTCAGCGTATCGAACACCGTCTCGACCAGCAGCAAATCGACGCCGCCTTCGAGCAAGCCGCGAGCGGCCTCGCGATAGGCCTCCGCCAGCTCGGCAAACGTGACATTGCGAAAGCCCGGACGATTCACGTCCGGCGACAGCGATGCCGTACGATTGGTCGGGCCGAGCACCCCGGCCACGAAACGCGGTCGCGCAGGGTCTCGAGCTGTGACATTGTCGGCAGCGGCACGCGCCAGTTCGGCACCGGCGCGGTTCAGTTCGTAGGCCAGATTTGCCAGCCCATAGTCCGCCTGGCTGATCGAGGTGGAATTGAAGGTATTGGTCTCGACGATGTCCGCTCCGGCTTCGAGATAGGCAAGATGCATTCCCTTGATGCACTCTGGCCGGGTCAGGTTGAGGAGATCGTTGTCCCCTTTGAGATCCTGCGTATGGCCGGTGAAGCGCTCGCCGCGAAAATCCGCCTCCTCGAACCGCTCGTCCTGGATCAGCGTCCCCATGCCCCCATCGAGCACCATAATCCGCTCGGCAAGCAACTGCGCAATCAACTGTGTGCTCCTCATTGCACCACCGGCTCCGCCGGCTTCATGCCCAGCAAGCGACAGATCGCAGTCGTTAATTCCGCCCGGTTGAGCGTGTAGAAATGAAACTCCGTGACGCCTTCGGCCGTGAGCCGGCGGCACTGCTCGGCCGCGATGCTTGCCGCCACCAGTTGACGGGTGTGCGGCTCGTCGTCGAGGTCATCGAACAGCCGCGCAATGGAATCCGGAATCCTGGCCCCGCACGCCGCAGCAAACTCACGGGTACGCGCATAGTTGGTGATCGGCAGAATTCCCGGTACCAATGGCACGGAAACGCCGGCCGCGCTGGCCCGGTCCCGAAACCGCAGGTACGACTCCACGTCGAAAAAGAACTGCGTCATGGCCCGGCTCGCCCCGGCATCGATCTTGGCCTTCAAGTTCTCCAGGTCCGCTTCCTGGCTCGGGGCATCCGGATGGACCTCCGGATGACAGGCCACACTCACCTCGAAGTCCGCAATTTGCATGAGCCCGGCCACCAGTTCCGCGGCTCGACGGTAACCCGTGGGATGCGGCTCGAAGCGTGCGCCATCGGCCACGTCCCCACGCAATGCCACCACATGACGAATGCCTGCCTCCCAGTAGCGCCGGGCTATCGCATCCACCTCCTCACGCGAGGCGCCGACGCAAGTAAGATGTGCGGCCGGCTCCAGCGGCGTCTGGCGGCGAATCCTCTCCACCGTGGCGTGCGTTCGCTCGCGGGTCGAACCACCCGCGCCATAAGTAACCGAGACGAAGGCCGGACGAAACGCTGTAAGCCGCTCGACCGTCTCCCACAGTCGCGCCTCCATCTTTTCGGTCTTCGGCGGGAAAAATTCGAAGGAAACTTCCAGTGTCTTGTCCACGGGGACAACCCCTGCCGGCGCTTTAGCAGTATTTCGAGACCGCCCCGCAATGCACCCACGAAACTCGGCGGCTGCGGGCAATAAAAAACCCGCTCGGTCAACGCCGTAAAGAGCGGGCTTTCTGGGCCGTCTCTTTAGCAGCATTTTTAACGCGCCCGCAATCTGACTCAAATCGGCGCGATGCAAAAAAGCCTATACCCGTTCGTTGCTCCTGTCAAATGTGAAAGCCCCTACCGTTGAAGCCGCTGCCTTCGGGTTCCTTCGAATTAATGCACAACCCTTCATGATGCTATCTGCTTGCACCACTCATCCACACCCGACTCGATCTGGGCAAGACTGATCGCGTAAATATCCTTCGCATAACGATAGGGGTCGATCACATCCGCTCCCTGGCGTGCGCACAGGCGATGGATGCGCCCTCGTAGTGCGGGCCAACGTTTTTCCAGATATTTCTGCTGACCGCCTTCCATGACCAGGATCAGCTCACTGTCCCTGGCCTGCTGCTCCGTGATCTGCCGCGCGCGATGACCGCTGATGTCGATCCCCTTCTCCGCCATGAGTTCGATCGCGTGCCCGGGTGGTGCATGGCCCGTTAATGCTGCAATCCCGGCCGAAGCGACCTGCACCTCACCGCCCGAATTTTTAAACTGCGCGGCGAAGAGCGCTTCGGCCATTGGGCTGCGACAAATGTTGCCGGTACATACGACGAGCAAATGACTGATCATCCAAAGAGTTCCACGAGATCTGCAATAAAGGACGCAGTGTAGCGAAACGGAGTCAGGCTTCAAAGCACTGGTGTGATGCGCCGTAATTAGCGGACATCCTGCGCGAGTGGCTTTTTGTGCTTGGCAAAGGCGCGGCGGCGAGGCAACGTAAACCCAAGCCAGGCAAGCCCCGGCCACCCATCAGGCGGGCCGGGGCTTGCCAACTTTTTATTTGTTCTTGCTGATAAACGCAGCCACAGTATCGTGGAGCTTCTTCAGGCTCGGCAGATGCGCATACACCATATGGCCCGAGTAGTAATAGGCCAGCTTCACGTTGTCCTGAATGGACTTGGGAATCTGCAGGTGGTCCACCTGGTACTTGGCCGCATAGAACGGCGTGGCCAGATCATAGTAGCCGGCGTTGACGAGCACCTTCAGGTCCGGGTTGTACTTCATGGCCTGGGAAAGATCCACGGCCACGTTCGGCAACCCCGGCCAGGTCTGCCCCGTCTGCGGGTTCTGGTGCTTCCAGTTCCAGGACTGGTTCACCTTTCCGCTCTCCGGAACATAGGGGAAGTTCTCGTTGAACTTCAGCACCTTCTCGGCGTAGTCATTAAACGCGGACACGTAGGCGGAGCTGATCGCGGCACCCTGCGGATCATAGTACGCCATCTGGCTCAAGGGATCCATGGACGGCCCCTTGAATCGGGCATCAAGGCGGCCGACCGTCTCGTCATTGGCATTGAGCAACTGGTGCTCGAACTCCATTCCGGTCACGCGCAGGTTGGCCTTCATCAGGTAAGCCGTCGACAGGCCCGTGTACTCATGCAGTTTCTCGGCGATGGACTGCTTCTCCGCGCTGCCCAGGGTATTACCCTCGGCCAATGCATGCGCATACGGTCCGATCGCAAAGGCTTCCACCTGCTTCAGGTAAGCCTGCAGGTCCTTGGGTGGATTCGGCAGCGCATGATGGTAATCGGCGACCGCCGTATACGTCGGCAGCCACAGCTCGTAGGGCAGGTCGTTGCCGTCATTGAAGCTGTCGGTGTAGAAATTCAGGATCGATGAGAGCAGGATCACGCCGTTGGGATCGATGTTGTCGTGCATCTCGAGGTAGGCCGCCAGCGCCGAGGCACGCGTCGTACCGTAGCTCTCGCCGAAGAGGTACTTGGGCGAATTCCAGCGGTGGTTCTTGGTGAGATAGCGAGTAATAAACTGGGCGAAAGACTTGGTATCCCCGTCCACACCCCAGAAATCGCTCGACTTGCCGGCACCGCCATCGGCCTTGGTGATGATCTTGCTGTAGCCGGTGCTGACCGCATCAATGAAAACCTCGTCAGTCTTGTCGAGCAGGCTGTAGTCATTGTTGACCAGCTTGTAGGGCGCAGGCGGCGTATGCGTATCGTCCTTGGTGACTACCCGATCCGGCCCGAAGGCACCCATGTGCAGCCAGACACTGGACGATCCCGGGCCACCATTCCAGAAGAACGTGACCGGGCGATTGTTTTCGCTACTAACGCCATCCTTGGTATAGGCGACATAGAACATGCTCGCGGTCGGTTTGCCCTTGCTGTTGCGCAGGATGATGGTGCCGGTCGTGGCCGTGTAGGGAATACGGTGGCCTTCGACGGTGACGCTGCCGTGCGTCACGACCGTCTTGGGCTTCACGGTGCTCGGCGAGGCCTTGCCGGAAGGTGGGCCCGCCGCGAGCGCAACGGAGGAAACCACCAGCGCGGCAAGCGCCAGGCTAGGTCTACCAGGGAAATATCGCTTAGACATCTTCACTCCTTTTCTGCAGTTGTCGTGAATCATGCACGCCGGAATGCATGCCATTCCGTGCCCGGCTCAGGCCTCGGGCCCAGGTGGTTGCCGGGATCCCAGCATGTCAGGTCGGCGGCGAACCCGCCCGCACCCAACGCGAAACTATACACCGGGTGTCAGACACACTTTTAGATATGAAATGGGCCACGAGTTCCCGACAGGCATTGGGCACGAAACGGCGCAGGACGCGAAAACACGCGCCTAAACCGTAGTTGGAGGCATTTACACGCGACATCGCGCGCAATCGGACCCGTTCAGTCCGCCAGCAACCGCACGTAGTAATCGGCCGCAGCGGCCAGGCCGGTGCATAAATCGAACTTCGGAGCATAACCCAGCAAAGCCTTCGCCTGCCCGATGTCCGCCAGCGAATGGCGAATGTCGCCGGGACGAAAGTCCCGGTAAACCGGTTTACCGATCTTCGCACCGGGCGCACGCTTCGCGACCTCCTCACCGATCAGCTCAAAGAGACGATTGAGGGTATTGCGCTCGCCGTAGGCCACGTTATAGCTGCGGTTCAGCGACTCGGACTTCTCGCACACGGCCGCGAGCAGGTTCGCCTGCACGGCGTTGTCCACATAGCAGAAATCGCGGGTGGTCTCGCCATCACCATTGATATACGCCGGCTCGCCTTTAAGCAGCGCCTTGAACCACAGCGGGATGACGGCAGCATAGGCCCCCTCCGGGTCCTGGCGGCGGCCGAAGACATTGAAGTAGCGCAGGCCGATGGTCTCCAGTCCGTAGCAGCGGGCGAACACATCGGCGTAGACTTCGTTGAAGTACTTGGTGGCCGCATAGGGCGAGAGGGGCTTGCCGATGTCCGCTTCCACCTTCGGCAGCGCGGGATGGTCGCCGTACACGGAACTGGACGAGGCATAGACAAAGCGCTTCACCTTTGCATCGCGTGCGGCCACCAGCACGTTGAGAAATCCGTTGACATTATTCTCGTGCGTAGCCACCGGATCGCTAATGGAGCGCGGTACAGAGCCCAGCGCCGCCTGGTGCAGCACGTAGTCCGCATCCGCGGCGGCGACCTTGCAGATCTCGATATCGCGGATATCGCCCTCGACCATGCGAAAGCCGTCCCAGGCCTCCTCGCCCACCACCGAGCGAACGACCTCGAGGTTCCCGCGGTAACCGGTGCTGTAGTTATCCAGCCCGACCACGTTCTGCCCGAGCGAGAGCAGTTTCTCCAGCAGGTTCGAGCCGATGAAACCCGCCACGCCGGTGATCAGCCAGTTTCGCGACGAGTCTTTAAGCTTTTTTTCCTGATCTTCCGGGGTCATGGCATCTCCAGCTTTCGCAATCATGATTATTATAGAGGCGGCAGTCGGGAAACCTTGAGCCACCTCGCCAAACCGCGCCGGCGACAGGAATTCACTTGAAAAAAGGCGTGACGAAAAACCCCAGCCGTTGCTCAACCCTTGCCGTCATCGTCGGATTCCACGCGGCCAGGGACGCGGTCGTGGCCACCGCCGCGCCAGTCATTCCGAAAAACGGGATCAACGCCGCGTTCAACACGGTATGCAATAGCGCCGTCCCGGCGAGCACCCACACCGTACCCGCTCGTGACCGACCATGTTCAGGAGCAACCCGATCGAGCCCACAGAGGCATTGATGAATTGCCCCGCCGAGAGAACCACCAGCGGCAGCAAGGCCACCACGTAGGCATGCCCGAGCACCAGGCCGGGATGGGCTTGCCAGCGAATTTTGCCGTGACGATTGTTGCCACCAACCAATCAATCGCTTGCGCGCATCAAGGATTCCACGCGCGCACGGGCCAAACGGGCCGCCTCGCCGTCCACAAAGGCCAGGCGCAGGCGCCGTGCGAGCACGTCCTCGGCGCCCTGGGCCATTTCGCGGTTTCGCGCCCAAGCTACTTCCGCCTCGATATAGGGCCGGTTTTCCGCCAGACGCTTACCCGGTTCTCCGGGTGCCATGGCCAGGACCTCGTTCGCGCGTCCGCCATAGGAGTGGGCCAGGTGACGGGCAATGTCCTCGGCCAGACTGAACCTGCTGGCGAGTTCTCCGGCGAGACCCTCATCATAGCCTTCGGCACCGGCCAGCTTGAGTTCGCGGGTACGGCATGGATCTGCCTCGAACCCGGCCTCCTCGACGGCCCGATCCACCACTTCCTCGGCCATCAGGCGGTAGGTCGTCCATTTGCCGCCGGCGATGGTGACCAGACCTTTCTCCCCGACCTCGATGTGGTGCTCGCGAACCAGGTTCTTGGTGCCGCCCTCGCGCCCGCTCTGCATCACGAGTGGCCGCAATCCGGCCCAACTTGCCCGCAACTCTTTCTCTGTCGGCGCCGGCTCCAGCCATGCGGACAGTTGCTTTAGCAGGTACGCCTCTTCCTCCTGGCTGGGCATGGGAATCCGGGCAGGCGACGCCGACACATCCGTCGTCCCCGCGATTGCGGCGCCTTCCCACGGAATAAGGAAAAGGACGCGGCCATCCGGCGTGCGCGGGATCAGCAGGGCATCCTCTCCCGGCGTCCAGGTTTTGTCGAACGCGAGGTGCGTGCCACGGCTCGTCTGAAGCAAAGGCTCGGCCTGCGGCATTTCCATCCGGCGCACGCTGTCTGCAAACGGACCGGTCGCGTTGATAACCACACGGGCCTCGACCTCGATGGCCTCACCATTGATCATGTCGCGTACGCGCGCACCACGCACCCCGCCGTCTGCGATACGCAGGCCGTTGACCGAGGCGTAATTGGCCACCGTGGCGCCCTGCTCCGCGGCGGTGACCACCAAGGTGACATTCATGCGCGCATCGTTGAACTGGCCGTCGTAGTAGGCGACTCCACCCCGCAATCCCTGGCGCTTGAGCGCCGGGAAGGACTTCAGGATCAACTTTCGCGAGAGGAAATGACTGCGGCCGAGGGCGGCGTGCCCCGCGGCACGATCATAGAGCCAGAGTCCGAAGCGGTAAAAAAACGCCTCGCGCAGTGAGTAGACCGGCACCACCGTGCGCAACCGGTGCGCCAAATGCGGGGCGATGGCGAGCACCGTGGCACGTTCGGACAACGCTTCGCGTACGAGGTGGAACTGGCCGCGGTCGAAGTGTTCCACCGCGCTTTCGAGGTAGCGCACGCCGCCATGCACAAGCTTGGTGGAGCGGCTGGAAGTGCCCGAGGCGAAATCCCCCGCCTCCACCAAAGCCACCTTGAGTCCACGGCTCGCGGCATCGAGCGCGGTGCCGGCACCGGTGGCACCACCGCCGATCACGAGCACATCGAAAACATCAGACTTGAGCCGTTCGATATGAGCGCTGCGATCCATGCTGTTCATTTCGTATCTTGCTCTGACCAATCGGCTACGTGACCCACGACCTTTCGCCAGGCGGCATAACGGGCCGCACGTTTCTGTGTGTCCATACCCGGCTCGAAGCGCCGCTCCCGCTGCCACCAGGTTTGGGAAGCATCGGGCGGCAGTATGCCGGCGCCGATGCCGGCGAAAAGCGCTGCGCCCATGGCGGTGATCTCGGTCTGGTGTGAACGCTCCAAGGGCGTGCCGAGCAGATCTGCCTGGATCTGCATCAGCAGATTGTTACGCGCGGCCCCGCCGTCCACGCGCACCGTCTCCACGCCCAAGCCGCCCGAGCGCTCCACCTCTTTCAACACGTCGCAGACCCGGAAAGCAATCGATTCGAGCGCGGCGCGGGCAATGTGAGCCGGGCGGGTGCCACGGGTCAGACCGAGCAAAGCGCCGCGGGCATCGGGACGCCAGAACGGGGCACCCAGCCCGGTCAACGCCGGGACCATCCATACGCCATCGCTGTCCTCCACGCTTGCGCCTAGCCGTTCGACGTCTTCGGATTGCTCGATGATGCCGAGCCCCTCACGCAGCCATTGCACGACGGCGCCGGCATTGAAGATCGAACCTTCCAGAGCATAGACCGGGCTCGCCTTGCCCAGCTGCCAAGCCACGGTGGTGAGCAGCCCTTCTCCGTAGCTCGCCTCGCCGGTGTTCGCCAGCACAAAGGCGCCGGTGCCGTAGGTCACCTTGGCGTGGCCGGGCTCGAGGCATCCTTGCGCAAACAGCGCCGATTGCTGGTCGCCGCCCATGCCGTGGACGGTGAAGCGTGCACCCCCGATGACCGCTTTGCCGAAGTCGGCCGTGTTGACGTGTACCTCCGGGAGCAGGGAGGCAGGAACGCCGAAGAGTGCGAGCAAATCAGCATCCCAGCGCTGGCGGTGGATGTCATATAACAATGTGCGCGAGGCGTTGCTGATGTCGGTGGCATGCGTGCGCCCGCCGCTCAAACGCCACAGCAACCAGGTATCGACCGTGCCGAAGGCAAGCTCACCCGCCTCGGCGCGTTTACGCGCACCCGGCACCTCATCGAGCAGCCAGGCAATCTTGGTGGCACAAAAGTAGGGATCGAGCAGCAGGCCGGTGCGCGCCTTCACCTTGTCTTCGGCGCCTGACTCACGCAGGCGTCGGCAGGCCTCGGCGGTGCGCCGATCCTGCCAAACGATCGCCGGGCCGATGGGTTCGCCGGTCTTTCGATCCCAAACGATAGTGGTTTCTCGCTGATTGGCGATGCCAAGCGCGGCGATGTCTTTTGCCCTGAGGCTGTTGTCCGCAAGTACGCGCTCGATGCATCGACTCTGGGTGTCGAAGATGGCCCCCGCGTCCTGCTCCACCCAGCCGGGCCGCGGGGTGGCGACGTCCAACGGCTCCTGGTGCAGGCCGACCAACGTTCCCTCTTCCCTGAACACCAGGGCGCGGCTGCTCGTGGTGCCCTGGTCGAGCGCTAGCAGATATGACACGCAGCAAGTCCGGACAAGATGCCGAACAGCTTAGCCGATCCGAACCGTTAAACTTGGCGGCGCATTCGCATGTCCGGCCCCATGTCCACCGACACCACCGCCTTCGAACGCGCCTACCGTAAGCAGTTAACCGACGGCAAGACGCAGGATCCGGCCCAGGCCGGGGCCGTCGCCGCGCTGACCCGCTTGAGCCGCGAGTTGGAAAGCCGCCCGCATTGGTGGCACAAATCGCGACCGCAAGGCGTGTATCTGTATGGCCCGGTGGGCCGCGGCAAGACCTGGCTGATGAACCTCTTTTACCGCTCCCTTCCCATCGACCGCAAACTGCGCCATCACTTCCACGCCTTCATGCGCGACGAAGTGCACGATCCCCTGAAGCATCTGCGCCGCCACGACGACCCGTTGCCCCGGCTGGCGCATGCGCTGGCGCGGCGCACGCGGGTAATCTGCTTCGACGAACTGCTGGTGGAAGACATCGCCGATGCGATGCTGCTCGGCCCGCTGCTGCAGGCGCTGTTCGCCGAGGGCGTGGCCCTGGTCGCAACCGCCAACCTGCCCCCCGGCGAGCTGTATCGCAACGGGCTGAAACGCGAAAACTTTCTGCCCGCGATCCGTGCCGTCGAAGCACATTGCGAGGTGGTCGCCGTCAAAGGCACACATGACTACCGCGCGGATCGAATCGACTCCGACGGTGTGTGGCAGTCCACGGCAAACGGCACCGGCGCGGATCGCCTGGGCGCACTGTTTTCGCAGCTCGGCGATGGCGAAGCCCGGCCCACCACCCTGACGCTCAGCGGACGGCGCATCGACGCTCGCGGCGCGAGCGAAGATACCGTGTTCTTCGATTTCGCGCCGCTATGCATGGAGGCCCGAAGCGCCAACGATTACATCGAACTGGCGGAACGTTACCGCACAGTGCTCATTAATAATGTACCCGTGCTCGACGACGACGCACTGGAGGCAACACGCCGTTTTATCGCGCTGGTCGACATTCTTTACGAACGCCATACGCTGCTGGTCGCAACTGCCGCCGCGGAACCGGAAAAGCTCTACACGGGCATGCGCTTTCGCTACGAATTCAAGCGCACGATCAGCCGCCTGGAAGAAATGCGCTCCACCGACTGGCTGGCCGGGGCACACCTGGAGAAGGCCCCGGCCCTCACGCCGCTGTAAAAAGAATTCGCACACTTGCGATCGATTCGGGTTCCCTATATTTGATTACCGGTTCGCAGTCAAGTTGACCGCATATCCGAACAAGGGTTTAATTCGCGCAAAATCTCACAGCCACCAATGGAAAGGAGTTCCGATCATGCAACGTATCGTCAAGACGGTATCAGCTGTTGCGTTCGCTGCGATAGCGGGTATGGTGTTCGCCGGTCCGGCACAGGCGACGCCATCATTTTATCCCGGAGCACTGCTTCCGGGCAGTAGCGTCTTGCCCGGCGGCTCGCAGATGGTGCGTGCGGACTTCAACGGCGACGGCCTGATGGATCTGGCGGTGGCCGATGATTCCAGTTCCAGCACCTCGCCCGATTCCGGGGGCGTGTGGGTGTTTCTCGCCAAACAAGGCGGGGGCTACGCGGCGCCAGTGTTCTACCCCACGGCCTCCTATCCGTGGACCATTGCGGTGGGCGATCTGAACGGCGACGGCCATCCGGATATCGTTACCGGCAACTACGATTTGTCCACAGCAGACCAGGTGAGCGTGCTCATCGGCAACGGAAACGGCACCTTCCAGCCCGCCGTGAATTACACACTCGGTAGCTCGGCGTATGCGCAGAGCATCACAGTAGGCGATGCGACCGGCAACGGCAAGGCCGATGTGGTGCTCGGGACCGATAGCGGCGTATTCGTGATTCCCGGCAACGGTGATGGCACGCTCGATACCGCGGCGGAGCAGACGCTCACCCTGAACAACG
>JBAUSV010000172.1:0-1836 GCA_049581885.1 Gammaproteobacteria bacterium | reverse complement strand
TGACGTGATCCCGATTGCGGCTGCGCTCCCACGCGGCGACTTCCTCGACCAGCACTTGCTTGTCGGGGATGCGTCGGTCGAGGCACTGCGTCGAGAGAACGCTGAGTTCGGATTCGGCCATATCCAGCCAGCTGCCGTGCTTCGGGGTGTAGTGCCACTCGAACCGCTCGACGAGCCGGCGTGCCTCGGCAGGAGAAAAAGCCTCATAGAGTGACGCCGGCTTGTGAGTGTTGAGGTTGTCCTGCACGAGTACGATCCTGCTGGCCTGAGGAAAGTGGGTGTCGCTCAGATCCTTGAGCAGGTGGGCATAGTCGATGGCGGCGTGGCGATCGGTGACCTTGACATGCCGCCAGCCTTCGAGCGGCGCGAACATCATGAACAGGTTGGCGGTGCCGTTGCGTTCGTACTCGTAGTCATGCCGCGCAGGCCGGCCGGGCTTCGCCTTGATCGGCACACGCGTCTCCGCGACCAGTTGCTTCGACGTCTCGTCCACGCACACCACGGGGCATGCCGGGTCATGCGGTCGCTGATAGACGTCCAGCACGTCTTCCATGCCGGCGACGAACGCGGCGCTGGCGTTCGGTGGGATTACCCACTGCTTCTGCAGGTGGGGCTTGAGAACGTTTTTTTTAGCGTCCGCCCGATCGTGTTGTCGCTGGCACGCTCCACGATCTCCAGTTCCACCACTGCTGTTTCCAGCAGTTTCAGCGTCCACCGTGCGCGCCCTTTGGGCGGCGGGGAGCAGGCCAGTGCGATCAGCTTGGCCTCCGCGGCGCCGTCGAAGATGCGCGGCCTGGCCGAGCGCGGCGAGTGCTTGCGGGTCAAAGCGGCCTCGAAGCCCTCCTCCACCAGGAGCTGCCGGGTCCTGGCTACGGTGTCGACGCTGGTGTCCAGGGCGGCGGCGATCTGGCTGTCACTCCAGCCTTCGCCGGCCTCGGAGGCGTCGGCCTTCAGCAGGATCCGCGCTTTCAGTAGCTTGCGGGCGGCGTGTTTTCCCACCTGGATCATCGTGTCGAGCTGCTCGCGTTCCTCGGCGCTGAGCTTCACCACGTACTTCTTCACGGCACTTTGTTTCGCGGTCACGAACCATCTCCGTCGTTGCGGAGACAGCGAGTCAGAGATCCGCCGCAAAATCAATGACGGAGGGCACTAGTTGATGGCGGCTGGTGGGAAAGCTGCGGTCAGTCAGCATACAGATTTAGGTTGCGAGATGCATCACACAGAGGGCGCCGCCGCCAGAGGTTTGCATGTTACTCACCAGTCGGTAATATAGGCTACACTCGGAGCCAGGAAGAATGAGCGCGCGAGGGCGGGGGTTCGTTTGATGGCAGCGAGTTGGGCATCGATTTTTTCGCGCAGCTTCTCGCCCTTCCGCAGCGGCGTCCTGGCCACCCCGGTGCGCTTGACGTGGCTCCAGACCAGCTCGTCCGGGTTCAGTTCCGGAGCATAGCCGGGAAGGAAATGCAGGGTCAGGCGCCCCTCGGTTGAAGCCACATACTCCTTCACCAGGCGGGTCTTGTGGGCCGGCAAACTATCGACCACCAGATGCACCGGACGCACGCGACGGCGCATCAGTTGGCGAAGCAGCCGCACAAAGAGCTCGGCCGTCAGGCCCCCTTCATAGGTGCAGTACCAGAATCCGCCTTTGGCGTTCACGGCCGAGGCGGCACTGATCGTCTGGCGCTGACCAGGGCGTTGCACGACCGGTGTCTGGCCTTTCTTCCCCCAGGTCAGGCCGAGCCGGGCAAGCAGCGTCCCCACCGCGGTCTGGCCCAGGCGAATGCCGAATTTCCGCTCGATCAGATCGGCCACCACCGTCCGTGTCCAGAGGCCGAA
>JBAUSV010000171.1:0-1848 GCA_049581885.1 Gammaproteobacteria bacterium | reverse complement strand
CCTGCAACCTCGCGCTCAAGTCGCCGAAACCGCAGCGCGCGCCGCTGCTGCAGCGCCTGCTTTCGCTGGCCCCGTCGCGCCCTTTCGTGGCGATGCTGCTGCGCAGGCAACTGGCGGACAAGGTCAGGGAAGCACACTACCCGGCGCCCTATGCCATCGTGCGCCTGTGGCAACGCCACGGCGGCGCCCTGCAGGAACGCAGCTTCGAACTCGAGGCGCGCTCGATCGCCGAGCTCATGTGCGGCGAGACCGCACGCAATTTGGTGCGTGTGTTCATGCTCCAGGACCGGCTCAAGGGCCTGGGCCGCAAGGCGCGCTTCAAGCCGCGACGCGTGCACGTGATCGGCGTGGGCACCATGGGCGGTGACATCGCCGCCTGGTGTGCCTCGCGCGGCATGGATGTCGGCCTGCAGGATCGCGAGGAAAAATATGTGGACGGCGCCCGGGGACGCGCGCGTAAATTCTTCGAGCGCAAGCTCAAGGATCCCGGCAAGATCGAGGACGCCATGGAGCGCCTGCACCCGGATCTTTCCGGCGAATCCCTGGCCGATGCGGAGCTGGTTATCGAGGCCATCGTCGAGAAGCGCGAGGCCAAGCAGGGCTTGCTCAAGGACATCGAGCCGCGCCTCGCCGACAACGCCCTGCTTGCCACCAACACCTCCAGCATCCCGCTGGAAGCGCTGGCCTCGGTACTGCAGCATCCCGAACGTCTGATCGGCCTGCATTTCTTCAATCCGGTGACGAAAATGCCACTGGTCGAAGTGGTCTCTTCCGAACACACGTCCGAGTCGATCGCGGACCAGGCGCTGTCCGCGGTGCGCGCGATGGGCAAGCTGCCGGTGCCGGTGCGCAGTGCCCCCGGCTTCCTGGTCAACCGCGTGCTCGCGCCCTACATGATGAGCGCACTGATGGCCTGGGACGGTGGCGAATCGCTCGCCGACATCGATGGCGCCGCCGAGGACTTCGGCATGCCCATGGGACCCGCCGAGCTAGCTGACACCGTGGGCCTGGACATCGCCCTCGACGTTGCCCGCGAACTCAAGGACACGCTCGAGTTTGAGGTCCCCGCCGCCGCGCGCAAGCTGGTCGAGGCCGGACACTTGGGCAAGAAGACCGGCAAGGGGCTCTATACCTGGAAGGACGGCAAGCCGGTCAAGCAGAAATCAAGGCGCACCGAGAATTCGGAACTGACCGACCGCCTGATATTGCCCATGCTCAACGAGGCCGTGCGCTGCCTGCGCCTGGGCATCGTCTCCGACGCCGACCTGCTCGACGCCGGCGTCATCTTCGGTACGGGCTTCGCCCCGTTCCGTGGTGGTCCGCTGCATTACGCGCGCAGCGCAGGCTCCGAGGATCTCAAGGCCCGCCTCACGGCGCTGGACCAGATGTACGGCCCGCTCTACACTCCCGACCCGGGTTGGGACACGTTTTAACAGAAGGAAGCAGCATGCACTTCGAGACACCGCCCGACGACCGCCATGCCTCGGTCAGCACCGTGGCCATGCCGCGCGACACCAACGCCCTGGGCGACATATTCGGCGGCTGGCTGATGTCCAACGCCGACATCGCCGGCGCCATCCTCGCCTACCGCCGCGCCAAGGGTCGCGTCGTCACCGTGGCCGTTGATTCGTTCGTGTTCATCAAGCCCGTGTACGTAGGAGACCTGGTGAGCTTCTACACTGACCTCAGGAAAGTCGGCAACACCTCCTGCACCGTGGACGTCACCATGTTCGCCGAAAGTGACTGGGGCGGCGAAGACGTCCGCCGCGTGGCGACGGCCACCATGATCTACGTCCACGTCAACGAACAGCATCGGCCGACGCCGATTCTGGACAAGGCGGTCTGAGC